>NZ_JARWOV010000331.1 GCF_029868855.1 Nocardia carnea | reverse complement strand
GCCTGGGCGTGGGCTTATATTAACTTCACTCCAACAAACACCTACCAATCCTTCTCGCTGTGGCCGCCCTCCCACGAGGAGGTGGGCGTCCCGTTGATGGCCACCCTCACGGCCTCCACCTGGACCGAACGCGATTTCACCCCCGAAATCCTCGACCAGGTCGGCGTCCGCCTCGCCCTGCTGCCCACCCAGGTCCTGATGGCGGTGGCCGGCGCAGCCCAGGCCACCTTGAAGCGCCTGGCCGCGGGCGAAGCACCGGCCCAGGTGAGCGCCGATGCGCTCCAGCACCACGAATTCGTGGAATTGATCGGTTTCCCCGAGGTCGAGGCCATGCAGAACAAGTACCTACCCGCGAAGGAGCAGTAATCGCCGTGGGCTACACGATGACGGAGAAGATCCTGTGCCGCGCCTCGGATCAGGACACGGTTCGCGCCGGCGAGAACCACCCGGTGCATCCGGCGCGCATGATCGCCTACGACTTCCCCGGCTACACCGATGTGATGTTCCGCCAGATGCGCGAGGACTTCGGAATCACCGAGCTGGAAGACCCGAGCCGCTACATCGTCTTCATCGACCACATGCTGACGAAGCGCAACGAGAAAGAGCTCGAAGTCCACCAGGTCACCCGCGACTGGTGCGAGTTCTACGGCATCGAACTGCACGAGGGCCGCGGTATCGGCCACCAGCTCACCGCCGAACTCGGCCTCGCCATCCCCGGCGAATTCCTCGTCCACTTCGACGGCCATATCAGCGGTATCGGCGCCTTCGGCGCCCTCGGCTGGGGCATCCGCCGCGACCTCATCGAAGCCTGGGTCACCGGCCGGGTCTTCGTCGATATCCCCGCCACCACCCGCTTCGACCTCGTCGGCGAATTCCCGCCCGGCGTCGACAGCCGCGACCTCGTGCACACCATCATCGATATGGTCGGCGCCGACGGCTGCGCCCATCAGGTGATGGAATTCGGCGGCCCCGGCGCCCGCTCGATGGCCATCGACCACCGCCAGGGCCTGTGCGGAATGGCCATGTTCACCGGCGCCGTCTCCGCGATCTTCGAACCCGACGAGATATCGCTGGCCTACGCGAACAAGGTCGCCCGCCGCAGCTTCGACCCGGTGTACCCCGACGCCGACGCCACCTACGCGGCCCGCTACGAGATCGACCTCGCGACCCTCACCCCTCGCGTCGTGCTCCCCGGCTCCGCCCGCGCCGTCAACACCAAGACAGCCCAGGAACTCGCCGGCACCCCCATCACGAAAGCCTTCATCGGCTCCTGCGCCAGCGGCCGCATCGAAGACCTGCGCGCCGCCGCCCTGGTCCTCGACGGTCGCAAGGTAGCCCCCGGCGTCGAACTCAATGTCGTCCCGACCTCGCAGAAGGTGTACGAGCAGGCCGAACAAGAAGGCATCCTCGACGTCCTCCGCGCCGCAGGTGCACATATCAACATATCGAGCTGTGATTTCTGCTTCGGCTACCAGAAACCCCTGCAACCCGGCGAGAACTGCATCTCCACCGGCGTCCTGAACATTTCCGGCCGGATGGGCAGCCCCGACGCCAACATCTACATGGGCTCCCCCTACACCGTCGCCGCCAGCGCCCTCACCGGCACGATCCAGGAGTCGGTCCAGTGAGCGCCTATCCCCCACCGCCGGACCTGATCGAAGGCAAGGTCGCCTGGATCTTCGGCGACGATTTCGATATCGACCTCGTCGTCGGCGTCTCCAACATCAAGTCCTACGACCCCGACCACCTGCGTTCGGTGTGTATGCAGGCCTACGACCCCACCTTCACCGACCGCGTCCGCCCCGGCGATATCATCGTCGGCGGTCGCAACTTCGGCTACGGTCATCCGCACTATCCACCCATGGTGGCCCTCCGCAACGCGGGGATCTCGGCCATCGTCGCGGAATCCTTCTCGCCCGGCTTCTGGCGCGGCGAGACCTTCAACGGCATGCCGTTGATCACGATCCCCGGCGTCTCGACCTCGGTAAAGGTCGACGACCCCGTGGCCCTCGACTGGCGCACCGCCACCCTGCGCCTGCCCGAGGGAACCGACCTGGTCGGAACCCCACCGAGCCCACGGACCATCAAGGTCATCGAAGCCGGTGGTTCGTATGAACTCCTGCTCGCCGAGCACGCACGCGAAAGACAGATTCAATGACGAACACAGAGCCTCGCGTCGGGTCCCGTGACCTCCACCCCTCCGGACCGCTGCCGGCGACAGCAGCGAAGAAGTCGAACTCGATAGCCCGCCGCGCCGCCATCGCCGGCGGCGTCGGCACCCTCATCGAGTACTACGACTTCGCGGTCTACGGCTTCCTCGCTGTCACCATCGCCCCCCTGTTCTTCCCCTCCGACAATTCCGCGGTGTCGATCCTGTCGACCCTCGCCGTCTTCGGTGTCGCCTACGTGGCCCGCCCCCTCGGCGGCATCTTCTTCGGCCGCCTCGGCGACCGCCGCGGCCGCCGCCAAGCCCTCGTCATCACCGTCGTCAGCATGGGCGTGGCCTGCGGCATCCTCGGCCTGCTGCCCACCAGTTCCGCCGTCGGCATCCTCGCCCCCATCCTGCTGGTCCTGGTCCGCCTCGCCCAGGGCTTCTCCGCCGGCGGCGAAGTCGGCGGCGCGGCCACCTATATCGCCGAGTCGGCACCACCGCGTAAGCGTGGTTTCTTCGGCTCCTTCACCCCCGTCGGCTCCACCCTCGGCTTCGCCGTGGCCGCCGCCGTCGTCGGCGTCGTAGCCCTCATCACCACCGATGAGCAGATGGAATCCTGGGGCTGGCGTATCCCGTTCCTGCTCGCCCTGCCCCTCGCCTACGTGTGCCTCCGCGTCCGGATGAAGCTCGAGGACACCCCCGAATTCGAGGAGATGGCCGAGAAACAGCAGGTCACCAAGAGCCCGCTGCTCGACACCGTCACCAAGAACCCGTGGTCCGTCGCCCGCGTCGTCGGTGTCGCCATCGCCATGAACGGCTCCGGCTATATCGGTCTCACCTACTTCAGCGTCTACCTGATCAACGACCTCGGCTTCTCCAAAGACTCCGTCTACTGGACCTCCGCCATCGCCATCGCCCTGGCCTGCGCCACCTTCCCGCTCAGCGGTATGGCCACCGACAGGTGGGGCCGCAAACCGGTCCTCATCGCCGGCTACCTCGCCTACGTCGTGATCGCCCTCCCCGCCTTCATGATCATGGGCGCGACCAGCAGCATCGTCGTGATCGGCCTCGTCTACTTCGTCTACATGGTGCTGAACGGCGTAGTCCAGGTCCCCGCGTTCCCGCTGTTCACCGAACTCTTCCCCCGCACGGTCCGCTACACCGGCGTCTCGCTGGGCTTCAATATCGGCACCATCGCCGCCGGCGGCACCGCCCCCTACGTCGCCGCCCAGCTCGTCGAATCGACCGGAAACGCGATGTCACCCGCCTACTGGGTGATGGGCGTCTGCGCCATCGGCCTGCTCACCGTCGCCACCATCCGCGAAACCAGCCGCAAGGAACTTCCTGCATGACCACCGGTAATACCGGGAATGCCCCGTCCGCCGCATTTGATGAGGGTGCGGCGGGCGGGGGCAACCGCCCCCGAGAGGTTAACGAACAGTTAGCCACACAAGGGGGGGCCTTGGACGAGCGGTCCACACCGGAGGTCAGGACCAGCGGGGGCACGTCGGC
>NZ_JARWOV010000330.1 GCF_029868855.1 Nocardia carnea | reverse complement strand
CCCCCCCCCGGGGGCGCGCCTGCGTGGTGCGGGCCGCCCCCCCCCCCCCCCCGCCGGGGGGGGGGGCGGCCCCCGGAACGGAGCCTTTTCTCCAACCGGGTGGCGATGGTGGAGAGCAGGACGTTCAGCAGGATCATGATGATCGCGACCACGATCAGCGCGGGAATGGTGTTCGATTCCGCGGCACCGAGTTGCTGGGCGCTGCGAACGACTTCCTCGTAGGTGATCACATAACCCAGTGCGGAATCCTTCAGGGCCACCACCATCTGCGATACCAGCGCGGGCAGCATCGCGGTGATCGCCTGCGGTAACAGGATCAGCCGCATCAGCTGGCCTTTGCGCAGCCCCAGCGCGACACCGGCCTCGGTCTGGCCTCTGGGGAGCGAGAGAATTCCGGCGCGGACGATCTCGGCGATCACCGACCCGTTGTAGATGGTCAGCGCGGTGACCACGGCGCCCAGCGCCAAGTACTCGGAATCGAAGAGGTCGTACTCGGAGTACAGGGCGAAGAGGAAGATCATCAGGATCAGCACCGGGACGGCGCGGGCGATTTCGACGATCGTGCCCGCGGTCCAGCGCAGCCACCGGTGGTCGGAGAGGCGGGCGATACCGAAGATCATCCCGAGTACCAGGGCGAACACGATCGACAGCGCCGCGGCGACCACGGTGCCCTCCAGGCCCGGCAGGATGTAGGTGGTCCATACCGCGCCGTCGAGGAACGGCTCCCATTTATCGGCCGTGAATTGGCCTTGGTTCGCGAAACCGCGGTAGATGTACCAGCCCGCGACCAGTACCGCCGCCAGTACGACGAGCGAGTAGAGGATATTGCGGACTCGGGCGACCGGGCCCGGGGCGTCGTAGAGGACGGATGCCTTGGCACTCATCGGGCCACCTCGAATCGTTTGGCCAGATGCCCGAACAGCAGGCCGGCCGGCAGCGTCAGGATCACGAAACCGAGGGTGAAGATGACGCCGATGGTGATCAGCGCCGCCTCGGTTTCGATCATGTTCTTCATCAGGAACGAGGCCTCGGCCACGCTGATCGCGGAAGCGACCGTCGTGTTCTTGGTGAGGGCGATGAACACACTGCCCAGCGGTGCGATCACCGACCGGAAGGCCTGTGGCAGCACGATGATCCGCAGGTTCTGCAGAAAGCTGAGACCGAGTGAACGACCGGCCTCCGACTGGCCCAGCGGCACCGTATTGATTCCGGCGCGCAGCGATTCGCAGACGAAGGCGGCCGTGTACACGCTCAGGCCGATGACAGCCCAGCGGAAGTTGTTTTCGGCCAGCGAGGTCGGGCCCTCGGAGGCCAGGTTCATGCCCAGGGTGGAGTACAGGCCCAGCGAGCAGAACACCAGGATGAGGGTGAGCGGGGTATTACGGAAAACGGTCACGTAGGCGGTGCCGACCCAGCGGGCCACCGGGACGGGGGACACCCGCATACCGGCTATGAGGGTGCCCAGTACCAGCGAACCGACCGCGGACAGCACGGTCAGTTTGATGGTCATCCAAAATGCGTCGAGCAGCTGGGTGTCGTATTCCGAGATCAAATCGAACACGGTGGTTGCGCGCCTCCGATCGGCGGGATGGGCCGGGATCGGCGGGCCGCGCCGTTACCGGCCCGGCCCGCCGATAGCTGAATCAGTACCGGTCCACCTGCGGTGCCTCCGGGGTTTCGTAGCTGGCGGCCTTGCCGACCGACTCCTGGAACGCGGTGTCCCAGGCGCCCGAGCTGATCATTTCCTCGATCGCGTCGTTGATCTTGTCGCGGGTTTCCTGATCGCCCTTCTTCACACCGATCCCGTAGTTCTCGGTGGTGAACTTCTCACCGACGACCTTGTACTTGCCGGGCGCCTGCGAGGCGTAACCGGCCAGGATGATGTCGTCGGTGGTCATCGCCGCCACCGCGCCGCTGTTCAGGCCCTCCAGGCACAGCGAGTAGGTGTCGTAGGTCTGCAGCTGGGTGTCGGGGAACTTCTTCTGGATGTTCTGCGCAGGGGTGGAGCCGGTCACCGAGCAGACGGTCTTACCCGCGATGCTTTCCGAGCCGGTGATCTCGTTGTTGTCGGCACGCACCAGCAGGCTCTGTCCGGCCACGTAATAAGGGCCGGCGAAATCGACCTTTTCCTTACGGGCGTCGGTGATCGAGTAGGTGGCGACCACGAAATCGACCTGACCGTTCTCGATCAGCGTCTCGCGCTGCGCGGACGGCGCTTCCTTGAAGGTGATGGCGTCCGGCTGCACACCGAGTTTCGAGGCCACGTACTTGGCCACCTCGACGTCGAAACCGCTGTAGGTGCCGTCGGTGTTGCGCAACCCCAGACCGGGCTGGTCGTACTTGATGCCGATGGTGAGCTTGCCCTCCTGGGCGTTCTCCAGCGCTGTCTTATCGCTGCCGCCACCGCAGGCGGCGGTGGTGGCGGCGGTGACGGCTACGGCGACCGCTCCGACCGCGAGACGGAATGCTCGGTTGATCCTCATCGGGTTTTCCTTCCCTCATCTTCTCGATGGTGCTGTGCTGCCGCGCCGATCGCGCCGGCCGCCACGCCGTGCGCGGGGCCGGGCCGGCCTGCGTGCTGTCAGTGGCTGAGTATTTTGCCCAGGAAGTCCTTGGCGCGATCGGACTCGGGCGCGCTGAAGAACGTTTTCGGGTCGGTGTCCTCCACGACCTGGCCGTCGGCCATGAACAGCACCCGGTCGCCGGCACGGCGGGCGAATCCCATCTCGTGGGTGACGACCAGCATGGTCATCCCCTCTTTCGCGAGCGAGACCATCACATCGAGTACCTCGTTGACCATTTCCGGGTCCAAAGCCGAGGTGGGTTCGTCGAAGAGCATCACCTTCGGGCTCATCGCCAGGGCTCGCGCGATCGCGACCCGCTGCTGCTGACCCCCGGACAGCTGCGCCGGGTACTTGTCCGCCTGGTTCGCGATACCCACGCGTTCGAGCAATTCCATCGCCCGTGTGCGCGCCTCTTCTTTCTTCGTCTTACGCACCTTCATCGGTGCGAGCATGACGTTCTCGAGGATCGTCTTGTGCGCGAACAAATTGAACGATTGGAACACCATGCCGACATCGGCGCGCAGGGCGGCCAGGCCCCGGCCCTCGGCGGGTAACGGCACATCGTCGACCCGGATCTCCCCGGAGTCGATCGGTTCCAGCCGGTTGATCGTGCGGCACAGTGTCGATTTTCCGGAACCCGAGGGGCCGAGCACGATCACAACTTGCCCCCGAGGCACCTCGAGGTTGATATCGCGGAGAACATGCAGGGCGCCGAAGTGCTTGTCGACAGCGCGTAGGGAGATCATCGGCGGCGTGGCGGTATCGCCCGCCGCGCCTGGCGCGTCGGCGTCGGTGGCGTCGGTCATGAAGATGACCTTAAGCCGAATTTCCGGATTTGCGCGCCTTTCGGCGACACACCCGGACGCCACACCGGCCCGACATCCGGCCTTAACCCGGCGGCAATCCGCCGTAATCCGTTCGCTCGTCGGCGATTTGCCGTGCGGGAAGCCGGGCGACCCCGGGGCCCGGTCAGTGTGCCCGATAACAACCCATGGACTGTGCGCGGGGTGGATGGCTGGCACACCGGGCGTCCGGATGACGGCCCGTACCCTGTCGGCCGGGTTCTCGGACCGGCTGCTGCTGCACCCGGTCGATCGGCCTCCGGATGGCAGGCGCCCACTGCCTGGCATCCGTGCTCCGAGACCACGCGGGGTGGGATCATTCCCCGATGTGTTCACCTCCCTGGGTGGGGCCCGCCCCTGGTCTGGAGCGACGGAGCGGGGGAGCGCAGCGGAGGAGTGAAGACCAGGGGTCACGAGGGCCCCACCCTCGGGGCGCGGGGGGGGGGCCAAAAAACACACCGGCCCCCAGACCCGGGGGGTTTGGGGGGGGGGGGGGGGCGGGGGTTTTGGGGGGGGTGGGGGGGGTGGTGTGTTTTGGGGCCGCGGGCGGGGGCCCGAGGGTGGGGCCGTCGTGACCCCTGGTCTTCACTCCTCCGCTGCGCTCCCCCGCTCCGTTGCTCCAGACCTGGGGCGGGCCCCACCCAGGG
>NZ_JARWOV010000329.1 GCF_029868855.1 Nocardia carnea | reverse complement strand
CCAATCGGGGGGCGCGCGCGCGGCGGGGGGGGGTCGCGTTTTGGGGGGGGGGCGGGCCTCGGCGCCCTAAAAAATAAACAAACCGCCGCGGGGGGGGGGGTGACCCATCCCCCCCCCCCCCCCCCCCCTTCAGGGTGAGTGACGGGACTCGAACCCGCGACAGCCAGGATCACAACCTGGTGCTCTACCAACTGAACTACACTCACCATTGCCGGTTTTGCACCGGCGGCCTAGATACTAGCGTGTTCACCCCGCTGTTAGCCAATCGGTTTACGGTGTGGCGGTGACCTGGGCCTATATCGACTCTTCGGCGGCGGCCGCGATCTCCTCCGCCGACCGGGCGCTGACCTCGGCGGCAATGGCGGTGATCTCCGCAGTCGACGGCCCCGGTGCGGGGACGAACACCGTGCGCCGGTAGTACTCGAGTTCCCGGATGGATTCCCGGATATCGGCCAGCGCGCGATGGGTCAGGCCCTTCTCCGGCTGGCCGAAGTAGATACGCGGGTACCAGCGTCGGCACAGTTCCTTGATCGAGCTCACATCGATCATCCGATAGTGCAGGTGCTGGTCGAGCAGCGGCATATCCCGGGCGATGAAACCACGGTCGGTGGCGATGGAGTTCCCGGCCAGCGGGACCACACCCGCGGTGGGCGCGTACTGCTTGATGTAGTCGAGTACCTGCTCTTCGGCCTCGGCGAGGGTCACGCTGGATTTGCGGACCTCCTCGGTGAGACCGGAGCGAGCGTGCATTTCGGCGACCACCTGCGGCATCGCGGCCAGCGCCGCCTCGTCGGCATGGATCACGATATCCACGCCGTCACCGAGGACGTTCAGCTCGCTGTCGGTTACGAGGGCGGCTACCTCGATGAGCTTGTCGGTGACCAGGTCGAGACCGGTCATCTCACAATCCATCCACACCACTAATTTGTCGGACACTCGTCCCACCCTAATCAGCCCGGCTGTCCGTGCGGTGCAATCACGGTGGTCACGATCTGTGAACGACTGGCGGTGGGTGGGCTCGTCACCCGCCGAGCTTCTTGTAGAAGGCGCCCGCGACAGGAGCCGTGAGCGCCCGCGGACCGTAGTTGCCGGCGGCGCTCATTCCTTTGCCGATCAGACCCGGAACCACCCGGGTTTTGTTGCGGGCGAGCCCATCGATCGAAATCCGTGCGGTGTACTCGGAGGAAACCCACAGGAAATCCGGGACCATTCGGTCGACGAGTGAGGCGTCGGCGGGGTCGGGAGTTTCGGTACGGACAGGGCCGGGAGCCAGGAGTGTGACGTGTACCCCGGTACCTTTCAGCTCACCGCGCAAGGATTCGGTGAAGGTGTTCGCGAATGCCTTGCTCGCCGCGTAGGTGGCGTTGTTGGGTATGGGCATATTGCCGGCCGCCGAACCGCTGACCAGGATGCCGCCCGCGCGGCGGGCCAGCATGGTGGGCAGCACCGCCAGGGTCAGGTCCTGGACCGCGACCGCGTTCAGCTCGAGCTGGGCACGCTCGTAGGCCGGATCCAGGCCGGTGATCGGCCCGAAGGTCGCGATACCGGCGTTGTTGCACAGAATCGAGATATCGCGCCCGGCCAATTCCTCGCTCAGTGGTGCGCGCTGGTCCCGGTCGGCCAAGTCGACCGCGCGGACCTCCGCGGTGATCCCGTGGTCGCGGGTGAGCCGGTCGGCGAGCTCGTCGAGCAGCTCGCCGCGGCGTGCCACCAGGATGAGCGAATAGCCGCGGCGGGCGAGTTCGGCCGCCAGCGCGGTCCCGATCCCGGATGAGGCCCCGGTCACGACGGCGCGACTGTCTGCGGTAGGCGATGGCAAACCCATTCGCACACCCTAGGTCAAATGCGGGTTGGGCCGTTACGGGGTGTGGCGCCTGGCTCTGGTCCAGCCACGGCCGGTGGCAGTCGGTAACCGGACCGGGATTACGGGCCGGTCCCGGTTCGCCGTTTCGCGCCACGTGTACTCCGGCGCCGCAGCCGGCGGTGAGCGAATTATCGGCTGTTCCCTGGGAAGGCCCCTTGATCTGAAATGCCTTCTATTCTTATAAGTGGAGGGCAATTCCGAGGCTGCCTGCCGTGGAATCGGGTGCGTCCCGTATGGCGTGATGCCGGGGCTGGGCATGCCTGTGCGTTACTGCAGGGCGGGTCGAAACGGTGTTGGAAAACCGGAACGCAACCGCGGTGCGGAGGGTGTGGGGGGAGTGGGCCCCGGCGGGCGTCGGCCGCGGTTGTTCGGGTGAACGAGTCGGGGTAGTTTGCCGCCTTGGCGAGGGTCGGGCGTAGTGCGACGCCCTCACCGGAGTCATTGTATGAATTCGAGATTTTCACAATGGCCGGCAACTGATCGGCCAACATTTGCGAAGCGATTTGCTCCCTTGTTCCACGATCATGCTCAGGGTGAATCGCATGCTGCTGCGTTTTCTGGCTTTATTCTCTGCGAGACCGCCAACATCGCGCAACCGCGCAAATCGCCCGCTGAATTGTCAAGTACTGTTGAGTTCTGGTTGATTTACTGACTCATGGTCGACGCAAGTGATCGAATGTTCTGCATGGCAACGACAAGGCGCAACATGGCGGGCTCGCCATCCCGGGGGCCGTTGCTGTGACCGAGACCACCGGTCCGACACTGCGTTCGTCCCCGCCCGAGCGGGCACCGGAGCCGGGGACCCGGCAGATGGGATACCGCGACGCGGGACGAGGCCCTCGACTCCGGGTGTCTTTGACCACGGGCGACGACCTGCTCGCGCGGATTCCCGACAGCGATGTCGCCACCTTCCGCGCCGACGCCTACCGTCGCCTGACACCGGCGGAATTCGCACGAGTCGACGCCGTGTACACCCAAGGGTTCGAAGCGGCCTGCCGGTGGTTCATCGCACGCAGCGGTCAACCCTGCCGCCATGATCTGGATCGGCGGACCGACCCGATCTGGTTCGGGCACAACGAGGTGGCCTGGGCGGAGCGGATGCGGACCGTCCTGCGGCCGCGTCCCGCGGCGCGGCGGTTTCCGCCGTTGCGTGCGGTGGGCCGGACCGATGAATGGCTGGACATCCTCGGGCTCTATCGCTTTCTCGGCGGTTTCGTCGCGGGCAGCCCGGGGCGTGGGCACACGGTGGTCCGGTTGCGAGGTGCGCAGGCGGCCTTCCTGCTGCACGGTTTGCGCCTGGATCTGCCGTCGGATCTCAACTACTCGGTCGGTACCGGGATGACCACAGTGCGACTCGACGCCAGGACCGTCGAATGGATCCGGGCCCGGATCGCCGATCCGATCGACGCGGCAGCCTTCGCAACAATGCTTTTCACCGGCGCCACCATGGTCGAGCTGGGTTCCGTGCCATGTGTGGCGTCGACCGGCGACGCGCTCGTTTTCACCGGGCCGATCGGTTACTCCCGGGCAGCCGATGTGTACGTATGGGTGATCCCGCCCGCGGCCCGGGCCCTGTTGCAGGATGCGTGCGCCCATCGGGCAACCCGCACGGAGGGCGGTCCGAAACTGTTCGCCGGTGCCATAGGTGCTGCTGGGGCGAGGCTTCGCGATACCGCTGCGCGATGTGGGATAGCCCTCCCGCAATCGCATCATTGGCACCGGAGCTGGATTCGCCAGACGGGATTGCTCCGTGGCCAGGAACAGCCGGAGTACGTGCGCAATACCGACCTGCTGTTCGGGCTACGGCTGGTTCCGCAGCCCGGGTCGGCGCGTGGGGAATAGCACGGAGTGGGCGGCGGACGCCCGCGGATCCGGAGAGCCGAACCGCCGGCACCTACTGCGCCGGGCGTGACCTCGGCTGCATCTCGGCGCCGTCCCCGGCGGAATCGCCGCCGGCAGCGCGACAGGAGGCTGCCGTCCGGATGGTGTCATCGACGCCGCCACCCTTGTGCGCTGAAGACCCGAAACTGCTGTAGGTCCGGCGTGTTTGGGCGCCGGTCGGATGGGTACACCCACTCCGACTGGCCCGAACAGCTCAGTCGGGTGGGTGGAGCGCCCCCGGCAGGAATCGAACCTGCGACCTAGGGATTAGAAGGCCCTTGCTCTATCCAACTGAGCTACGGAGGCAGTGTTTCCACCATGGCGGACAACGGCCGCGCTGTCCAGCCGAAAAGTGTAGCGATCGATCCGATCGTTTGTTTTGGGCTGCCCGAAAAAGGCCCCGCCGGGCCCGCCGGGGTCCACCGAACTACTCTCGAAGCTATGTCGTCAGTCCAGGCCCCCGCCGTCGAACCCGCCGCCGAGGCCGGTCGGCCGGGCGGCTCGGCGGCCGTGACGGGCGCGCTGACGGTGGCTGCCGGGACCCTGGCGGCATTGGTCGCGATCCTGGTGGTGAGTGCTTCGGCGGCCCAGGCGCTCAGCCTGCTCGGAATCCCCGATCCCGGCCCGCTCACCACGTACGGCCTGCCTGCGGTACGGGCCCTCGCCGATCTGTTCGCGGCGCTCACCGTGGGTGCCCTGCTCTTCGCCGCGTTTCTCGTTCCACCCCAGCGCAGTGGATTACTCGATACCGGCGGCTACCGCGCGGTACGGCGGGCCTCGGGCCTGGCGTTCGCCTGGGCGGTCTGTGCGGCCCTGCTGGTGCCGCTGACGGTCTCCGACAGCACCGGCCGGCCGGTAACCGAGGTCCTGGCACCCCGGGAACTGTGGGGCGTGATCGACCAGATCGAACTGGCCGGAACGTGGCGGGTCACCGCCGTCGGCGCGCTGCTGCTGGCGGTCGCGTGCCGGTTGGCGCTGCGCTGGGGCTGGACACCGGTGCTGTTCGCGGGATCGGTCGCGGTGATGATGCCGCTGGCGCTCACCGGTCATTCCTCCTCGGGCGGGGCGCACGATGTGGCCACCAACAGCCTGATCCTGCATTTGATCGCCGCGGCGGTCTGGGTGGGCGGTCTGGTCGCGCTGCTCGTGCACGCCCTACGCGACGGCACCCATACCGGCCTCGCCGCACGCCGGTTCTCGCCGCTGGCGGCGGTTTCGTTCGTGGTGCTCGCGGTGAGCGGCGTCGTCAACTCCTGGGTCCGGGTCCCCATGGACGAATTGTTCACCAGCGCCTACGGTCGTCTGGTGCTCGCCAAGGCCGCTGCCCTGATCGTGCTCGGCGTGATCGGGTACTTCCAGCGGCGCTCTGCGCTGCCTGCGCTGGCCGCCGCACCCGGCAACCGGCTCGCACTGATTCGATTCGCCGGTGTGGAAACGCTGATCTTCGCCGTGACCATGGGGCTGGCGGTCGGGTTGGGACGGACCCCGCCACCTCCGCCGACCAGCGTGCCGACGCCGATCGAAGTGGAACTCGGATACGGGCTGGCCGGCCCGCCGACCGTCGCCCGGCTGCTGTTCGACTGGCGATTCGACCTGATCTTCGGCACGCTCGCCGTCGTCCTCGCGGTGCTGTACCTGCTGGGCGTGCGCCGGTTACGGGCGCGCGGCGACCATTGGCCCGCGGGCCGGACCCTGGCCTGGATGCTGGGCTGCGCCGTGTTGCTGTTCACGACCTCCTCCGGTGTCGGCCGCTACGCCCCCGCGATGTTCAGCGTCCACATGGGCGCGCATATGGCGCTGTCCATGCTGGTTCCGATCCTGCTCGCGCTCGGCGGGGCGGTGACCCTCGCGTTGCGCGCGCTGCCACCGGCCGGCCGGAACGGGGCGCCGGGGCCGCGGGAGTGGATTCTGGCGGCCGTCCACAATCCGGTCTCGCGATTCCTCACCCAGCCGATCGTGGCGTCCGCAGTGTTCGTGGCCGGTTTCTACGCCCTGTACCTCGGCGGGATATTCGACACCTTCGTCGATTCGCATGCCGCCCACCTGCTGATGAACCTGCATTTCCTGGTCAGTGGCTACCTCTTCTACTGGGTGGTGATCGGCATCGACCCGAAGCCACGCCGGGTGGAACCGCTCACCAAGCTCGCCATGGTGTTCGGATCGCTGCCGTTCCACGCGTTCTTCGGTGTGGTGCTGATGGGTATGAGCACTGTCCTGGGCGGCTGGTTCTACCGCAGTCTCGGTCTGGACTGGCACTCCGACCTGCTGGGTGACCAGCGCACCGGTGGCAGTCTGGCCTGGGCCAGCGGCGAGGTGCCGTTGGTGGTGGTGATGCTGGCACTGCTGATCCAGTGGTCGCGCAGCGATGCCCGGCTGGCCCGGCGCACCGACCGTGCCGCGGAACGCGACGACGATGCGGAACTGGCCGCGCACAACGCCATGTTCGCCGAATTGGCCAAGCGAGATCGGGCAATGAAGTAGATGACCGAGCAGAAAACCCCGCTGACACCCCTGCAACCGTTGCGCAGGATCTATCGGTCCGATGTGCGGGCGGCTCGGCGGCGGCTGGGCAGGCATATCCGGAAGACTCCGGTGTTCCACACCGTCGTCCCGGGGCCGGGCGGGCCGGTTCCGGTCACCTTGAAACTGGAGTATCTACAGCACGGCGGCACGTTCAAGGTACGCGGCAGCTACAACGCGCTGCTGTCGGAGCGGGTATGTCCCGAAGACGTCGTGATCGCCTCCGGGGGGAACGCGGGTATCGCGGCGGCCCTGGCGGCGGCCGGGATGGGCAAATCCTGCACGGTGGTGGTGCCCGAATCGGCGCCGCACACGAAGGTTGCGGCGATGTGGTCGCACGGTGCGGAGGTGCGCTGGCACGGAACCACGTATGCCGAGGCCTACGAACACGCACGGGAGATCACCGCGGAACGTGGTGCACTCCAGCTGCACGCCTACGATCTGCCCGCTGTGGTGGCCGGCGCCGGAGTGATCGGACTGGAAATCGAGGAGCAGGTGCGCGGCCGTCCGCCTGTTCTGGTCGCCGTCGGGGGCGGTGGTCTGATCGGCGGGATCGCGGCGGCCGCCGGTCGGCGCCGGGAGATCGTCGGTGTGGAACCCGAAGGTATCCCGACGATGCACGCGGCGCTGGCCGCGGGCAAACCGGTCGATGTCGAAATTTCCAGCATCACCGCCGACGCCCTGGGGGCGACACGGCTCGGGGAGATCTCGTTCGATATCGCTCGCCGTTACGGGGTCCGCTCGGTACTGGTCACCGACGACGCGATCACCGAGGCCCGCGACTATCTGTGGCGGGAATTCCGAATCGTGGTGGAACTGTCCGGCGCGGTGGCGTTGGCGGCGATTCTCAGCGGTGCCTATGTGCCGCCGGAAGGTCAGCGTCCGGTGATCGTGCTGTGCGGGGCGAATACCGAACTCCCGGTGCTCTGAGCCGACCCGGATGGGTCGCGGGCTACTCCGGCCTGGCGTGTGGAGGCCGCGAATTCCACAAGCCCGCAGATAACGGGGAGTTGTCCACAGCTTCCGGTCACGTCCGTCGTGTCGGTCCGGTCGCGGGCACGATGAATGCGTCGCCCGAAAACGTGGGGCGGGGGTCGCCCGGTGGTACCGGGCTCGACGAAGGGGTGGACTCGTGTACGAAACACTGGCGACGGTGGTGGGTACGGTGGTGACCGAGCCGGTCAAGCGCGATCTCGCGGGCGGTGAGCAGATGCTGAGCTTCCGATTGGCCAGTACCGCGCGCCGGCTCGACCGGGAATCGGGTGAATGGATGGACAACGGGACGCTGTTTCTGACGGTGAGCTGCTGGCGGCGCCTGGTGGCCGGCGTCGACGCATCCATCCACCGCGGCGATCCGGTGATCGTCCAAGGGCAGTTGCGGTCGAACGAGTACCGCACCCGCGACGGCGCCGAACGCCGGGATCTGGAGATGCGGGCTCATACCGTGGGCCCCGATCTCACCCGCTGCACCGCCCAGGTGGTGCGCCGGCGCACCGGGTATGCGATGGTGACCGGGAATAATCCGGCCGAACCGGACGCTGGGACGGCCGGGGACGGGGTGGCCGGGGAGCAGGACCATCCACTGGGGGAAGAGTCGGCATCCGGCGACCGGCCGGTGAACGCCGACGTGTGAAACCGCACCGATGTTTGACGGATAGGGTTACCGCTATGGCTGAGTTCATCTACCAAATGAAGAAGGTTCGTAAGGCGCACGGCGACAAGGTCGTGCTCGACGATGTCACCTTGAACTTCCTTCCCGGCGCCAAGATCGGCGTCGTCGGCCCGAACGGCGCCGGTAAATCCAGCGTGCTGAAGATCATGGCCGGATTGGATCAGCCGAACAACGGCGAAGCCTTTCTCGCGCCGGGTGCCAGTGTGGGGATCCTGCAGCAGGAGCCGCCGCTGAACGAGGAGAAGACGGTCCGCGGAAACGTCGAGGAGGGCCTCGGTGAGATCAAGGTCAAACTCGACCGGTTCAACGAGATCGCCGAACTCATGGCCACCGATTACTCCGACGAGCTCATGGACGAGATGGGCAAACTCCAGGAGGACCTCGACCACGCCGACGCCTGGGATCTGGATTCGCAGCTCGAACAGGCGATGGACGCCCTGCGCTGCCCGCCGCCGGACGAGCCGGTCACCAATCTCTCCGGTGGTGAGCGCCGCCGCGTGGCGCTGTGCAAACTACTGCTGAGCAAACCCGATCTGCTGCTGCTCGACGAACCGACCAACCATCTCGACGCGGAGAGCGTGCTCTGGCTGGAGCAGTTCCTGGGGCAGTACCCAGGTGCCGTGCTGGCCGTCACCCACGACCGGTACTTCCTGGACAATGTCGCCGGCTGGATTCTCGAGCTCGACCGCGGCCGGGCCATCGGTTACGAGGGCAACTACTCCACCTACCTGGAGAAGAAGGCCGAACGCCTCGCCGTGCAGGGGAAGAAGGACCAGAAGCTGCAGAAGCGGCTGAAGGACGAACTTGCCTGGGTGCGCTCCGGCGCCAAGGCTCGGCAGGCCAAGAACAAGGCGCGGCTCGGTCGCTACGAAGAGATGGCGGCCGAAGCCGAGAAGATGAAGAAGCTGGATTTCGAGGAGATCCAGATCCCGGCCGGGCCGCGCCTGGGCAGTGTCGTCGTCGAGGTCGAGCATCTGGACAAGGGCTTCGGCGATCGTCAGCTGATCAAGGATCTCTCGTTCACGCTGCCGCGCAACGGGATCGTCGGTGTGATCGGGCCGAACGGCGTGGGGAAGACCACCCTGTTCAAGACCATCGTCGGTCTGGAGGAACCGGACAGCGGCATCGTGAAAGTGGGCGATACCGTTCGGCTCAGCTACGTCGACCAGTCCCGGGCCGGTATCGACCCGAACAAGACTGTCTGGCAGGTGGTTTCGGATGGTCTCGACTATATCGAGGTCGGTCAGCAGGAAATGCCGTCGCGTGCCTACGTGAGTGCCTTCGGGTTCAAAGGCCCGGACCAGCAGAAGCCGGCCGGTGTGCTCTCCGGTGGTGAACGCAACCGCCTGAACCTGGCACTCACCCTGAAACAGGGCGGCAACCTGATCCTGCTCGACGAACCCACCAACGACCTGGACGTGGAGACCCTCGGATCGCTGGAGAACGCGCTGGAACAGTTCCCCGGCTGCGCCGTGGTCATTTCCCACGACCGGTGGTTCCTGGACCGTACCTGCACACATATCCTCGCTTGGGAAGGCGATGCCGACAACGAGGCCAAGTGGTTCTGGTTCGAGGGCAACTTCGAGGCCTACGAAGCCAACAAGATCGAACGCCTCGGCCCGGAAGCCGCACGGCCGCATCGAGTGACGCATCGCAAACTGACCCGCGGGTAACGCCGTAGATCTTTTCCCGCGACCCGGTTGCGGGACTACCCTCGGGGCGGCGTCGGTATGTCTTCCGAAAAATCCGCATCCAAGGGAGTGGGAAATGACGGTCTCGTCCGAATTGTCCAGCGAGGCTTGGGTTGCCGAACTGCCGGACAACCTCCGTGCCGGTCTCCACGCTCTGGAGGAGGGATACTTCCGGCATGTGGGCACCGACGAGGCGGACTGTGAGATCTCCAGTGCCGAGCTCACCTTCCGGGCGCATCTCGCACTTGCCCTGACCCGGCAGCCGGGTCAGGGCGCGGTGCGGGTCCACCACCCCGACGACGGGTCCGGGCTGGGCGCCGCGGTGCAGATCGTGACCGACGATATGCCCATGCTCGTCGATTCGGTCACGGCACTGCTGGCCCGGCTGGGCGGTACGGTGCGCGAGGTGATCCACCCCATCGTCACGGTGGAACGGGACGCCGACGGCCGGCTCCTGGCGGCACAGCCGCATGACGCGGATGCCGAACGCGCCGGTCCGGCGACCGGCCGCGAATCCTGGATCCACCTGCAATTGCATCCCGCGACCAGTGCCGAGCTACTCGACGAGATCGCTGCCGCCGTACCCGGCGTGATCGGGGATGTCCGGCAGGTGAGCAAAGATACCGACGCGATTCATGCCGTGCTCTACGAGCTCGCGGCCGGACTCGACGGTGTCGGTGACACAGTCGTCACGGCAGAAACGGATATCGCTCCCTCCGACTGCGCCGGGTTGCTGCGCTGGATGGCCGACGGCAACTTCACCGTGCTCGGGTACGCGCGTTACCGCACCGAAACCGGCGAATCGGTGCCGGTGCTCGTTCCGGATACCGCACTCGGGGTGCTGCATCCGGGTACGGGGATCGGTTTCCAGGTACCTGTCGGTGCCGGCGCGCCGCGGCTGCTGCGGATGACCCAGGGTTTGGTCCCGGTCACCATGCAGCGGGCCGTCTACCCATTCTTCATCGGCGTGGCCGATGTGAACGGTGCGGGCGAGATCCGTGGCGAGCATCTGTTCATCGGGGTATTCACGGTGACAGCACTGCACGAGAATGTCCTCGATATACCCGTGGTGGGTACGCGGGTGCGCTCGGCGATCACCGGTAGCGGTTTCGATCTCGATTCGTTCTCCGGTCAGGCGATGCTCGAGGTCATGCAGGGTTTCCCGCGTACCGAGCTGTTCGCCTGCGATGCCGCCACCCTGCGCCGTATCGCGGCCGCGGTACTCAACGTGGGGCTGCGCCGGCAGGTTCGATTGTTCCTGCGGGTCGATCCCTACGGCCGCTTCGTCGCCGCCATGGTGTACCTGCCACGGGACCGCTACACCACCGCGGTCCGGCTGGAGATGCAGGACATCCTGGTCCGCGAACTCGGCGGTGCCTCCATCGATTACTCGGCCCGGGTGAGCGAGAGCGAGCTCGCGAGCGTGTATTTCACCATCCGGCTGCCCGGTGCCGACACGACCGAACCGGTGCGGGTGTCCTCGGCAGAGGAGATCTCCGAGCCCGAGCGGCTGCGTATCCAGAACCTGCTCGGTGAGGCGAGCCGCACCTGGGACGACCATCTCAACGATGAGGTGAGTGCCTCGACCGTCCTGGACCCGCAGATCGTGCGCCGCTACTGCGAAGCCTTCCCGGACGGCTACAAACAGGATTTCAGCGCCCGGCGTGCCCTGGCCGATATCGACCGTCTGGAGCGCCTGCGGGCGGGCAGTATCGACCAGCATCTGTACCGCGTCGCCGACGCACCCGCCGGGTCCTGGCGGTTCACCCTCTATATCGGCGGCGCCGGGATCTCGCTGAGCCAGGTGCTGCCGGTGCTCCAGAGTCTCGGGGTGGAGGTACTCGACGAACGGCCCTACCGGATCCGGCGGGAAGCCGACGGTATCGGTACCGCCGGCGAACGGTGGATCTACGATTTCGGCTTGTTGGCGAGTCCGGAGTTGCTGCGCGCCGCCCTCGATCAGGACCTCGATGCCGAACTGCTCGAGGTCGGATCGGGTATGCGGGCGGCCGTCACGAGCGCGACCGGAGTCCGCGACCGGTTCACCGAGGCGTTCGACGCCATCTGGTACGGCCGGGCCGAGGCCGACGGCCTCAACGAACTCGTTCTGCGCGCCGGGCTCAGCTGGCGCGAAGTCGCCGTTCTGCGGACCTACGCGAAATACCTGCAGCAGGCCGGGTTCCCGTACAGCCAGGTCAATATCGCCCGTGTCCTGCACACCTATCCGGACGCCGCGCGATTGTTCGCGCGATTGTTCGCCGCCCGATTCGACCCGGACCGGTGCTCCGCCGAGGACGCCGACCGGGTCGAGCAGCAGGTGCGTGAACGGATCGACCAAGTGGTCAGCCTGGACGCGGACCGCATCCTGCGGGCCATGCTGGGACTGATTCTGGCCACCCTGCGCACCAACTACTACGTCACCGACGCCGACGGGGCGGCCCGGGAGTTCATCTCGGTGAAGGTCGAGCCGCAGGAGATCGCCGAACTTCCGCAGCCGCGGCCGAAATACGAGATCTTTGTGTATTCGCCGCGGGTGGAGGGTGTGCATTTGCGGTTCGGTGCCGTGGCGCGGGGTGGTTTGCGCTGGTCGGATCGGTTGGAGGATTTCCGGACCGAGATCCTGGGTTTGGTGAAGGCGCAGGCGGTGAAGAATGCGGTG
>NZ_JARWOV010000328.1 GCF_029868855.1 Nocardia carnea | reverse complement strand
AATGCCGTGGGAAACGGTGCGGCACCGGCGAGTTGCGCGGGACGTACGACCAATCCGGCGGTGAGCTGGGAGAAGACGAACAGGGCACGAGGCGCCCCCGGGGCCAGCGATCCGGGAAACAGCTGCACCGCGCAGACACCTGCTGTGCCGGCTGCCACCAGGCCTGCGGTGAACGTCGTCGTCGCAGGACGCAGCGAACAAGGCCGGATCCGCGCGGTGAACTGTGTGCGCGCGGCGATCAGCAGCATGAGTACGCCGAAATGTACGAGCAGACCCAGCACGGCGTTCGGGTCCTGCTCGCGCACGATATCGAGCAGATTCACCGGAAACCAGCTCAGCTGATAGAGCAGTGCGGCCCACCACGCCATCCGTTTGCGCCGGGCGAGCCCGACGGCGAGAAGACCGGCCGCGGCCGCCCACAGCAGGTTCGTCGCGGGCGCGTGCAGGTAGTACTGGTCCAGATGCTCACGGGGGATCCGCAGTGCACCGGACAGTCCCGGCACCACACTCCACAGCAGGCAGGCCGTCGCGAAAACACCCGATACGAGAGCCAGGACGCGCGGTATCGCGGCGAGTCCTCCGGGTGTTGCGTCTCGTCCGGGTGCTTCGCGGTCTGGCGGTTCCTGCGTGGATATCACTGTTCCAGTCTGCCGCCCGCCCGCACCGAATCCGGGCTGTGTACCGGCGTGTTAGTGGTGGATCACCCGAGATCCGCACGTATTGCGCTGTGCGCGGGCGCGGTTGGCCGAAATGGGTAACCGGGTTCCGGGCGTGGCGGGCGAAGACCGGCGAAATGCCGGGTATGCCGGTTTGTTCCGGGTTCTCGGGCGGGTCGGTCGGAAGGCTCGCTGACCGGGGGAGTAAGCATGAGACCATGCCGGATCCAATCGATGTGCCGATCGACGATGACACCATACGGCTCGGGCAGTTCCTGAAACTGGCCAATCTGATCGAATCGGGATCGGAGGCCAAGACAGTGATCGCGGCCGGGCTGGTGCGGGTCAACGACGAGGTCGAACTGCGTCGCGGCCGCCAGCTCCAGGTGGGCGATGTGGTGGCTATCGCCGGCCATCAGGCCAGGGTGAGTGCCGGCTAGTCCCGCCGTCGGCCGATCTCAGTCCTCGGCGCGGACCACGATGCCGTCGTGGTCGCTGTAGAGCATTTCGCCGGGGCGGAAGGTCACCCCGCCGAATTCCACCGGGACATCCTTCTCGCCCGAGCCGGTCTGCGTGCTCTTACGCGGGTTCGTGCCCAGCGCCTTCAGACCGATATCGAGTGTGCGCAGAATCGCCGAGTCCCGGACGGCGCCGTTCACCACGACTCCGGCCCAGCCGTTGTCGACCCCGCGGCCGGCGATGATATCGCCCACCAGTGCGGTGTGCACGCTCGCGCCGCCGTCCACGACCAGTACCCCGCCGTTTCCGGGTTCGCTCAGCGTCTGTTTGACCAGCAGATTGTCCTGGAAACAGCGAATTGTGGTGATTCGCCCGGCGAACACCGGCCGACCGCCGAACTGGATGAACTGGGTATCGCAACTACGGATATCCGGGCCGATCTCGTCGGCGAGATCCGCGGTGGCCACCTGCTGCTCTGATTCGGTCACATTTCTGATTGTGCCGTCCGGATCGCGGCAGCCCGCATCGGCCCCCTGTGCCGTCACTCGAGCGGGATCGATGCCGTCGGCGCCGGCTGTCAGGCCCGGCCGTGGCGCTGCTCGTAGGATGCTCGTTCGGCCTCGGCGCGGCGGCGGACGTCGAGATCGGCCAGGGCCGGGTCCAGCCCGTGCCTGACCAGCCGATTGCGCCGGAACACATAGGTGAGTGCCACCGTGAAATAGATCAGCGGCAGCACCAGCAGCGCCATCATCGACGCGCCGACCCACAGTGGCCCGGGGACCAGCAGGAAAAGCGCCAGGACCAGCATCATCGGCGCCAACATGCGCACCAGATACCGCCGTGTCGCGCCGGCGCCGGTGAGATCGTCCAGGACCCAATCGGAGTACTCCGCCGGTAGTGTCCGGCCACAGATGTAGCCGATCCGCTGGAAGAATCCGGGAGTTCCGGACCGGTTACGCATATTCACAGGCTATCCGGCGACAGCCAGTGACGCGGCGAGTCCGAACACGGCCGCCATCACCGCGACCTCCAGCACCGCGCGCCGCAGCGACGCTTCGGCGCTCGTCCGATGCGCCGCGGCCGCCACCACCCAGCTCCGGCGCCACCACCAGCCGAGCGCCAGCAGCACTACCAGCAGTACGGATTTGGCCAGCATGATCCGGCCGTACCCGGTCGTGAAGAACGGGGTGACCCCGCCCATCCGGACCAATCCGTTGATCACCCCGGTAACGGCCACCGCCGCCACCATCGGCACGGCGACAGCGGAGTAGCGGGGCAGGGTCTCGGCCCAATCGCGGCGCCCCCGCACCACCAGCGCCAGCGCCAGCAGCAGACCCAGCCACATCGCCGCGGCCAAGGCGTGCACCCCGGCCAGTACCGAACCGAACACCTGCTGCGACATATGCCCCGTGATGGGGCGCAGGGTCACGGTGACGGCGGCGAACACCAGCACCAGGTCGGGTGTGTAACGGCCCGGACGCCGGAAGGCGAGCACGCAATAGCCCGCGACAACCGCCGTACCGGCCAGGATGGCCAATCCGATCTGACCGCCACTGATCCGCACCAGATAGGTACCGAAATCGGCCGGGCTCAGCGCGGTCACGCCGGTGCCGACCACATCGCCCGCGGCGAATACCAGCACCGCGAATTCGAGGCAGCACCAGAGACCTGCCAGTACCGCCAGCATTCGCCACGGGACCTCGAGCCGGTCGTTCAGCCGCGGCA
Source organism: Nocardia carnea (assembly GCF_029868855.1). Taxonomy (GTDB): domain Bacteria; phylum Actinomycetota; class Actinomycetes; order Mycobacteriales; family Mycobacteriaceae; genus Nocardia; species Nocardia carnea_A. The sequence continues at coordinate 7,324 of NZ_JARWOV010000328.1, read as the reverse complement.
GCGCGGCCAGGCCGAGCACGGTTGCCCCGGCGAGATCCGCGCACAACCGCATTGTGGCGGCGGCCGGGATATCGCCGAGTGCCCAGGCCACCACGACCCCGAGCAGGCCCGCCGGAACAACGAGCCCGAGCGCGACCCGGCGGTCGAGCCCGCCCGGGAGACCACTTCTCACCGCTCGTTCTTACCCTTGCCCAGGTTCGAACCGAACAGCGCGAACGCCAGACCGGCCCCGAACAGGACGACCGCGCCGGCGATGTACACCCACACCGGGACACCGCCGCCGGACCCGTCTCCGGAACTCTGCGCGTTCGCCGCCGGACCGGGTGTGCCCTGGCCCGCGGTGGTCAGCGTGAAGGTTCGTTCGCCGTCGACGACATGTCCGTCCGCCGATGTGACCCGGAAGGCGACCCGGTACACCCCGGCCGGACCGAGCTCGCCGACGGCCACACTGAGATCGCGGCCCTCGACCACCGGATCGCTCTTGGACCACAGATTCCCGTCCGGACCGACCACCGTCATGGCCGGAAAGTTGGGTTGCAGCGGTTCGTTGAAGGTGACCGTCACCCGTGCCGGCCCGGTATCGACAGTGGCACCGTCGGCCGGATCACTGCTCACCACGGTGGAATGCGCGCCGGCCGTCCCGGCGAACGGTCCCAGTAACAGCCACAGCAGCGCGGTGACCAGTGCGATCAAGGGTGTCCGGCGGTTCATCGCCGCCCCCTGACCACAGCGCCGATACCGGCGCCCAGGGCCAGCGCCGCCAGGGCCAGGCCCAGTCCGCCGAGCCAGCGGGCGGTGGTATCGGTGCCCGCCCCCGACTCCGCCGCGGCCTGATCGCCGTGTTCGTGACCGGACGGCTCGCCGGTGCCCGCGCCGAGAGTCAGGACCGGCGCCGGATGTTCCGCCGAATCGTGGTCGCCGGTTTCGGTCCAGCGCACCACGGCGCCGTCGTTGTAGCTCTGCTCGGCCGGGAAGGTGATCGAATCGGTTTCGGGCAGTGGGCCCAGCGACACCACGAAACGCTGGAACTCACCCGGCCGGATACCGGGGCTGCCGGGGTTCGCGGTCCAGCTGACGGCAACTACCCGGTCTTCGTCGTCGCGTTCGATTTTGGCGGTCCAGCCGGGAATCGGTTCGGTGCGGGCCGTCGCGATCTCCGGCACGGTGATCCGCAGCCCGGTGGTGGCGGCGGTATCGGATTCGGTGGGCACGTTGAATGTCGCGACAGTGGACCGGCCGGGGGTCGCGTTCGGCGCCGATACGCTGACATGCGCGGCGGCCGTACCGGCACCCGCCAGCAGGAAACCCGCGGCTACGGCGGTGGTCAGACCGCGGCGCAGGGTCGGGGAAAACCCGTGGGACATGGGCGGAAAACTCTCTCTCCGATGGATGTGGGAACGTCGGTGGACACGCGTGCCGGTGGCGCGCGTGGACCGGACGCCCCGTTCGGAGCGTGATTCCGCGGAACCGCGATATTCGCCGCGACACCGACACGAAGGGCCGGTGGCAGGAGGCGTACGGGTGTGAGCAGCACGCGCAACACCGCCGACGCCGCCCGGTACAGGCGTTCGGCCACGGTGATCGTCAGGGTGCACAGCAACACCGCGAGCAGATGTGCGCCGAGCATCGCCGCGGAGAGGGAGCCGCCGGTCGGTGTTCCACCGGACGCGGTGGCTGTCTCGGCGTGGTGACCGGTGAGCCCCGTCAGTGCCCAGTGGCCGACGAACTGCCCCGCGGCCAGCGGCAGGAAGATACGCGGTCCTGCTGTGGCGAACCGGACGCGCGCACCGGTGGCGACGGATCCGGAGACCCACCCGGTGAGCAGTGCGGTCAGCAACAACAGAGCGGTCCCGGCCGACGTGGGATACCCGCCACCCGCCACGCCGTGGGCGGCCACGGCCAGTGCCCCGGTCGCCACGCCCACCACACAGCCCCGCAGCGGTGCCGGGTCGGTGTACGGGTTGCTGGACATCGAGCACTTTCGGGAGGTCGCGGGGTACGGCTGGTCGGCATCCATCATCGTCGGCGGCCGGTTCGTCCTCGACGCCGCCCCCGCGGTGGCTGCGCTCGGCGTTCAGGGCGCAGTATGGGAGATCACGCAAATACCGGCCGCCGATATCCGGCGGCGGTCACCGCCACGCGCTCCGAGAACGGTGGGCATAACGACCGGCAGTTGCCCGGCCGAATCGCATACCGGGTGATCAGGCTGCCCGGCCCGCAGTCGGTCCGTTCCCGGCCGGGTCGGCGCCGTGGCGAACAGCGACGTGGAAGAGTCGCCCGGTCGATGTCATGGCAGGTTCAGGCGACGCCGAGGCGGGCCAGGACGTCCGCCTCGATCTTCGACAGTTCGGTGGCGATCGACGCGTGCACCGAACGCCGCCGGGCCGCGGGCATCTGATCGGCCGTGCGGACCGCCGAGTCGAGCGCGTCGAGCCGGCTGCGGGCGCTCGTCAGGAACTGCTGGGTGTCTTTGTCCTTGCCGCCGTTGCCGTTCGCGATCTTGTCCAGGGCGGCTTCGGTATTGGTGATCCGGGCCTGGAGCCGGCCCCCGTGACCGGCGTAGTCGCCGAGCTGATTCACGCCCACCCCGAGTTGCTTCGCGCGCCGGGCGTCCAGCCGGCCGCGTACATACGTGGCGCCGCGGTAGGCCAGCGGGGCGAGCACCGGAACCAGCACCCGCGCCACCCCGATGTACTTCTTGACCTGGCCCGGGCTGAACGGGTCGCGTTCGGCGCGCGCGGCAGCCTTCAGTGCGGCCTTCTCCTCGGCCTGCAACGTCGCGATCTGCGCTTTGGCGACCTTACGCTGGGCGCGGGCCTCGGTGCGTTGCCGTTTGCGCTCGTTCTTGGCACCGAGTTTGGCCTCCATGGCGGCCTTGTGCTTGAGAGCCTTTGCCTCGGCCCGCCGATTCGGCCGCTGCTTGCGCTTGGTGAACAACCCCATCGAAGGCCCTCCGTCATGCTGGTTCGCTGCGGCGATACGACACGGAAAACCGCATCGTCCACCCGTGTCACACGGTTCGCCGACACCCTATCGGGTTCGCCGCCCAACCGGCGAGAGACGCCACCCAGGTTCCCGGAGAGTGGTGTCGTGATGTTGCTCCGGTGGGCCGGCACCGTGGCGCCGAATCAGGTACGGCGGTGATGCGAACCGTCGCCGGAGTTCGGAGGCACGTACCGAATGATGCCGTGATCCGGGCGCCGAACCATCGGCCGGTCCCGTTGGGAGCGGAGGTGGGGCGGCCTTTCCAGGTGCTCGATTCGTCGGACTGTCGGGGGCAGGGACCATACTGCTTGCGTGCAACCGGGCAGTATCGACCGCGAAGACCCCGCCGGTGCGGGTGCCGAAACCGGCGCCGGCGTAGGTGCCGAAAGCGCCGCCGCCAGAGGCGCCGGCGACGCCCGCGTGGGTGCCGGGAACGGCTCCACCTCGGGCGCCGACGTCGGCGGTGTGGGTGCCGGATCCGGGCGCGGCCGCCCGGTTTTCCTCGATGCCCGCGGTCTGATCGGCTGCCGGCATCGGCTCGGGCTCGACGCAACCTATCCGGAACAACTGGCCGAGGTGCGGGAAGACCCCGGAGTGCAGCAGCGGCGCGCGGCCGCGCAGGCCCATCGCGACCGGGTGCGCGACACCCTGGTCGCCGAGGACCCCGGCAGCTGGGTGATCATCGACCCGGCGCAGCCCGCCCGTGCCCGCGCCGACGCCACGCTGCGGGCGTGCGCGGCGGGGGTGTCTCGGATCTGGGGTGGGTTGCTCCCACAGGAGCCCGATACCGGCCGCCGTGGTGGTGCGGAGATCCTGCTGCGCGACGAGGCGGGCGGCTATATCCCGGTGATCGTGGTCAACCACAAGGTCACCGACCCGCGCCGACCCGATCCGGCCGAATTCCACCCGCTGACCTCCGATCTGCTGCAGTGGAAGCCCGAACCCGACCGGGCCCGCAAACTGCGCCAGCAACCCCGCGACCAGCAGCGCCTGGCCCACGTGTACCGGATGCTGCAACGCAGCGGCCTGGCGACCGCGACCCCGGTCGGCGGCGTTATCGGCTTCCACTTCGACCGGATCCTGGTGCACGATCTGACCGCTGTGCTCACCGAGTACGACAACCGCTACGCGGACCGGATCGCGGTGCTGCGCGGCGAGGTCGCCACCGTTCCCTCGAAGGTTCCCGAATGTCGCCAGTGCCCGTGGTGGACGCGTGGCGCCGCCGGTGGCTGCCAGGCGTGGCTCACCGAGCATCGCGATGTGAGTGTGGTGGCGCCTGGGTCGCGGGCCGAGGTGCTGCGTGCGCACGGTGTGCGGACCATCGACGAACTGGCCGCCTGGGCCGCGCCCGAACCGGAGGACTGGCAGCACGGGCCGTTCGAGGAGGCGGTGGTCACCGCGCGGGCCTGGCTGGTGGATGCGCCGCTGGTACGCCGGTCCGATCGGGTATGGGTGCGCCGCGCCGATGTCGAGGTGGATGTGGATTTGGAGAGCTACCAGGAGGACGGCGCCTACCTCTGGGGAACGCTGCTCGACGGGAAATACCGGCCGTTCGTCACCTGGGATCCGCTGCCGACCGAGGACGAGGGTCGTTCTTTCGCCGAATTCTGGACCTGGTTGATGGGTATCCGCGAGCAGGCCGTGGCCGCCGGTAAAACGTTTGCCGCCTACTGCTATTCACGTTCGGCCGAGGACAAATGGCTCTACGAGTCCGCGCGCCGGTTCGCCGGCCGGCCGGGGGTGCCCACCGCGGCGCAGGTGACGCAGTTCGTCGACTCGGCGCAGTGGGTGGATATGTTCCAGGCCGTCACCGATCAGTTCATCTGCCCCAGCGGCAAGGGGCTGAAGAAGATTGCGCCCGTCGCCGGATTCGCCTGGCGCGATCCGGAGGCCGGGGGTGAGGCGTCGATGAGCTGGTATCGGCGGGCGGTCGGCTACGACGCCGCACCGGATCTCTCCCAGCGCACCCGTCTGCTCGAATACAACGAGGACGATGTCCGCGCGACCGCTGTCCTGCGCGAATGGATGAATCCACGGACCCCGACCGAGCACTGTGCCGAACGCGAGGTGCCCGCGCTCGCGGATTTCGCACAGGCACCGCCTACCGCACCCGACCTGAGGCCGAGCCCGGCGCAGGCTTGATTACCATATGACAGCGTGACAGAGCACGTCGAACAACTCGAGTTCCAGGCCGAGACCCATCAGCTGCTCGAGCTGATGATCCACTCGGTCTACTCCAACAAAGACACGTTCCTGCGGGAGCTGATCTCGAACGCTTCCGACGCGCTGGACAAGCTGCGGCTGGAGTCCTACCGGGACAAGGATCTGCACGTAGACACCGACGACCTGCACATCGAGCTGGAGGTCGACAAGGATCAGCGCATCCTCACGGTCCGGGACAACGGCATCGGCATGTCGCGTGCCGAAGTGGTGGATCTCATCGGGACCCTGGCGAAGTCGGGGACCGCCGAACTGCGCCGCAAACTCAACGAGGCCAAGTCCGAGGCCGCCGCCGAGGAGCTGATCGGCCAGTTCGGTATCGGCTTCTATTCGACGTTCATGGTGGCCGACAAGGTCGAGCTGACCACTCGCCGCGCAGGTGAGACGACCGCTACCCGCTGGCAGTCCGAGGCAGGCACCGGCTCGTACACCATCGAAACCCTCGACGAGGCGCCGCAGGGCACCGCGGTCACGCTGCACCTGAAGCCGGCCGACACCGAGGATCACCTCTTCGACTACACGCAGGAGTACAAGCTCCGCGAGATCGTCAAGAAGTACTCCGATTTCATCGCCTGGCCGATCCGGATGCAGGTCGAGCGGACCGTCACCGAGGGCGAAGGCGAGGAGAAGCAGGAGAAAACCGTCGTCGAGGAGCAGACGCTCAACTCGATGAAGGCCCTCTGGACGCGGCCCAAGGGCGAGGTTTCCGAGGAGGAGTACCACGAGTTCTACAAGCATGTCAGCCACGCCTGGGACGAGCCGCTGGAGATCATCCCGCTCAAGGCCGAGGGCACCTTCGAATATCAGGCGTTGCTGTTCCTGCCCTCCCAGGCGCCGTTCGACCTGTTCACCCGCGAGCACAAACGCGGTGTACAGCTCTATGTGAAGCGCGTGTTCATCATGGACAACTGCGAAGAGCTGATGCCGGAGTACCTGCGTTTCGTCAAGGGTGTGGTGGACGCGCAGGATCTGTCGCTGAATGTGTCCCGCGAAATCCTGCAGCAGGACCGGCAGATCCAGATGATCCGCAAGCGCCTGGTCAAGAAGGTGCTGAGCACAGTCAAGGAGCTGCAGGGCGCCGAGGATCAGGCCAAGTACCGCACCTTCTGGCAAGAGTTCGGCCGGGTCCTCAAGGAGGGCCTGCTCTCCGATTTCGACAACCAGGCCACCATCCTCGAGGTGTCGTCCTTCGCCTCCACCCACTCCGATTCCGAGCCCACCACTCTGGCGCAGTACGTGGAGCGGATGCCCGAGGGGCAGGACGCGATCTACTACATGACCGGCGAATCACGGGAGCAGGTGGAGAAATCCCCGCACCTGGAAGCCTTCCGCGCCAAGGACCGTGAGGTCCTGATTCTCACCGACCCCGTCGACGAGATGTGGGTGGGATCGGTTACGGAGTTCGACGGCAAACCACTGAAGTCGATCGCCAAGGGCGAGGTCGATCTCGAAACCGAAGAGGAGAAGAAGGAATCCGAGGCCCTGCGCGAACAGCAGGACAAGGATTTCGCCGAGGTGCTGACCTGGCTGGGTAAAACCCTGGAGGACAGCGTCAAAGAGGTCCGGCTCAGCTCGCGGCTGACCTCCTCGCCGGTCTGCCTGGTCGGCGATGTCTTCGATATGACCCCCATGCTGGAACGGATGTACCGGGCATCGGGCCAGGAACTGCCGCAGTTCAAGCGGATTCTGGAACTCAACCCGACCCATCCGCTGGTGACGGGTTTGCGGGACGCCTACGACAGCCGCAAACAGGATGCCGACGAGGGCAAGGTCCCGGAACTCATCGAGACAGCCGAACTGCTGTACGGCACGGCTGTGCTGGCGGAGGGCGGGGAACTGAAGGACCCGGCCAAATTCGCGCAGATCCTCGCCGATCGGTTGACGCGTACGCTCTGACCGGGCCGGGGGCGCCGGCCCCCCCCCCCGGCCCCCCCCCCCCCCCCCCGGGGGCCGCGCCCGGGGGGGGCGGCCCCCCCCCCCCCCCCCCCCCGCCGCCGCGGCGACCCGGCGGGCTTCCTCGCGGAGCCGGTGATCCCGGATGACCACCAGCACAGCGGGTTCGGCGCTCTCCGCGGTGGTCGTGTCGTGGTTCATACAAGCAAGCGTGGCTCAGGGAACA
>NZ_JARWOV010000327.1 GCF_029868855.1 Nocardia carnea | reverse complement strand
GGCGAAGGAGGTCGCCGGGAGGGTCGCGGGCCGATACGCCGCCCCTGTTGGCCCCGGCCGCACCCCCGCGCCGGCGCGCCGACCCCCCCCGGGGGCGCCGGCCGCCAGGTCCGGCGACCGCCTGGGAACCAAAGAAGAGCTGCGCAACCGGTGCGGCGTTTCGGTCGGCACATTCAACGAGGCCCTGCGGCTGGCCCAGACCCGTGGCGTCGTGACGGTACGCCCCGGACCGGGCGGAGGCCTCTTCGCAAGCCGCCAGTCCCCCATGGTGCGGTTGGGCAATTCCGTCCTGGCGTTGGACGAAGACGCAGCGTCGGTCGCCGAAGCGGTCCGCATCCGCAATGCGCTGGACCCGCTGCTGGTCGAGGATGCGCTACGACACGCCTCGGCAGACGATGTGCAGGCGATGCGGCGAGAACAGGACCGGATGCGGATCGCGGCCACCGAATTGGACGGGACCGCGTTCATCCGCGCGAACTGGGCACTGCACGCCCGGATCGCCGAGTCGAGTCCCCACGCGATGTTGCGGTCGTTCTACCTCAGCCTGCTGGAGATCATCGAGTCACACACACTCTCTGCCACCACTCCCGCGGATGAGCCGCTCCCCGAGTACATCGAGAGCCGCTATGACCTGCACGCCCGGCTGGTGGACGCAATTGCCGACCGCGACCGGGCGAAAGCCGCCGAACTGATCCGCGAACACAATGCCACGACCGTCGCCGGACCTGCCGGCGACGGTACGGAGCTGTCCTCGCTCACCCCCTGATGCATTGTGCGGCTCGGCCGAACGCTTGCACCGCGGCCACACCGCGCTGGGCAGACACCCTCCCAGCCAGCCGCTTTTCCGACCTCTCAGGTCAGTACAGCCAGCACTCGATTCTCCTGTACCGCCGAGGCCGGTGCGCGTGAATTCATCACCGGGCCCGGTCTTTCCGTCGCCGAAGAGCACGCGATAGCCCACGGCAATGCGCAGCGGTAGTTCCGCCCGACAGCCTCCGTCGACCGGTAGTCACAGCCCGAGTGCCCGGCCGCATGACGCCGGCCGCATCAGGCCGGGGGCTCAACACTCCTGCGGAGAATTTTGCCCGTAGGGCCCTTGGGCAGGCCGGCGACGAACCAGACCCGGCGGGGATACTTGTAGTCCGCCATCCGTTCTCGAACGAAGGCGATTATTTCGGCGGCGTCGGCCTGCGCACCGTTCTTGAGTGACACAGCGGCGCCGATTTGTTCCCCGAAATGCGCGTCTTCGATCCCGATCACGGCCGCCTCGGCAACGGCCGGGTGCTCGTACAGGACCTCCTCGACTTCGCGTGGATACACGTTGTATCCACCTCTGATGATGAGATCCTTCTTCCGGTCCACGATGGTGTAGTAGCCATCGCGATCTCGCGTCGCGATGTCCCCGGTACGGAACCAGCCGTCCACGACGGATTCCTCGGTCGCCCTCGGGCGGCCCCAGTATCCCTTCATCACGTTCTCGCCCTTGATCTCGATCTCTCCGGGCTGATCGGGTTCGTGCAGTTCATTGCCGTCGTCATCGACCAGGCGAAGCAGGCAACCGCGGACCGGAATTCCGATCGTTCCGGGCTTGCGCGGCGTTCCGGGCCGGTTGAAACAAGCGATCGGCGCGGTTTCCGAGAGTCCATAGCCTTCGTATACCTCGCACCCGAACTTTTCCTCGAAGGACTTCAAGACCTCGACGGGCATCGGCGCGCCTCCGACGATGCAGCAGCGGAGATTCGAGAGATCTGCGGAATCGGCCTGGGGCATATTCAGCAGCGCCGAGTACATGGTGGGAACGCCCTCCATAACCGTCACCTTGTCCCGCACGAGAACTCGCAGCGCGCTTTCCGCATCGAACCTGGGAATCAGCGTGAGCAGGGCTCCCGACTTCACCACGGCGTTCAATCCACAAGTCAGTCCGAACACATGGAACAGCGGCAAGCATCCCAGGACGACGTCATCAGGAGTTGTCTGGATGAGCGTATCGACGGTGGTGGCAGCATTCGTCGACATGTTGCCATGAGTGAGTTCCGCGCCTTTGGGATTGCCCGTCGTCCCGGAGGTGTAGAGCAGCACAGCGGTGTCGTCCCGGCGGCGCAGCACGGGTCCGGTGACCGGGCGGCCGAGAAGATCCGCTGCGGCCGGGCCCAGGTCGTCGACCAGCAACGCCGGGATGCCCGCGTCGCGTGCGGCTTCCGACACCACGCTGCCCGCTGCCCGAGCGCCGTAGACGAGGGACATCCCGGAGTCTTCCAGGTAATATGCGACCTCGCGCGCCTTCAGCAGGGGGTTCATCGGCACCGCGACGGCGCCCGCCATCAGCACCCCGTAGAAGAGGACAGGAAACGCCGGCACGTTCGGCAGCACGATGCCGACACGATCACCGGCCTGGATGCCCCGGGCTTGCAGATCGCCCGCCACGGCTGCGGCCGCTCGCTCGAGTTCCGAATAGTTCAGCGTCGTGTTGTCGAGTCGGATGGCCGGCCGGTCGCCCAGGGAGCGAGCGGTGTCGATGAGATTGTTTGCGAGATTCGAAGACATGGAGGCGTATTCCTTGTTGGATCTGGGTGGCGCCACGAGGCATTCGGATGCGCCGGCGGCTCGACCGGCTCGACAGGGTGGTCGGAAGCTCGTGGGCGGACTCGACGAAACGCCGCTTGGAGAAACCCCGCGGCCCTAACCGGCCGACTCGGTCCGCTCCGCGTCGACGCGATCGGCTCGAATCGGATTCCTGTCGACTGCGGCAGGAGCGGCGAGGGCCGCTGTGGCCGTATGGAAGCGTGGGCCGCACATCGCAACTGCAGTAAGTATGTGCGGCCCACTGGTTGTCCCGTTCGCGCTACTGGAGGGCTACCCGAAAGACCTGGAACTCGATCACGGGACCCGGTGTGATCCGACCCTGTCCGACGAAGATGGTCTGGTTGACCCAGCCGTACCTGGGGTCACCGCTCTCGAGCCGAGGCGTCGTCACGAAGTAGTGATCGCCGAAATTCGTACTCGAATCTCCCCCTGTCAGGGCGGCTTCAGCCGCTTCGGTGACCTCGACCAGTCCCTGGTAGCTCATGTAGATGACGGCACCGTCGTTCGTATCGAACTGCGCGCGCACGTCCAACCGCCCGAATCCGTCATCGCCGGCGAGAAGCCAGTCGCCGCCGCCGATGGCCGCATGCCCGCTGAGTCGATCGCCCGTCACGGTGCCGCCGGTCACAGGGAGTACCTGCCGCAGACCGTACGGTCCGGGACCGACGATCTGCGGCGCACCCAACTCCGCCGTGTAGGAGAATTCTGGGATGAGCTTCACTTGGTGACCTCCAGGCCCGCGGCGGCCATAACTGTCGACATGCCTTCGGCGATGAGCTCGGTGCCGAAGGCTTGTTCGACGATATTCGGATCGAAGTACTCGCGAATCAACGTGACCTTGCCGTCTCTGATCCGCATGTGCGTGCAGTAGGTGTTCGCGTAGATATTCCCGTTCTGCACGACGGTTGCCCGACCCTGCAGCTCGAGAACGAAGAGCTCGGGATCTGTCGTGTCGTGGACGACCAGCGAATCGATCGCCAGATCGGGAACGGATCCGAAGAACCAGTCGACGAAGTGGCCGATCAGCGCGCGGCCGGGTACCGACTTCGCGAGCGGCTCGGGAGCGAAGGGCATTTCCCAGACTGCGTCTTCTGCGAACCAGCCCTTCCACTCCTCGAGCTCTGCCCCGGTCGGCGGTCCACCCTCGAGATCACTCCAAAAACTGTCTACTACCTTGCGATTTTCCGCTTGTGTACTCACAGTCGCCTCCTTCTGTGCGGCCTGGTCACGACCGATTGCCAGTCGCCGTAGAGTCAGAGAATGCCCGAACTGTCGGTGATAGTCAACACACTGTCGATAGCCGGGAATGGGCCACAGTTCCGCAAATCGACAATGTGTTGACTATGCTCCACTGCGAGTCTAGTCTCAGGGTCTGGTTCGGCCTGCGAGCCGCCGCGCATCGACTGCGGACGTGGATCCCGGCGGTGGCATCCCGCATCTCAACCTTGCATTCGGCTTTTAGGAGACGTGATGAGCACATTGACCAATCGGCTGTATCGATTGCGGAGTCGACCAGAGGGAGAAGTAACAGCGGCGAATCTCGAGTGGACCGAAGAGCCGGTCACCGAGATTTCCGAAGGGCAGGCGCTCATCCGCACGCACTATCTGTCTGTGGACCCCACCAATCGGGTGTGGATGAGCGCGATGCGTTCCTACATACCGCCGGTCGAGCTCGACGCCGTTATGCGGGGGGCCGGCGTGGGGCAGGTAGTAGCCAGCATGCGCGAGGATCTCCCGGTCGGCGCGTTTGTCGTGGGATTGACGGGTTGGCAGGACTACTGCGTGGCCGATGCAGCGAGTGAGGATATGCCGTTCACAGTCCTACCCGATCCGTTGCCCGCCCCTCTCCCCGCGTTCGTCGGAGTACTGGGCCACACCGGAATATCGGCCTTCCTCGGAGTCGAGTTCGGCGATCCGAAGCCGGGTGAGACGTTCTTCGTCTCGGGTGCGGCGGGAGCAGTGGGGTCCGTCGCCGGCCAGCTCGCGAAACGCCGGGGAGCCCGGGTGGTCGGGATCGCCGGCGGTGCCGAGAAATGCCGGTACCTGGTAGAAGAGTTCGGCTTCGATGCCTGCGTCGATCGGCATGCCGATGACTGGAAGGCGCAACTCGATCTCGCCACCCCCGACGGAATCGACGTGGATTTCGAGAACGTGGGCGGAGAGATCATGGATCATGCACTCGGCCGACTCAACATCGGTGCGCGAATCACGCTCTGCGGTCTGATATCCGAGTACAACGACTACAATTCCACCGGCACCCCGCGCGGTCTACGTAACCTCAGTCAACTACTGATGCAGCGTGCCACCCTGCGAGGTTTCATCGTTTTCGATCATGTCGATCGGTACGGCGAGATCATCGGGCAGCTGTCGCAGGATCTCGACGTCGGCGCCTTGCGCGCCGAGGAGACCGTGGTCGACGGCCTGGAGAATGCGCGACACACCCTCAATCGCAGTCTCGCAGGCGAAAACAGGGGGAAGGTCGTGATCAAAGTACTCACCGACGCGACCGAAACCATCGACGGAGTTTCTCGCTGAGACCATCTGCCGCAGCTTCCACCACGCAGTCTCGATGCGCTCGTGGTCTCGGGGCGTGTCCCCCCTTTATCCGCGAGCGCATCCGGAGCTGCAGATTCTGGGTCACCGGCCCCGAACGGGTCTTTGCGCTCAGACCGTGGTCGTAGCGGGCCGTTCGGGTCCCGCGCGATGAGCTCTGGCGTGTAGGCACTTTCCGACCAGGTACGCGATGCACCGAGCCTGAACCGCACAGCACGGCCAGGCCACCGACGACCCGGCAGTACCTCCACTGCCGGTCCGTCACTCGGATGTCTGCGACCACCTCTCGCCCCGGCCATACCGGCACAGACGAGCGCCCTCCACACCCGTCTAGCGCAGCAACCTGGAGAACTTCTCCGCGAAGCTGACGATGGCGCGTTCGCCCTCCTCCAGCACGCCGGCCATCAGGAAGAAGCTATGCGGCATCCCCGCATACTCGCGGAGCTCGGATCCGACACCCGCAGCCTCCAAATCGGCCGAATAGCGCCGAGCATCATCTGACACCGGATCTACTTCCGCGCTGAAAATCAGCGCGGGAGGCGATCCCGCCAGGCTTTCCTTCATCAATGGTGATGCGGCCGGGGACCGTCGAGTTTGTGCATTCGGGAAATACTGATCGATACACCATTCCAGAACAGAGCGTGGCAAAATCGGCGCCTGACTGTATCGCTCGACAGAAGTACTCGAGAGGGTTGCATCGAGCACCGGGCACAGCAGCCCTTGTGCCTTCACCATTGCCCCGCCGGCGCGGTCCCCGATGCCCACCGCGGTCGCCGCCGCGAGCATCGCTCCGGCCGAGTCACCGGCAACCGCCAGAGCATTGCTGTCGATACGCAATTCATCGGAGTGATCCGACACCCAGCAGAAGCAGTCCATCGCGTCGTCGTGAGCGCTGGGAAAGGTTGCCTCGGGAGCGAGTCGATACGCGACAGCGATAACACCGAACCCGCCCCGGATACTCAACTCCCGGCACAACCGGTCATGTGATTCGAGACTGCCTCTGACGAATCCGCCGCCATGAAAGTAGACGACACCGGGTACGGCACCTACCGCGCCTTTCGGTCGATAACTGCGCGCCCTGACAACCCTGCCGGGAAGGTGGATTTCGAAATCTCGCACGTCGCATTCGGCACTCGGCTCACCTGCCAGCGCAACCAACTTCTCACCGGCGGATCTGTAGGAGTCGATCGATACTTCCCAGGGCAGTGCTGGTGGGTTTGCGGAAAGCGAAGCGAGCAGTTCTCGCACCTGTGTATCCAATTCTGCTTTTGTCATTACCGAACCGCACCATCGTCCACGCGGCAATTATCCGCTTCCTGCATCGTCATCAGTCCTTATCGAAGTCGTGGCCCCCACAGACTCGGCGCCTGCAGCGCATGCGGGTGAAGGGATTCTGCACTCAATGTTGATAGTTGTCAACACAGTGTCGAACACACGTTCAAGACCACGGAACCCCGGCTGCCACCCCGGCATAGACCGCCCCGAACGGCGGATTCAGAACTCTGGACACATCGTTGACTTTAATCAACGGTGAGTCTAGTCTCACTTCTACCAAGCCAGATATCAGCTACTCGCCACGGCGAGTGAACGAAAGGATCCCCCCATGACCATCGAGTCCGGTGTCGATCAGATCCAGCCGTCGACGACCCGAAACGGGGAGAGTTACGTCTCGCATCGCGAGGACGTGCATTTCACCATGACCGGCGATTTCATGACCGGGGTGGATTTCTGGATTCATGCGACCGGAGAAACCACCCAAGGTCAGTTGATCGTCATCGAAACGAACTGGGTTCGTGGAACCGAACCGGTTTGGCATATTCATCACCGCGAAGAAGAAGGCTTCTTCGTGATGAGCGGTGAGATCAAAATTCACACCGAAGCAGGGTCCTACAGTGCGGGCGCCGGGCAGTTTGTGTGGGGACGCAAGGACCAGCGGCACACTTATGAGGTCATCGGAGAAGAGGCGAGGATTCTCGTCGTTTTCGTGCCGGGACCGGCCGGCAGTTTCGAGCCCGGCGGCGGCATCGACAAGTACTTCTACGAAGCCCGCGATCGAGAATTGCGCACTCCCGAACAGCTCGCGGCAGAGGTGGAGAACCTCAAGACCAATTACGGCCTGGAAATGTTCCCCGAACTGCCCCATCCCCGGGAGACGCAGGCCTGATCATTCGAGCAACACTTCGCCACTTCGCTGATTTGGAGTATCTGTGACTACCAACGGTGTCCATCTCGAAACCGTTCCGCACTGGATCGACGGCGCTTCCGTGAGTTGTGCGGGCGCGCCACAATCGGAAATCGTAGACCCCGCGACAGGTCGTGCATTGCGGACGGTCGAGCTGGGCGGCGCCGACGTGGTCGACAAGGCTGTTGCCGGCGCACAGAGCGCAGCGGAAGCGTGGGCATCGACGCCGACCCCCGTTCGGGCGACGATCCTCCTGGCATTTCGCGCACTTCTGCTGGAACACACCGAAGAACTCGCATCTATCATCACCGCTGAGCAAGGAAAGACTCTTGCCGACGCGAGGGGCGAGGTGGCCCGTTCTGTCGAAGCCGTCGAAGTTGCGACATCCGCAGTTCAACAACTCAAAGGCGAGTTCGCAGAACAAGTCTCCCGAGGTGTCGACACATACTCCTTCCGCCAACCGTTAGGAGTGTGTGCCGGCATCACACCGTTCAACTTCCCCGTTATGGTGCCGGTGTCGATGTTCGCGGCAGCGATCGCGTGCGGCAACTCGTTCGTTCTCAAACCGAGCGAGAAGGTGCCATCGGCCTCCGTGCGACTGGCGCAACTGTTCGCCGAGGCCGGCCTGCCCAACGGTGTCTTCAACGTCGTGCACGGCGGAGTCGACGCAGTGAACGCACTGATCATCCATCCCGGCGTCGCCGCGATTTCTTTCGTCGGCTCCACTCCGGTCGCCCGTGAGATCTACCGCCGCTCCGCCGAGGCCGGCAAGAAGGTGCAGGCATTGGGCGGGGCGAACAATCACTTGGTCGTAATGCCCGACGCCGACCTGGACGCGGCTGCGGATGCGTTGGTATCGGCGGCATATGGCGCTGCCGGTCAGCGATGCATGGCGGTAACCGTGGCCGTGGCTGTCGGCGACATTGCCGACCAACTGGTCGCGGAGACCGCTCGACGAGCCGAGGCCTTCCGTACGGGGCCGGGGGACGCGGATGGTTCCGATATGGGGCCACTGATCTCGGAGACCGCCATCGAACGAGTCCGCGGCGCCCTCGAGGTAGCTGCCGGCCAAGGCGGCACCGTCGTCGTAGACGGCCGGAACTACAGCACCGAGGCCGCGGGGAACTTCATCGGTCCAAGTCTGGTCGACCACGTCCGGACAGACAGCGACCTCTACAAAGAGGAGATCTTCGGCCCGGTCCTCAGCGTGGTTCGCGTCGACGATCTCGAGGAGGCTCTGCGCGTCGTCAACGCGAGCCCGTACGGAAACGGCGCGTCGATCTTCACCGCGAGCGGGGTAGCGGGACGCCGGTTCGCCCACAATGTACGGGCAGGAAGCGTCGGGATCAATGTCCCTATTCCGGTACCGATTTCGTGGTTCGGTTTCGGCGGCTGGGGCGACTCACGCTTCGGTGATGACGGGCTGAACTATGACGCCTATCGGTTCTACACCAAGGCGAAGGTGATCACCCAGCGTTGGACCGAACCTCGCCAGGGTGTCGCACCGCATTTCGTTGCCGCCGGAAGACAATGACGATGTCGAAGCTTTCATGGGATTCGGCCACCGGAGCCGAAGTGCAGTTCCCGCGTCTCGATCACGTCGGAATACTGGTTCGCGATATGGAACACACACTGGCCCAGTGGCGGAGCAGATTCGGGGTGTCCGTCGCATCCACGTTCGAAGCTCCCTCGCTCGATATCCGCGCAACTTTTCTGGCCTTGGACTCGGCATATATCGAGCTGTACACGATAGATGAGCCGAAGGCCCTCGATCGCGCACTCGGCGGTGCATCGGCGAAAATTGATCATATCGCTCTCCGGTTCGGTAAGGCCCTGAGCGACGTCGAACTGAGCGGATGCACTATCCGAGGACCCGGCCGGCCCGATCCGATCAGCGCACCATTCCAGATCGCCGGCTCGGATCATATCTGGACCGAGCCTCCTGGAATCAATGTCCTGCTACAGCTGATCACTCCGACCGGGTAGCGCGAAACCGCACAGCAGCAATAATTTACGACAATCCCACTCAAAGAGGAGAATATAATGGGAAGAATGGATGGAAAAGTCGCCCTGGTGACCGGAGCGGCGCGTGGAATGGGGCGGGCGCACGCAGTTCGCCTCGCCGAAGAAGGGGCTGACATTCTTGCCCTCGACTGCCCACCCGACACCGGTCTCCCCTATCCCACTGGATCGCGTGAAGAACTCCAGATCACCGTCAAAGAGGTCAAGGGATTGGGTCGGCGTATCATTGCGCACGAGGGAGACGTCCGGAAGCAGTCCTCGATTGATAATCTGGTTGCCGAGGGCGTGAAAGCATTCGGCGGCCTGGACGTTGCCGTCGCGAATGCCGGCATTTGGACAGTTCGCCCGTTCGCCGATATTCCTGAAGACGAGTTCGCGGCGGTTCTCGACGTCAACATCACCGGAGTATGGCGAACGCTGAAAGCTGTCGCGCCGGCGATCAAGGCGCGGGGTGGCGGTTCGATTATCGTCACATCCTCCGGAAACGGCGTTGAGGGGTCGCCGCACTATGTGCACTACGTCGCCTCGAAACACGGTGTTATCGGGCTCGCCAAGAGTGCGGCGCTCGAGTTCGGGCAGTACGGGATCAGGGTCAATATCCTGCTTCCAGGGCCGACCGACACCCCTGCGCTCGATTGGCAGGGGGGCTACGACCTCTGTTCCGGCAAGGGCCCCGGACAGGGGGTCAAAGAGGATCTCCAAGGTGCAAAGTACTGGTCCGTCCTGCGCGACGTCGGGCTGCTTCCTCCGCGCGCCATGAGCGACGCCGTACTGTGGCTGGCATCCGACGAGTCACGTTGGACAACCGGATTGGAGATGCTCGTCGACGGCGGCCATATGCTTATGCCTGGGTTGAACATGGCGAAAATGGCCGCGGATCAACAGCAGTAAAGTCACTCCTCTGCCGAGTTGCACAGTACGAGTATTTCGGCGGACTCGGTGTGTGCCCAACGGCGATGCCAACCGAATACGTACCAATCGCAGCGAACCGCTCTCTCGGAAGTCGGTTCGCTGCGATCGATCTATTCGAATCGGCCTTACCGGGATTAAAACTACCGCTCAGGTATTTTTCGTGGTTCCCGCGTATTCGAGGCCGAACACTGTTCTCAGCCACACGGTCGTCACCGTCTCGACCATATCTTCCATGCGGATCGCATTCTCGCTGCGCATGCTCATGAGGCCGAGGTTCCTCTCACCCATCCACATGAGCGCTGCCGCCAGCGAACGAGCCGGCGGACCGTCGATAGCCACACCCGCGGATCTGTCGCGCTCGATAGCGGCGGCGGCAGCATCGATGAATCCACCCAGGATTTTGTCCCACTGCGCCTGTAGGGCAGGTTCCGCCGCCGCGGCATCACCGACTTCGCGAAGAATATGACCGTGCTTCTCCCATACGTCTACAACTTCGGAGACCGCGTGCTCTATCGCGACCTCCGGCGAAACACCGGCCGGCCGATCGAAAATCATTGTGGATGCTTTGAAAACATCGTCGGTAACGCTCGACAGAAGCGCCGAAAGCACCTGCCACTTGGATTCGAAATAGAAATAGAAGGAGGATCGCGACAATCCTGCACTCTTGGTGAGGTCATCGATCGAGACCGTACGCATCGACTGGGTGCGCAGGGTTTCATATGCTCCCTTGAGGATCGCTTGCTCTCGCATGTCACCTTTGAGATTGCGCCTGCCGGCCCGGGGTTCGGTGCCGTTGAGACCATTCGAGAACGAAGCCGCCATGCCCCTATCGTAGTGACTGGCCCCAGGCAACGCGACAACGCACCTTCGGAGTCGGATCGTTGTCATCGGAATTCGATTGGTGAGTCGTTGCACCCCCGGATTGCCGGCAATCCACAACTGGCGGCGTGGGCCGTTGCGGTGTCAGCCGAGGCGTTCGATGATGGTCGCGTTGGCCATTCCGCCGCCTTCACACATGGTTTGAAGGCCGTAGCGGCCGCCGGTGTCCTCGAGATAGTTGACCATTGTCGCCAGCAACCGTGTCCCGGAGCCGCCGAGGGGATGGCCGAGGGCAATCGCGCCGCCACGGGGGTTGAGCTTGGCCGGGTCCGCATCGAACTCTGCCGCCCACGCGAGCGGTACCGGCGCGAACGCCTCGTTGACCTCGTACGCGTCGATGTCGTCGATCGCAAGTCCGGCCTTCTCGAGGATTTTGTGCGTCGCGGGGATCGGGCCGGTCAGCATGATTTCCGGGTCTGACCCCACGACAGCGAAGCTGTGGAACCGGGCACGCGGAGTCAGCCCGAGCTGTCCGGCCTTCTCTTCGCTCATGATCAGTGCCGCGCTGGCGCCGTCGGTCAACGGGGAGGAGTTTCCCGCAGTGATGTGCCATCCGATCTCCGGGTACCGACCGGCCATCTCGTCGTCGTAGAACGACGGCTTCAAACCGGCCAGCCCTGCTACGGACGTCGTCGCCCGGATGGTCTCGTCCGCGCTGTGGAGGCTGCCGCCGGGAAGCGCGATGGGGACTGTCTCCCGGCCGAAGTCGCCGCCGGTGGCCGCGGTCGCGGCGCGGCGGTGCGACTCGGCGGCGAACGTGTCGAGAGCCTCGCGGTCGAGTTTCCATCGGGCGGCGATCCGTTCGGCGCCGATGCCCTGGTCGGGCAGAGACGGGAATCGCTTCTCCAGGGGCGCCCTGGGCTGCCCCCCGCGTACCGAGGAGAACATCGGGGCGCGGCTCATCGATTCGACACCGCCGGCGATCACGACGTCGTACGCGCCGGCGATAACGCCCTGGGCGGCGAAGTGTGCCGCCTGCTGCGAGGAACCGCATTGCCGGTCGACGCTGGTGCCGGGCACCTCGATCGGGAAACCTGCGGCCAGGACAGCGTTGCGGGCGATGTTGAGGGCTTGGTCGCCTGCCTGGGTCACACAGCCGGCGATCACATCGTCGACAACCGCCGGATCGAGGTCGTTGCGCTCGCCGAGCGAGGTGAGCAGGGTTGCCAACAGGTCGACCGGGTGGACCCCGGAAAGAGCACCGCCTGGTTTGCCCTTTCCGGAGGCGGTCCGGACGATATCGACGATGACAGCGGAGTTCATGGTGGTGGCTTCCTTCCGGCCGGTGTTGCGAATCAGCGAGGTGCCAGTCGCAGGGCCCCATCCATGCGGATGGTCTCGCCGTTGAGGTAGTCGTGCTCGATGATGAACGCGACGAGGTCGGCGTATTCGGATGGCCGCGCGAGGCGCTTGGGGAATGGCACACCCGCGGCGAGGCTCTCCCGGACTTCCTCGCTGAGGGTGGCGAGCATAGGAGTGTCGACGATTCCCGGGGCCACCGTGTTCACGCGGATGCCGTGCTGGGCGAGGTCGCGGGCGGCCGGGAGGGTGAGGCCGACCACGCCGCCCTTCGAGGACGAGTAGGCCGCCTGTCCGATCTGGCCTTCGAACGCCGCGACCGATGCGGTGTTGACGATGACACCACGTTGGGCGTGGTCGAGTGGTTCGGTTCTCGCGATCGCCTCGGCGGCGAGTGCGAGCACGGTGAAGGTACCGATCAGGTTGACCTCGACGATCTTGGCGTAGTGGGCCAGGTCGTGGACGCCGGTCCGGCCCAGGATGCGGGCGGGTGTTCCGATGCCGGCGCAGTTGACGACGATTCGCAGCGGACCTTGCTCGGCGGCGTGCGCGACCGCGGCCCGTACCTGGCCTTCGCTGGTGACGTCGGCCTCGAGGTAGGTGACGCCGTCGATCCGAGGGGCGGTGGCGATATCGAGGTCGAGCCCGAAGACGCGGGCGCCCTTCGCCGCGAGTGCCGCGGCGGTCGCGTTGCCGAGCCCGGAGGTGGCGCCGGTGACGACGGCCGCGACATTGTCGATCTGCATGATTCTCATTCCATGGTGTCGGTCGATGGGTGGTGGTCAGCTCGTACGAGGTTTCCGGTCATCTGGGCCAGTCCACGCTGAGGTACTGCGTTTCCTGGTATTCGCGCAGGCCGTCGCGCGATCCCTCGCGCCCCAGGCCGCTCTGCTTCACGCCGCCGAATGGCGCCGACGGGTCGGAGACCATGCCGCGGTTGATCCCCACCATGCCGACCTCGAGCCGCTCGGCGATGCGGATGGCGCGAGCCAGGTCGCCGGCGAACACATAGGCCGCCAGACCGAGCTCGGAGTCGTTGATGTGGTCGATGAGGTCGTCCTCGTCGGTCCATTCGAGGATCGGGGCAACAGGTCCGAAGATTTCTTCGCTCACGATCGTGGAGTCGCGGGCGACGTCGACGAGGACGGTCGGTGGGTAGAAGTGACCGGGCGCTGCGGGCAGTTCCGCCGCGTAGGCCACCCGCGCTCCGTTGCGGACGGCGAGCTCCACGGCGTCGCTGACGCGTTGCCGCTCGTCCGCGCTCACCATCGGGCCGATCACGGCACCGTCGAGCGCCGGGCCGACCGTCAATTTTTCGACTGCGGCAACGAAGGCGTCCAGGAACGGCCGGGCGACATCGGCGTGGACGTAGACGCGGTTGGCTGCCGTGCAAGCTTGTCCGCCGTTGCGGAACTTGGCCACCAGCGTGCCCTCGACAGCCGCTGCCACGTCCGCGTCCTCGGTCACGATGACGGGTGCGTTGCCGCCCAGCTCCATCGACGCGTTGACGATGCGGTCCGCGGCCTGGTGCAGCAGCCGGCGCCCGACCTCGGTGGAGCCGGTGAACGAGATCTTGCGGACGCGGTCGTCCGCCATCCAGGCGGAGACCACCGCGCCGGAGCTCCGTGTCGTCACCACCTCGAGGACTCCCTCGGGGAGACCGGCCGCGCCGAGAATCTCGGCAATCGCGAGCATGGTGAGCGGAGTGAGCGCTGCCGGTTTGACGACCGCCGTGCAACCAGCGGCCAGCGCGGGTGCGATCTTGCGGGTGGCCATCGCCGCGGGGAAGTTCCACGGAGTCACCAGCGCTGCGACCCCGGCGGGTCTGCGCGTCACGATCGTGCGGGCCTCCCCCGACGGTGAGTTGCCGTACTCACCGTCGGCGCGCACCGCCTCCTCGGAATACCAGCGGAAGAACTCGGCGGCGTAGACCACCTCGTCGGTCGCGTCCTGGACAGATTTCCCGTTCTCGCGCGAGATCAGCGTGGCCAGCTCGTCTCGGTCGCGCAGCATCAGCTCGTACGCGCGGCGCAGAACGTCGGCACGGCGGCGCGGGGCGGCGCCCGACCAGCTCGGGAACGCGGCCGCAGCACGGCCGACCGCGGCTCTGGCGTAGGCCGGGCCGAGGTCGCGGACGTGCCCGACGACCTCGAGGGTGGCCGGATCCTCCACTGCGAAGGTCGGCGTGGTGATCTGATCGATCATGGTGGCTGCTCTCGGTAGGAGTGAGACCACTCAGAACAGGCTGAGCAGGTTGAGGTTGGTGCGCGCCTCGCGCAGGCGCGCTCGATACTCGGCTCGGGCGACCAGTGCGTCGTCGACCGAGACCGGCTCGAAACGTATGGTGTCGGGCGCGCGTGCCTGGGCCAGCAGGTCGAGGTCGGCGCTGATCACCGTTCCGAGCGTCGCGTAACCACCGCCGGTGACGGCGTCGCGGAGCAGGCAGATCGGCTCGGCGCCGTTGGGGACTTGGACCGACCCGACGGGGTAACCGAGATCGACGACGTTGCTCGGGTTGTCGCCGGCGCCGAACGGCTGCTCCCGCTCGACGAATGTCAGCCGCGGGCCGTCGAGGCGGCAACCGATCCGGTCGGAGCGCGGGGTCATGGTGTAGGTGCTGGTGAAGAACTGCTCCAGCGACTCGGCTGTGAAGCGGTAGCTGCACAGTCCCGGGACGACCCGGACCGTCACCTGGTTCCCGGGGCGGCCGTGGAGGCGGGAGTCGAGGTGTGCTCCCGGCCGCGGTGGTGCCGCGGTCTCGGAACCGACCTGGAGGATGTCCCCTGCGGCGAGGCATTTGCCGGCGAGGCCGCCGATACCGGCGGCGGTGTAGGTCGAGCGGCTGCCGAGGAACGGCGGGCAGTGGATGCCGCCGCGCACCGCCAGGTAGGCTCTGGCGCCGGCTCGGGCCGGGCCGATCACCAGCTGCTGACCGGCGTGGATCGTGTGCGCGGCCCAGGTCTGCACCGGACGGCCGTCGACGGTGACGGCTACCTCGGCGCCGGTGATCGCGACGAGGGAGTCCTCGCCGAACTCGAGGGTGGGCCCGGCCATGGTCGACTCGAGGGTCGCGGCCGACTCGGCGTTGCCGACCAGCAGGTTGGCGCACCGGTGCGCGTACTGGTCCAGTGCACCGGAGGGTGGCAGTCCCATGGCGTAGTGGCCGGGGCGGCCGACGTCCTGGATCGTCGTGTGCGGACCGGGGACGAGGATCGCGATCATGACAGGAGCGCCTCGAGCGCGAGCGCGTATTCCACCGGGTCCGCTTCGAAATCGGCGAGTGAGAACTCGGCGGGCGCGCGGCGAACGACATACTGGTCGACGGCAACGAGACGGCGGATCTCGTCGTACTCCGCCCGGTCGACCGGGCGAAACCGCAGCAGGGTCGAGATCGGGGTCAGCACCGGCGATCGGCGGAACTCACGGGTGGTCTGGCCGAGATCGACGACCGGGATCGCGCTGCGTCCGAGTAGCTGGTAACCGCCTACCCCGCTCGAGGGGTAGATGACCGTGAAGGCGCCTCCGTGGGCGACGGCCCGGGCGGGCGTCTCGGTGCGCGGCGTGAGGTACTTGGGCGCCTGGAGCTGCCGCTCGTGCGGCACCAGCTGATAGGACTCGGCGTTGCCGGGCTTGAAGCAGGGGAAGGTCACGATGAACGGCGCGCTCGAATGAGCTTCGACCAGCTCGTCGACGGAAGCGAAGCCGTTGATCCGTGCGGTGTACTCGATATCGCTCTCGGTGGCGGACTGGTGCCCGTCGCGGAATCGCCTGCAGACCTCGGCCGACCACGGGTCGTCATAGAGGACGGGCACGTCGAGGATTTCGGTGGAGATCGTCGTCGCCATGGCCCGGCCGGCCTCGTGCACGTCGGCGATCGCGCCGAGTGCCCGGCGGGGGTCGAGGGTGTCGGGGTCGACGCGGATCAGGTAACTGCTGTTGGCGGGCGCGATGTCGAGAACCCCGGGCAGTTCCAGCTCGGCGATGCGTGCCGTGATCGACTGGACCTGGAGCGCAGCGCCGAGACTCATCGCCTCGTCGAGCTCGACGAAGACGTACTCGTCGCCGCCGAAACTGGCGCGGCTCCCATCGGAGAGCATCGTGTACATGGTCGAGTCCCGCACGGCGTTCACACCCACTGTTCGGCCGGGCGGATGGCGAAGCCGGCGGCGGTGAGGGCACGGTTGACCGCCGCGGCGATGGGTACGGCATTGGGCCGGTCGCCGTGGACACATATCGAGCGCACCGGCATCTCGATCCTGCGACCCGTGACGGTGACCGCGTGGCCGCGTGCCACCGTCACGGCGGTCTCGGCGATTCGATCGGGGTCCTTGGCCATCGGCCGCGGCTCGATGACATTGATGCCGTCGTCGGTGAAGTCGAGGTCGACGGCGTTCTCGGGGATGACCGGGTGGCCCGCCGTCCGTACCGCGGTGAGGGCAGTGGTGGGTGCCATCATCAGGGGCAGTTCGAAGCCGGCGCGACGCAGACCTGCCGCGACCTCGACAGCGAGCTCGGGGTCGCGGCAGATCGCCCCCATCAGCGCCCCGTGCGGTTTGACGTGCCGGAGCGCGACGTCCTCGCTCTCGGCGATCGCGGCCAGTGCTCCGACCTGGTACACAACAGAGTCGACGGTCTCGGAGATCGACATCGCGAGGGCACGGCGCCCGAATCCGGCCTTGTCGTCGTATCCGGGGTGCGCACCGACCGCGACACCGGCGTCTCGCGCGTTCCGGACGGCCGCCCGGATGGTGGAGGGGTCGCCGGCGTGGTGGCCACAGGCGATATTGGCGCTGGAGACGAACGCGAACAGGCCGGCCTCGTCGCCCAGCCGCCAGCGGCCGAAGCTCTCACCGGCGTCGGCGTTGACGTCTACCGATGTGGGCACCATGGCTCATACCTCCCGTGCGGTGCGGTCGACCGATCGGAGGGCCGCGGCGAGAGTCCCGGCCAGTCGGTCGACATGGGTCTGGTCGAAAGTGAGCGGCGGGCGGATCTTCAGCACATTGCCCTGGGGTCCGGAGGCCGAGATCAGCACCCCGGCCCGGCGCATCAGGTTGACGACCTCGCGGGCGATCCGCGCGTTGTCGCCACTGCTGCCGCCGGCGGACAGTTCGACGCCGTAGAACATCCCGACGCCGCGGACCGCGCCGATGAGGTCGGTCCCGCGGGCCAGGTCGCGCAGGGCGTCCCCGAGCGATGCGCCGACCTGCCGGGCGCGGGCGACCAGATCCTCTTCCTCGATGACCGTCACGACGGCCTGGGCCGCCACGGCGGCGGTCGTACTGCCGCCGAAGGTGTTGAAGTAGCGAACCGCCGTCTCGAAAGCACGACCGATCTCGGCACGCAGCACGACCGCGGCGACCGGGTAGCCGTTGCCCATCGGCTTGCCCATCGTGACGATGTCCGGGACGAATCCATGGCGGGTGAAACCCCACCAATCGTCGCCGGTACGGCCGAAACCGGCCTGGACCTCGTCGGCGATCAGCACCGCGCCGTAGGAGCGGACTTCGTCCGCGAGCGCCCGCAGCACACCCGGCGGGTGGGTGAAGACTCCGTCGGAGGAGAAGACCGTGTCGAGGAGACAGGCGCTCACCCCGTACCCGGCGCGGGTCAGCTCGTCGGCGGCACGGCGTACATCGTCTCGCACCGCGGCGGTCAGCGCGGCCTCGTCGGGGAAGGCCGCCGGGTCCGGCGCGGCGATGGTGCGCACATGCGGTCCCAGGAGTGCGCCGGGACCGAGGGCGGGCGAGTACGCCGCCACGCTGCTCGTGACCCCGTGGTAGGCATTGGCGGTGACGATGATGCCGCGAGCACCGGTGTGGTGCCGGGCGATCCTGGTCGCCAGATCGTTCGCCTCCGATCCGGTGCAGGTCAGCGTCACCCGATCGAGCGGTGCCGGGAAGTGTGCGAGAAGTTGCTCGGCCAGGTCGAGCAGTGGCTGCTGGAGGTAGCGGGTGTTGGTGTTCAGGGTCGCCAGTTGGCGGGAGACCGCCTCGACCACACGCGGGTGGCAGTGCCCGATCTGCGCCACGTTGTTGTAGGCGTCGAGGTACTCGGTCCCGTCGCGACCGTAGAGGTACACCCCCCGGGCGCCGGTGACCTCGATCGGATCGGCGTAGAAGAGCTGGTATCCGGGACCCAGGAGCCCGTTGCGTCGCTCGATCATGGAGGCGATATCCGCGGGCTGGGACGCGAGGTCGGCGACGTCGAAGCCGTTGACCATGCCGACGGGGCCGACGGCTGCGCGAGGTGGCGGTGAAGACACGGACGTGATCCCTTGACTCGTGAGGGGTGGTGGTCAGGCGGCTGCGAGGAAGTGTTCGGTTCCGGTGTCGAGGGTCTGGATCGCGGCCTCGGCGCGCACCCAGTCGTGGCGCGAGTGCTGCGCGGCATAGGCGGCGCGGGTGGGGTCGACGGTGGCGCGCCACTGCGAGATCAAGGCCCGTTGCACACAGCGGGCGGCGGCGGCCGCGGCGAGGGTGCGGAGCTGGGCCGGTGCGACGTCGTATACGCCGAGGAAACCTCGCACATGCGCGGACGCCAACGTCCACGGGTCTGCCAGACGGTGGTCGAGGAGGTTGGACACCGCGACCGCGAGGTCGTAGAGCACCGGCGCGATATGCACGTCACCGAAGTCGATGACGCCGGTGACGAAGCCCGGGGCGGCCGGGTTCGCCAGTACGTTGTGCACGCTGTAATCGCCGTGCACGACGTGGCGCGCTCCGCCCTCGGCCACGGGACGCACGACGCTGGTGAAATGGCCGACCACCTGAGTGGTCAGCCGGGCCTGTGACCGCGGGGGCGTGAGGCTGTCGGCGAGCTCGGGCAGCCCGGACATATCCCAGAGCAGCCGGCGGGCAGCGGCGGGGTGCCGGAAGCCGGCGAGCGCCGCGGCGACCTCGCCGTGGACGGTGCCCACTCGCTCCGTCTGCTCAGGACTGAGCCGCTGCTCGGCGAGGCCGGTGCCCGGCAGGCAGGAGATGACGTAGACCAGCCGGTCGGGTCCGCCGCCCGGTCGCTCCCACCGGGTGATCGTCTCGCCCGCAGGGGTCGGCACGGCGACCGGCACCGGGACCGTCGTGGCTCGGGTGAGGTAATCGGCCGCCGCGAGCTGGAGCTCGACGATCGCACGCGGCTCGCCGGGAGCGCAGACCTTGACGATCAGGTCTGCGGCCGACGTGCCGGACGTACGGTAGGTCTCGTCGCGCTCGGAGCCGAGGCGGGTGAGCGCGACATCGATGGCGTAGCGCTCACGCAAGTATTCTTCGAGCTCGTGCTCGAGCACTCCCGGTGGCTCGGTCAACTGGCGATCCATCCGCCGTCGATCAGCAGGGACGACCCGTGGATGTAGGACGCGGCCGACGAAGCGAGGAAGACGACCGCGGGTGCGATATCGCCGACCTCGCCGATGCGCCCGGCGGGGGTGGCGGCGAGCATCTGCCTCTCGTAATCCGGGTCGGCGAGCAGGTGTTCGTTGATGCTGGTCCGGACGTTGCCGGGTGCGACGGCATTGACGCGGATGCCCCGCGGAGCGAGTTCGGCAGTGAGCGCCTTGACCAGGAGCTCGACCGCGCCCTTGGTGGCGCAGTAGGCCGTCGAATTGGGGAATCCGGCGTAGCCGCAGATCGAGGAGACGAAGATGATCGACGAGCCCTCGCCGAGGTGGCCGGTGGCAGCGCGGGCAAGCCGGAACGGCGCCCGCACGTTGGCGTCCCACTGATCGTCGAGGTTCTGGTCGGTTGTCTCGAGGAACGGTGCCGGGGTGAAAACACCGGCCGCGTTGACGAGGATGTCGACCCGGCCGAACCGGTCCAGTGCACGTTGTACGACGGCGTCCGGTGCGGCCTCCTCGGTGAGGTCCACGCTGAGGGTCTCGGCCCGGTCGCCGTCCGCCCCCAGGCGCGCAGCGCAGGCGGCCAGCCGCTCCGCATGCCGGCCGACCAGGAGGACCTCGGCGCCGGCTCGGTGCATCTCGCGGGCGATCTCGGCGCCGATTCCGGAGCTGGCGCCGGTGACGACGGCAACCTTGCCGGACAAGGTGTCGGGATTGATTGGACTCATGGACAGTACTTCCTCTCGGATATGTGTCGGTCGTGACGCGAGGTGGTGGCGTGCGGTGCGGTGACGCGGGTCAGTCCGGGACGAGCACGACCTTGCCGAAGGCGTCCCCCGACTCCGCCCGGGTATGGGCTTGCGCTGCCGCGCTCATCGGAAAGACTCGGTCGAGCTTGGGCCGCAGCACACCTCGCCGCACCATGTCCGACACTGCCTGCATGCCGCCGCGATCGGCGTCCGCGAGCATGCCGACCACCCGGATTCCGTGCCGGCGGGCTTCATCCACCAAAACCTCGCGTCCGGTGGGCATCAGAGTGACGAGCGTGCCGCCCGGCCCGAGCACCGTGAGCGATCGGTTCGTGACCTCGCCACCGACCGTGTCGAGTACGACGTCCACGTCCGAGAGCTCGGCGTCGAAGGCGGTCGTACGGTAGTCGAGAAGCTCGTGGGCACCGATCTCGCGGAGGTAGTCGTGCTTCGCGGCGCTCGCGGTGCCGATCACCACTGCGCCTCGGTCGCGGGCGATTTGCACGGCGAGGTGACCGACACCGCCCGCGGCGCCATGGATGAGCACCCGCTGCCCGGCCCGGATCCGCGCGCGCTCGACCAGTGCCTGCCACGCGGTGAGCGAGGCGAGCGGGAGAGCTCCGGCCTGCACGTGATCGAGTCCGCTGGGCTTGTGCACGAGTGCCCGCGCCGGGGCGAGCACGAATTCGGCGTGTGCTCCGTGCCCGCCGGGGTAGGGCAGCATCCCGAAGACCTCGTCGCCGGGGCGGAAATCGGCGACTCCGTAGCCGATCTCCGCGACGACACCGGATACGTCCCACCCGAGCACGAACGGCGGGGGGCCGAGAAAGATCCGCCGGGACCTGTGCTTGAGGTCGGTCGGGTTGAGACCGGCGGCACTCACCCGTACCAGGACCTGGTTGGGTGTGACCCGCGGACGCGGGACCTCGGCCCGATGCAGGACCTCGGGACCACCGAGGACATCCTGGCGGACCGCCACCATCGTCTCTTTCGTCCCGGTCACGACGAGGCTCCCTCGTCGCTGCGTACCCGCCCGCGAAGGACGTGCTTCAAGATCTTTCCCGAGGGGTTGCGTGGAATCTCGCCGAGCACAAGGCGGTGCGGGGCCTTGTAGTCGGCGATAAGCGTCGATACATGCGCCCGCACGTCCTCGAGCGTGATCGCATAGCCCTCGCGAGGCATCACGACGGCCACCACGCTCTCGCCGTACACCGGATGGGGCGCCCCGACCACCGCGCAGTCCGCCACGCCGGGGTGGGCGGCCAGCGCGTTCTCGACCTCGACCGAGTACACGTTCATACCGCCGGTGATGATCATGTCCTTCATGCGGTCGACGAGTGTGATACAGCCGTCGTCGTCGACGCGCGCCACGTCGCCGGTGTGCAACCAGCCGTCGCGCAGGGCTTCCGCTGTGGCCTCCGGGTTGTTCCAGTAGCCCTTCATCACGGATTCGCCCCGCAGGATCACCTCGCCGGTGCTGCCGGCGGCGACGTCGCGTCCCTCGCTGTCCACGACCCTCGCCTCGGTGTTGAGGATGGCCCACCCGTTGGCACCCGGGCGCTGTGCGATGTGGTCGGGCCCGAGCCCGACGCCGCCCGGGCCGGCCTCGGTCGGTCCGCAGAGGTTGAAGAGCCGCACCCGCGGTGCCGCCGCCCGGAGTTGTTCTACCGTGCTCGGCGGCATGGGAGCCGCACCGAACATGCCGATCCGCCAGCTCGACAGGTCCCGTACGGCGAAGTCCGGACTGTCGAGCAGCATCCGATACATCGTGGGGACGCCGAAGAAGGTCGTGATCCGCTCGGACTCCATGAGCTCCAGGACGGCGGCCGGGTCGAACGTGTCGAGGAGGACATGGGTGGCTCCCACCGCGGTGCCCCCGTGCAGGAAGAGGTTGAGTCCCGCGGAATGGTAGAGCGGAGCGACCTGCAGGATCCGTTCACCGTCCGACAGCCCGACGGTCAGGCTCACGTTGAGCCCCGCCCAGATCACCCGGTGGTGGTCGAGCAGGACACCTTTGGGCCGGCCCGTGGTCCCCGAGGTGTAGAGGATTTCGGCGTCGTCGGACTCGGCGAGCGCTATCGCCGGCTCGTCGTCCGCAGCGTCGGCCATGAGGCTTTCGAGATCGTCGGGGCGGCCCGGCAGTGGGCCGAGCGCGAGATGGGTGCGCGGTGGTGTGGACGCCGCGGCGCGTGCCGTGTCCGCGACGGCCGCGAGACTCGGGTGGAAGACGAAACCGGTTGCGCCGCTGTCGTCGAGCAGCCAGGTGACCTCCGGCGCCGCCATCCGGGGGTTGACCGGGACGACGAGAAGGCCGAGCTTTGCCGCGGCATACAGGACGACGACGAGACTGTCGGAGTTCGTGCTCATCACCGCGAGCCGCTCGCCCTTGACCATGCCGCGGCGGCGGAGCACCGCGGCGGCACGGTTGACCGCACTGTCGAGCGCCGCCCAGGTGATCCGTCTGCCGTTGTAGACGAGCGCGTCGCGGGTCGGAGCTCGGTGGGCTTGCCGGGCCACCAACTGGCCGAGCGTAGGCATGGATATCTCCTGACAAAGGTGAGAGCGGAAGCGGAAGTCGTTAGGACCGGCTCGTCGTGCCTGCTCAGAGCCAGGACGGGTCGAGGTCGACGGTGGTGCGGTCGAGCGAGGCGAGCAGATCGAGCCGAGGAGCGACGCCCGGGAGCTCATAGGATCGGAAGTAGCGCGCCGCCGCGCGTTTACCGCGGGCGAACGGGTCGTCTCGGTCACCGAGCGCTACGAGCTGCTCCAGCCAGATCCAGGCGAGAACGATGTGCCCGGCGGCCTCCAAGTAGATCGAGGCATTACCGAGCCGGCCGACCGGATCGGGGTGTGCGTGGAGCAGCTTCGTCACCTCCATGAGGCGCGCTCGGGCGAGGTCCAGATCGGCCGCGTGGGCCGAGGTCTCGGACCCCAGCCGCGCGGCGGCCGCGACGGTTCGCCGTATCTGCTCGTCCAGCACTTGCAGCGCTGCCCCGTCGTGTATCGACGTCTTGCGGCCCAGCAGATCGATCGCCTGGATACCGTGTGTGCCCTCGTGGATCGGGTTGAGCCGGCTGTCGCGGTAGTGCTGCTCGACGTCATAGTCGCGCGTGTAGCCGTAGCCGCCGTGCACCTGGATGGCCAGTGAGGTTCCGTGCAGGCACCACTGGGCGGGCCAGCTCTTCGCGATGGGGGTGAGGATGTCGAGCAGCAGCGCCGCGCGATCACGCTCGGCACGTTCCGGTGCGGTCTCCCGTTCGTCCAGCAGCCGGGCGCAGTACAACGTCAGCCCGAGCGCTCCCTCGGCGTAGGACTTCTGGGCCAGCAGCATCCGGCGGATGTCCGCATGCTCCACGAGCGGCACCTGCGGCAGATGCGCGGCTTTCGCATCCGGCCTGCGTCCTTGCGGACGGGTCCGCGCGTAGGCCAGCGACTTCAGGTAGGCGGTGTAGCCGAGAGCCGCGGCGCACACACCTACCTCGAGGCGGACCGCGTTCATCATGTGGAACATCTGGGCGAGCCCCTCCCCCGGCGCCCCGACCAGATAGCCGACGGCACCGGCGGACCCGCCGGGCCGATGGGTTCCGTCGCCGAAGCTCAACACGGTATTGACCGTGCCCCGGAATCCCATCTTGTGGTTGAGCCCGACCAGTGACACATCGTTGCGCTCGCCGATGCTGCCGTCGTCGCCGACCAGGAACTTGGGGACGATGAACAGCGACAGACCCCGGACGCCGGATTCGCCGGCACCGGTGCGAGCCAGCACGAGGTGCACGATATTCTCGCCCAGTTCGTGGTCTCCCCCGGAGATCCACATCTTGGTGCCGGTGATGCGGTAGGTCCCGTCGTCGGCCGGGTGTGCTCGCGTCATGGTGTCGGCGAGCGAGGAACCTGCCTGGGGTTCGGACAGGCACATCGTGCCGTGGAAGCGGCCCTCGAGCATAGGCGTCACGAACCGGTCGATCTGCTCCGGAGAACCGTGCGCGCAGAGGAGGTGGGCGTTGGCCACGGTGAGCATGGCATATCCGTATGTGCTCACGTTGGCCGCCGCGAACCATGCCGCGCAGGCCAGATGCACGACGCGCGGCAGCTGCAGCCCGCCCACGCGGTGATCCGCGGTCACGCCGAGGAAGCCCGCCTCCGCCAGCGCGTCGAGAGCCGGACGAATCTCCGGGTGCAGGCGGACCCTGCCCTCGACCAACCGCGGCTCGTCCGCGTCACTGCTCCGGTTGTGTGGGGCGAAGCGGTCCCGGGCCAGGTCGGCACACAGGTCCAGGATTTCGTCGAAGGTCGACCTGGAGTGCTCCGCGAAACGCGGCCGTTCGGTGAGGTCCCCGACCCGGAGCCAGTCGTGGAGCAGGAAGTCGAGGTCGGCACGGGAAAGCAGATCGGTGGAGGTCGGCACGGTTCATCTCTCCGGAGTCGTCGTCATCGCCGGGCGTAGTGGGTGCCGCCGGAGGAACTCCGCGAACGAGGTGGCGTTCCGGCCCGCGAGCTGGGCGACCTCTCTGGTCACGCGGTCCTCCGCGCCGCTCGCGGTCAGTACGTCCGCGCCGACGAGCGCATCGGCGAACGGCTGCGGGACCCCCGCGTCGAGGAGTTGGCCGGTGCGCTCGGCGGGTGTGACCGGCCGGTAGCGGACGGGGAGATCCCATTCGGCGGCGAGGGTGGCCGCCATATCGTTGTAGGACAGGGCCTGCGGCCCGGTGAGCACGTGTTCACGGCTGTCGTGGTCGGCGCGCGTCAGCAGTTCGGCCGCGACCGCGGCCACATCCGCCGCATCGATCCACCCCATCCGGCCGTCGCCGGCGGCCGCGACGATCTCGTGGCGTTCCCGGACCGCGACGGCGGTGGGGTGGCTGCCCAGGAAATTCTGCATGAAACCCGAGGCCAGCAGGACCGACCACTCCGGCATCTGCCCGACGGTGAGCCGTACTGCGTGCAGGCCCGGTGTCCGCAGCGGGAAGGCGGAGGAGGTGAGCAGCACCGCCCGCCTGACTCCGGCGTCCCGGGCCCGGCGCAGGAAGTTCCCGACGACGTCCGCCGGGTCGGCGTCGAGCGGCGGCGGCAGCAGGTAGATGCTGCTGACATCGCGCAGCGCCGCGCTGTGGGTCGCCGGATCGGCCCAGTCGAACCGAACCTGCCGCACCCCGGGAGCCGGCGGTTCCGGGGTGTGGTGCCGGCTCGCGACGACCACGTCCACACCGCGCCGGTGCAGGAGGTCGGTGACGACCCGCCCGGTCTGCCCCGTACCGCCCGTGACGAGCACGGTTCCGATCGGGCTCATGGTGCGGCCTCGCCGGCGGCCGGCCCGGTCGTCGCCGAGGTCTGCGTGGGATTCCAGTAGTCGCGGAAGCGGACGATCCGGCCGTCTCGCTCCTCGAGGATCCAGACGTACAGAACATCGTAGGGCGCACCGGATCCCACGACGGTGCCGTGCAGCGCGACCTCGGCCACGATCGTGTGCGGGTCGGTCAGCTGGTGCACGACGAAACTCGGGAACGATTCGATCCTGACCGCGGCTCCGATCGCCATCACGTAGTCCCGCACGGACGACGGATCGTCCAGCCGGCCGGGTCGGCCGGGTGGCGCGAAGGGGAACTCGATGACGGCGTCCTCGGCGAAGAGGTCGACGTAGCCGTCGAGATCCATGGCGGCGAGAAGCTCGATCGACTTCAGCAGAACCGCGTGCGCGGGGCTGCCGGCCGGGGTCGGCTGGGGGTTCACTGCTGTCCTCCTTGCTGGAGTGCGGAGATCGGGTGCGCCGGCTGCTCGGCTCGCGCGCGGTCCGCCGGGCCGGCGGCGAAGGTTTCGGTGAGCCAGTCGAGCATGCGGCCCGCAGCCAGCCGCTGGGCACCGACGTGGCAATGGGCGTCGGCTCCTTCGTCGCTGGTGAAGGTCATCAGCGTGGCGGGGGCCGCCAGGTGCGCCATCAGCTGCCGAGGCTGCGACAGCGAGGTCTCATCGCCCGCGAAGAACAGGTCGTCGGCAGCCTCGCAGACCAGGACCGGGCAGCTGATCCGTTCGGCCACGCCGTCGAGCAGGTTGTACTGCGCGTAGGTCCGCACGAACTCGGCCGGGTCGGCAGCACCCATGACCCAGAGCCCGTGATCGAGCGCCCACCGTAGCGTGGGCTGCTTCGCGGCCGCCGCCTCGACCTCGTCGCCGAACGCGGGATCATGCCAGCGCGCCTCCATCTCGGCGCGGGTCAGACCGAGCAGTGCCTCGACCGCGCCCAGGGCGTCGTAGACGCCGTCGTTGCAGACGACCGCCGCGATACGCGGCTCGAACGCGGCAGCACGGGGGGCCAGCACACCGCCCAAGCTCACGCCGAAGAGCGCGATGCGATCGGCGTCGACGATATCGCCGTGCTCGGCGAGGAGGAAGTCGAGCACGGGCCCCACGACATTCTCCCAATCCGGACGGAACGTCAGACCGTGGTCGTGCACGGCGGCCGGTTGTCCCGGCCCGTCGAAGGTGAGCACGTGGAAGCCGCGCTCCACGGCGGCCTCGGCGCCGAAGAAGTGCATCTCCTCCGCGCTGCCGTCGAATCCGTTGTGCATGACGATTGCCGGACGCTTCGCGCCGTAGCCGGTCGCCGCCCGGTAGAAGTAGCCGCGCAGCGTCCGGCCTTCGTAGGGGATCTGAACCGGGGTGATAGTCGGCGCCGTCGCGTCCTCGAAGGGCCGGGGGATGGCAATCGCCGCCTCGAAACAGTGCACGCCGAGGCGGTAGGAGTACGCCACACGCCGATCACGCGGGTCGGCGTGCAGGAAGAAGTCGGCGTTGCGGTAGTAGTTCGCGGCCCGGAGGAAACCTTCGCGGGCGCTCACCGACCGGCCCCGAGCAGCGTCCGCACGGGCAGCCTCCGCGACGCGATCGGCCCGCCGCAGCCATGCCTCGTACCAGCTGTCGTGGTCGCCCGCGGTGATACTCGCCGAGGTGGCGAGCACTTCACCGATTTCCGAGCCACCGTAGGCCGAGTGGCCGAGCACGCGGGCGGTCTCGAACCAGTACTGGGGATGGTCTGCGAAAAGCAACGGGGCGGAAGAAGTCACGTCGGTACGGTACCGTACCGTCGCGACGGTCGCAACCTCTGTTCCACTGGCGCGCCCCGGGTGGAACCAGCCGTAGACGGCGACCAGAAAAGGCACCAGGGGCATGCACGCCACCACCCAGTGCTCACTGCCCGTGACGGTCGCGTAGTTGCCCGCGATCGCCGCCAGCACGACGACAAACCCCAGACCGGCGAGAACAGGCGCGACGATGGTCCGCCAAGGCCCCTCGGTCACCTGGCCACGCAGCCGCGCGACGATCACACTGACGCAGCAGCCGAGCATGAGCGTCACCAGCGAGAGAGAGGTGATCCCGGAGACCGCCGGAAAGAGGTTGGTGAGCGGATCCGCTCCCGCTGCCGTGAACACGAACAGAATGCCGGCCGTGAGCACGATCAGAACCGCCGTGCCGATCACCGGGGTCCCGTGCCGGGGGTGCACCCGGGCGAGGACATCGGGCAGACGCCCGGCGCGTCCCATCGCGAACAGGTAGCGGCTGCCCATGTTGTGCAGCGCGATGGCCGCCCCGAGAAAGCCGAAGGCCACCATCACGCTCAGGACCGGGCCGGCCCATCCACCGAGGTAGGCCTCCGCGGTCGCCGGCACCAGCGCTCCGGCGTCCGCGGCCGCCGCGCCGGCCCCATCACCCACGGACCTGCCAGTTGCATCGCCCCGTACCCGAACCTGGTGACCGTGAGATCACCCGATGTCCAGGTACCTCCGGGGAGTGTTGTTGCCGGTGTGACACTCACGCGTAGAACCTTC
>NZ_JARWOV010000326.1 GCF_029868855.1 Nocardia carnea | reverse complement strand
CCTCCGATTCTCGGTTCCGATTGGTGATGTAGGTGGCTATTCCGTTTCCGCCGGCGGATTTGGCGGGTTTGCTGGGTTGGGTGGGTGGTAGTGAGATCCCGGTGGGGAACGAGGATTTCGCCGAGTTCATGCGGGAGGGTTTCGAGGAGCTGAAGCGGCAGCTTCTCGAGGAGGAGTTGGCGCGGATCGACGAGGCGATCGCCGCGGTGCAGGCGGCCTATCCGGAGGGTGAGGGTGGCGCGGCGATACTCGGTGAACTGCGCAGTGTGCGTGAGGATACCGAGCGGACGGGGAGGGATTTCGGTCGTCTGGCCGAGAGTATTCACGAGTTCGGTGGGGAGGTCGTCGCTGCCAAGCTGAACGGGATTTTCGGGCTGACATGGTTGGCTGGGGAGCTGATCTGGGCAGCGACGCTGGGGCCGGGGGCACCGTGGGCCCAGGTGGCGGCTATCGCGGCGACTCGGTATTTCTTCCGGATGGTCGGTTTGCGGCTCTCGGCGGCGATTCGGCGGCAGTTGTCGGGTTTGGTCGTCAATCGGGGATTGCGGACGATGTCGTCGCATTTTCTGTACGAGGCGATTCAGGAAGGGTTGATCGAGGTCGCGCAGGGGACTGTGCAGGAGGTGGTGGTTCAGAACGTATTGATGGATAAGGGCTACCAGCAGGGTTACGACTGGGATGAGCTCGGTACGAATGTGGTGGTGTCGTTCGGGGCTGGTGCGGCGGCGGGTTTGGGTGGTCATTTCTTGTTTCGGGGGGCGGCGCGGTTGCCGTGGGGGCCGGATCGGTGGGGTGGGCTGGTTCGCGGTGCACTCGTCGGTTCGGGGGCGGGGTTGGTGGGTGCGACTGCGGCGTGGGCGATTCAGGGACGGTTGACCGGTAACTGGGAGATGGATCCCCGTTCGTTGACCGGTGGTGTGATCGGTGGGGCGGGGCCGGGCATGGTTTATGGCTGGCAGGGTGGTTCGGACTATTCGGGTAGGCCGATCACGGTTGACGACTA
>NZ_JARWOV010000325.1 GCF_029868855.1 Nocardia carnea | reverse complement strand
TATGGTGGGGGGCTAGCACAACAATTAAAAAAAAAACAACACCACGCCCCCCGGCCCCTCCGCGGGCGGCCGGCCGCGCTGATTTCCCCCGACCCCGCGGGGCCGGGGGCGCCGCGGGTTTCGGCCCCCTGAAGCCCTGGTTTCCGCACTCGGCACTCGCGGCTACGCCGCATCGGACCGTGCACGGAAAGCCGGGACGGGCCGATACCTCTCAGGACCAGGTAACACTCGGCGGCGTTGCCGGGCACATTCGGTTCGGTGGAGATCGCCGGTGGTCCGGGTTCAGGGTGGCGGCTTGCTACCGTGGTCTCCGGACGGTCGGCGGTGTGAGCATCGGGACCCGGCGCACGGACAGTGTCCGCCCGGACATCTGGGCGGCGATGCGGGCAGATTCGCCCTGGGCGGCCCGAACGACCGAGATAGCGGCCGAAGCCGGGTCGTCGACGGTCAGGCGCAGGTGGCGAGGGCCGCGACCAATCGTTTGATCGGACTCTCGGCGTTGTAGCTGGTGGCCAGTTCCTGGAGCGCATCGATATCGGCAGGTATGGGATGCAGGATATCGGGGCGGGACAGGATCACGTCGGCGTCGCGGACCACCCGCGTTACCGGTGCTGCGGCCTCGAGGTAGCCGGCGGCGGCGCGGAGTTTGGCGCGGATCCCCTGGGCGAGCTCGGCGCCGGGATCGTCCACCGCGGCACGTAACGCCTCGAGCGAGCCGAACCGGCTGATCAGAGTGGCGGCGGTCTTCTCGCCGATTCCCGCCGCACCGGGTAGTCCGTCGGACGAATCGCCACGCAATGTGGCCATATCGGCATAGGCGGGGCCCGCATTCTCCTGCGGTACGCCGTATTTGGCCGATACCTCGGCGGGGCCGAAGAGTTCGGCCTTGGCCAGTCCGCGACCGGCATAGAGCACCCGGATCGGGGGTGCGGGGGTATCGCGGACCAGTTGCAGCAGATCGCGGTCTCCGCTGACCACGACCACCGGGTCGGAGCGTTCGGTGGAGGCCAGCGTGCCGAGCACATCGTCGGCCTCGAGACCGGCCGCGCCGCCGGTGGCGATACCGGCGGCCGCGAGCACCTCCAGAATCATCTCGACCTGCGGTGTCAACCGGTCCGGAACCACTTCGGCGCCGGGTTCGGCGTCCGCGGAAGTATCCAGGCGATGCGTCTTGTAGGTCGGCACCAGATCCACCCGGAACTGCGGACGCCAGTCCAGATCCAGGCATACCACCAAGCGGGCGGGGCGGTGCCGGGTGATGAGGGCGGCCACCATATCGGTGAACCCGCGCAGGGCGTTCACCGATCTACCGTCCGGTGCGGTGATCTTGTCCGGGATGGCGTGGAAAGCCCGGAACCACAGACTCGCTCCGTCCAGCAGTAGCAGCGGACGCGGCGCGGATTCGGTCGTAGTCACCCGCCGGAATCTACCGGGCGCCACCGACCGATCCGGTGTACCGCCCCCGGACACCGGGTAAGTTCGAGATCATGAGCGCGCACACGGAGTCACGGTTCGCGGCGGAAATCTACGAGCAGCGACTGGAGCGGGCAGTACAGCTGATCCGCGAAGCGCATCTGGACGCGCTGCTCATCACCCCCGGCCCCGACCTGCGGTATCTCGTCGGATCGGCCGCGCAATCGTTCGAGCGGCTCACCTGCCTGGTGATCACCTCCGATAAGGCCACACCCTCGGTGGTGGTGCCGAAACTGGAGGTCGCCGGACTACAGGAGTCCGCGGTGGACGAGCTGGGCCTGCGGGTCCTGGACTGGGTGGACGGTGTGAACCCCTATGACCTGGTGCAGTCGGCGCTGCACATCGGGTCGCGGGTGGCGGTCGCCGATGCCATGCCCGCGTTGCATCTGCTGCCGCTCGCGCACAGTTTCAGCGGGTTGCCCGTTTCGGCGACCCCGGTCCTGCGGGAAATGCGCATGATCAAGGACGACGCCGAAGTCGAAGCGCTGCGCCGCGCGGGCGCCGCCATCGACCGCGTCCATGCCCGAATGGGCGAATTCCTGCAGGTGGGGCGCACCGAGGCCGAGGTCGGGAAAGATATCACCGACGCGATCGTGGCGGAGGGGCATACCGAAGCCGCGTTCGTCATCGTGGGTAGCGGGCCCAACGGCGCCATACCCCATCACGAGGTGTCGGACCGGCGCATCGAGGCCGGTGACGTGGTGGTCATCGATATCGGCGGTCCGGTGGAACCCGGCTACTACTCGGATTCCACCCGCACCTACGTACTCGGCGACCCCGATCCGGAGATCGCGGCCCGCTGCGCCGAACTGGAACGGGCGCAGGCCGCCGCGGTTGCCGCCGTCCGCCCCGGGGTGCGGGCCGCGGCCGTGGACGCGGCGGCCCGCGAACCGCTGGAGGCTGCCGGGCTGGGTGCGGCGTTCGTGCACCGTACCGGGCACGGGATCGGCCTCTCGGTGCACGAGGAGCCGTACATCGTCGCGGGCAACGATCTGGAGTTGCGCCCCGGGATGGCCTTCAGTATCGAACCGGGAATCTACTTCCCCGGCGAATGGGGCGCCCGGATCGAGGACATCGTGGTGGTCACCGAGGACGGTTGCGAGTCGATGAACCAGCGGCCGCACGGACTCACCGTGCTGCCCGCCTGACGATTCGCCCGGCCGGTGCCCGTGCCCACAGGCCCGACCCCCGTGCCGGTGAGATCGTCGGCATCGGCCGTGGCAGAACAGTCCCATCCGGTCGCAGGATCGAACATCAGCAGGTGCGCGGCAGACGGGCGCCACACTGATTCCGCGGCGAACACCATCCTCCGAATCGGTCGAGAAGCAGCAAGGTAGCGCGAAAGGACTCGCGAACCGGTTACCCGTGCGGCCGCCGTGCGGCCTTCCTCGGCGCCGCGGTGGTCCGCCTGGTTTCGGTCTCCCGCGGCTACCGCGGCGGTTCAGGCAGTCCGCAGCGCGACCCCGCACAGCACCCGGCGCACCTCGATGGCGAGTACCACACGGGCCGGGTTCTCCCGCGGGGTGCGATAACGCTCGGCGTAACGGCGTTCGGCTTCCCGGACCTGCGCCGGATCGTCCAGAACCGTGGCCGGGCCCTCCAGCGTGAGCCAGCGCCGGCCGTCGACCTGGCCGACCGCGGCATAGCCCGACCGCCGGATGTTGCGGGCCTTCACCGAGCCGCCGCTGGTGATGACGCGGACCAGCCCGGCAGCATCGTCCCAGGTGAAGCCCACCGGCACCACATGCGGGGTGCCGTCCGACCGCAGAGTGGTGAGGGTGGCCAGATGCCGTTCGGTGAGGAACTCGACGGCGGCGGGCGACAATTCGACGGTATGGGTTGCCATAGGAGGACCGTAGCGGGTGCCGTGGACCGGACTCGGGGTCTCCCGGTGCGGATCACGACCGGCCCCGGATGACAGACTGAGCACATGGTTGTGCGTCGTACACGAGGGATCGACCCGGGAACCGTGCTGGTGCTGGGTGGACGCAGCGAAATCGGTCTGCAGGTGGCGCTGCGGCTGGCCCCCGGCCGGGCCGTGGTCCTGGCCGCGCGGCGTTGCGAGGAACTGCACACCGAAACCGCGGCGCTCACCGCGGCCGGCGCGACGGCGGTTCATCCGGTCGAATTCGATGCCGCCGACACCGCGAGCCATCCCGCGCTGCTGACCAAGATCGTCGCCGACTACGGACCGGTCGGTGTCGCGGTCCTGGCATTCGGTGTGCTGGGTGATCAGGCCCGCGCCGAGGCCGATCCCGGCCATGCGCTGGACATTGTGCATACCGACTACACCGCTCAGCTCAGCGTCCTCACCGTGCTGGCCAACGAGTTCCGCGCCCAGGGCAGCGGTCATCTGGTCGTCTTCAGTTCGGTGGCGGGAGTCCGGGTCCGGCGGGCGAACTATGTCTACGGGTCGGCCAAGGCCGGGCTGGACGGTTTCGCCAGTGGTCTGGCCGATGCACTGCACGGTACCGGGGTGCATCTGCTGCTCGCCCGCCCGGGATTCGTGATCGGCCGGATGACCGAGGGGATGAGCCCGGCGCCGTTCTCCAGTACTCCCGACCAGGTCGCCGACGCGGTCGTGGGTGCGCTGGGCCGCCGTGCCGGCCGGGTCTGGATTCCCGGGATCCTGCGCCCGGTGTTCTTCGGAATGCGCCTGCTGCCCCAGGCCGTCTGGCGGCGGCTGCCGCGGTGAGCGCGCGCACCGGCCGGTGGCAGCCTGATTATTGCGGTGCCGGAGCGGGGTTGCGGTATGTCGTATGCCGGGCGCAGCGGATATCCGGCCCGCGGAGCGGTTTTACCCCAGGAATGACTCGGGGTGGCACGGTATGAGCGTCGCCATGGAATGGGCCGGGCCCCGTATTCCCGTGGTCGGTATCGGCGCCGACGGCTGGGCGGGGCTTCCGGAGGCGTCGCGCGATGCGCTGCGGGAGTGCGCGGTATTGCTGGGGTCGGATCGGCAGCTGGCGTTGCTACCGGACGAGATCACCGCCCAGCGGCAGTGCTGGCCATCCCCTTTGGTGCCGGCGCTACCGGGCCTGCTGGCGGAGCTGCGCGGTACCCGGATCGGTGTCCTCGCCAGTGGCGATCCCATGTTCTACGGCATCGGTACCACCTTGGCGCGGTTGCTCGGTCCCGAATCATTGCGGGTACTGCCCCAGCCGTCATCGGCTTCACTGGCCTGCGCCCGGCTCGGCTGGCCGCTTCCCGAAGTGAGCATCGTGAGCGCGGTCGGCCGGCCGGTGCGACGGATGCTTCCGGAACTGGCCGAGGGACGGCGCGTACTCGTCCTCAGCGCGGACGCCGGGACGCCCGCCGAGATCGTGGAGTTACTGCAATCGCACGGGTTCGGGCCCTCTCGGGTGACTTTGCTGGAGCAGTTGGGTGGCCCGGCCGAACGGATGGTCTCCGGCCGCGCCGCGGACTGGCGGGAACCGCCCGGTGACCCGCTCAATATTGTGGCGATAGCGGTGGCCGGCGAACCCGGGCATCCGCGTCTCACCCGGTTGCCGGGGCTGCCCGATTCCGCTTACACCGGCGACGGTCAACTCACCAAATCGGAGATCCGTGCGTTGACCCTGGCCGCGCTGGCGCCGGCGCCGGGGGAGACGCTGTGGGATATCGGCGGCGGTTCCGGCAGTATCGCGATCGAATGGTGTCGTACGCATCCGTCCTGCCGGGCGGTGACATTCGAAATCCTGGATCGACGCCGCGACCAGATCACCGCAAACGCCACAGCGCTGGGCGTTCCCGAGATCGTGGTGCGCGGTGAGGCGGTTGCCGAACTCACGGATGATGCGCTGCCGGGTGCACCCGACGCGATCTTCCTCGGGGGCGGCCTCACCACGCCGGATCTGTTCGTTCGATGCTGGTCGCGATTGCCCGCGGGCGGGCGGCTCGTGGCCAACGCGGTCACCGCGGAATCGGAGGCGTTGCTGAACTCGTGGTCTGCGGAGTACGGCGGGGAATTACGCCGGTTCCAGATCTACCGCGGGGAGCCGCTCGGACGTTTCACGACCTGGCGTCCGCAGCTACCGGTGACACAGTGGTCGGTCGTGAAGGGCGTGTAGGCCCGATGCTGCTGCGTGACGGTGCCATTCGAATGGATGATCGGACAGCGGGAGTAATGTCCGGTGCGTTCCGAGCGCGGGTTACCGGGCTCGCGCGAAACGTCGGAGAACACGAGTGAAGTACAAGCAGTTCGCCGCGACCGCGATCATGGCGGCCGCAGCCACCGGGATCGCCGCCGGCACCGGCTACGCCGCTCCCGTTCCCGCGGCGCCGGCCGTCGAACAACAGGCGAACGCTGCCCTGGAGGTCACCGGACACGATCGCGGCGCCGACTACACGCTGGCCCTCGCCGAGGCCGGTAAATCGCTGGTCACCACGGTGTCCGGAGGTGCATTCGGTCTCGATGCCGCCAACCGTGCGGTCGTGCTGCGCAATGCCGCCGGAGAACGGCTCACCAGTATTCCGCTGAGCCAGCAGACCGGCGGCCAGCTGATCGCCGCCACCACCGTGGACGAGGACAGCAGCCGGCTGACCGTCACTCCGCAGGCCACCCCGGTGGCGGGTGCGCCGGCGCAGGCGCAATTCATCGGTGTTGGGCTCGCGGTGGCCGGTGGACCGCCGCTGCCGGATTCGGCCAGGGTCTACTTCAGCGGGCAGCCCTGAGAATCCTGCTGCTGGGCGGTACCGGGGAGGCCCGGGAACTGGCCCACACACTCGCCGCCGCGCGCGGGCACGAGATAGTGTGCAAGCACCCCGGCCGCCGAAACCAAACCCGACCGCCCCGGGGGACCCGACGGGTGGGGATTCGCGTCGGGATTGTGATTTCACGATCTCGTGTGCTGTCTGGGCGGCGAGTGTGTGGGCCAGTTCCCGGGCCTCCCCGGTACCGCCCAGCAGCAGGATTCTCAGGGCTGCCCGCTGAAGTAGAC
>NZ_JARWOV010000324.1 GCF_029868855.1 Nocardia carnea | reverse complement strand
CCATGGTGCGCCGCCAGGTGTGGAAGCGCTCGGTGCTTCCGCGTCTCAGGGGACTACGCCGGCGCCGGAGACCCCGCGAGGCTCCGGGATCACGGACACCGGCGGCGACCCGCGGTCGGGTGCAGGCAGCGCGATATCCGGTACCGGTGCGGGTGCGAAGTCGGGACTGGCCGACGTGGCCGCGGTCCTGCGGGCGGCGCAGGTGCAGGCGGCGTTGATGGCGCTGTCGTCGGCCGATCTGATCGTGGTCCGGATGGTGCTGGAGGAACCCGATGCCAGCCGGTACGCGCTGGGCACCATCGCCACCAAGATCGCGTTCTGGTTACCGCAGGCGGTGGGTGTGGTGCTCTACCCGCGGATGGCGCAGCCCGCGTCGTCCGGTTCGGCGATACGTTCGGCGCTCGCCGTGCTCGCCGGTATCGGCGTGGTCGCGGTGTTCGGTGCGGCGGTGGCGGCTCCACTGGCGCCGCTGCTGGCCGGTCGCGACTACGCCCCGATCCAGGGATTGCTGTGGTTGTTCGCGCTGCACGGTGCGATCCTGGCGGTGCTGCAGGGCGCGCTGCTCTCGGCGATCGCGGTGAACCGGACCGCATTGGCCGCGCTGGCCTGGGTGGGGTTGGCGGTCGAGGTGGTGTTGATGCTGGTGGTGGCGAATTCCGTCACCGGCCTCATCGTCACCGCCGCGCTCGTCGC
Organism: Nocardia carnea; assembly: GCF_029868855.1. Lineage (GTDB taxonomy): Bacteria > Actinomycetota > Actinomycetes > Mycobacteriales > Mycobacteriaceae > Nocardia > Nocardia carnea_A. The sequence continues at coordinate 2,947 of NZ_JARWOV010000324.1, read as the reverse complement.
CGGCGCCACCACCGCGCTGGTGGCGCTGCTGGTCATTCGGGCGGCGGCGCGACGTCCGGCCGTGGCCGCCACGTGATCGGCGGCAGTGCCGCCAGACCCACCGCGATCACCGCCACCAGCGCGGGCAGCTGAACCCACAGCGAGTCACCCATATAGCCGCCCGGCATCCGCCAGGGCCCGGTCGACAACGCGGCGGCGGAGACGGCGGTGCCGATACCGGCGACCGCCGCCAGGACCCGCCGCGGCAGCCGCGGTACGAACCGCAGCACCGCCAGACCCGCGACCGTGAGCACGGTGGCGGTGGGCCCGGCGATCACCGTGGTCGCGGCCGTCAGTGCCAGACCGCCCACTGTCCACGGTGTGCGCCATGCCCGCACCGGGATCGCCGGATCGCCGCGGGGTCCGCGCGGAACGGCGAATGCGAGCAGCGGTATCAGCAGCAACAGCCCACCGAAGATCGCCACCCGGTACCACGTATCGATCGGGAACGACACCGTCACCGGGCCGGCTGCCCCGGCCGGCAGCAACCAGCCCTGCTGCCAGCCGTTCACCACGATGGGTTCGAGTTCTCGCCCGTCGGCGGTCTGGGCCCGCCAGCCGGTATTCGTGCTGAGCGCCAGCGTGAGCAGCTGCGTTCCGGTATCGGCGGCGGGGGGCGGGGGCTGCGTGCCGACCAGGCGCAAACGGTCGACGAAGAACAGTTCGGTCGGTGCGACCAGCACATCGACCTCGCCTGCCGGAAGGGAAACCGGCTGGGCGGCACCGGGTTCTGTCCCGGGTGCCGGCGGTGCGGCGAGGTCGGGGCAGGGCTGCGCGGGAACCGGCGCGCCGGAACGCAGTTCGCCGGCGGTGGCGGTGATTCCGGTGTGCACCAGCCGGCCACCGACCGCGACCGTCGGCCCGATATCGCAGCCGACGGTGACGAGCCGATCGTCCGGTGCCGGTGCCGGATACTGCGGACCCAGCACGTTCACCTCGGCCAGGCCGGCCGGTTGGGCCTGGTGGTAGCCCAGGGCCGTCCGGTCCAGGACCGATTCCCAGCTGCGGATGCTCAGCTCGATTCGATCGGTCACCGTGGGATGTAATTCGATCCGGGAGATCTCGTCCGGGTCTTCGAGTTCGCGGATCTGCGGCCCGTTGCCGAGGTTCACCGCCACCGAGGTCGGGGCGGCGGGCAACCCACCGAGGGAGGGCGTCAGTTCCAGTCCCGTCACCAGTGTGGGTTCGGGGAGTTCGATGGTGAGCGTCGGTTTCGGGCCGCGGGTGTCGCGTGCGGTCTCTTCGGGAGCCGTCCAGCTGGTGCGCGGATCGCCGTCGGTGGCGGCGAATGCCGATCCGCGGAGATCGCCGACATCGGAGGCGCCGCGCGCCACCGGTCGTGCCGGATCGGTCAGCAGCGCTTCGAGCGCGGGCCCCTGCCGCGGCCGGACCGTGAGTTGCGGATCGACCGTCACCGGGGCGGGCACCGAGAGTGTGCGGCCGAACGCGCCCATCTCCTCCGGCGCCAGCGCCAGCCCCTTCCCGCAGCGAACACGGTCGGGGGCATCGAAACAGGCGCTGCGACCGGGGAATTCCTGTCCGAGATCCCAGCCGGTCACGGTGGCACCCGGCGTCGTTTCCGGAAGTACTGTGCGGTGCCGGATTTCGACCGCCACGGGGAATTCGGGTACGGAGTAGTCCTCGATCGCCAGTTCGCTGATCCCGAACTGCCCACCCGTACTGCCGCGTTCGGTCTGGCGCGCCGTGATCTTCACCCAGTCGGTCGATCCCACGGGCAGCGCCACCGAAACCGGTTCGCCGGGTTTGCCGATCCTGGCGGAGACACTGCCGTTGTTGGTGCGCACCTCCACCCATTTCACTGGGTCGCCGATGGCGGCGGGGGTGGTGGTGAAACGTAGCAGCCCGGATTTGAACGGTCGGTCCATATCGAGCCGTAACCATTGGCCGAGTGCGTATTCCGCCGCATTGCTGATCCAGGCGGTGGTGGGATCGCCGTCCACGATCGCCGCGGTCGAATTACCCGGCGCGGCGCCGCCGATCTGGGTCGCGTCGGCGGCCGAACTCGATGCGGTGACGGTGGCTCCGACCCAGTCGCCGCGGACCGGTTCGGCACCTGGTACCACGTAGTCCGGTACGAGGTTGTGCGTGCGGCGGGCGTCGTCGGGTGCGCGCAGCGCGGAATTGTGGTTGTCGACCTTGCCGAAATCGGTTTCCCGGTCCATCGGGGTATCGGTCACCGTGACCGGGCCCACCGGGAGGCCCGCGGCGGCGGCGTCGGCGGCGAGCAGGGTCGGTTCGTGGGAGGTAACGGGGTCGCGGTGGAGGCGTTCCAGTACTTCCGGCCCGCCCTGGACCACGGGTACCGAGGCGAGCGGAACGGTGTATGCCCCGGGGAATTCGGCAGGCGCACCGGTACCGCCGCGCACCTCGGCCGGGGTACCCGGCGGCGGAGTTTCGACTCGGTAGATCTCCACCGCCGGATACTCCGGCCGCAGATCGGCATCGACCATGAATTCGTCGCTTCCGGAACCGTGTTCGATCGGCTTCCCGAACTCGGCGACCTTACGCAACCCCGGCGACCCCTCCACCGCGCTGTGTGCCAGCAGCGGCCGGGTCGAACGCGCGGTATCCGGATCCAGATCGTTGCGCAGCACCAGGACCCCGATGCCCTGTCCGCGCAGTGCGGGCGCCAGCCCGGGCGGCGGCCGGGCGGCGGCGGTGGGGCGCGGCACCGCATCCAAGGGTAGGGTGGTGCCCGGCGGGGTGTACGGGGCCGCCTCCCCGGCCGCCCACCCCGGCTCGGGCCGCGCCAACCGGGCCGGGAGGGGGCGGGGGTGTGTTGTCATGGAATCATCCCGGTGTGCCTTGGGTGGGGGGTTACCCCAACCCCCCGGCGCGACGGGAAAAATTCATGGGCCTTTTTCCCGGGGGGCGCGTGCGGCGTATC
>NZ_JARWOV010000323.1 GCF_029868855.1 Nocardia carnea | reverse complement strand
CGGCGTGGGTTTCGGCGTCGATCTCGAACGAATGCGCCGCACCCCGGCCCGAGGAGACCGCGGGCCGCGGCCGGTCGGCCGGCAGGTCCAGCTGATCCGGCAGTCCGGCCAGTTCCCGCGACCAGTACGAAACCTGCTGGGCGATCACCGATTCGGGATCGTCTTCCGAGCCCAGTACCTGCCGCTGCCACAGCGCGAAGTCGGCGTACTGCACCTCCAGTGGCGCCCAGCCGGGAGCCTCGCCCGCGGTACGCGCCATGTATGCGGTCACCACATCGCGCAGCAGCGGCGCCATCGAGAAACCGTCGCCGGAGATGTGATGGACGACGAAGCCCAGCACATGCTCGGAGGCGCTCAGCCGGAACAACCGGGCCCGGAACGGCACGCTCGCGGTGACATCGAATCCGGCCAGCACCAGTTCGGCGAGCCGCGTGGGCAGATCGCCCGCCGCGACCTCGATCGGTGCCAGCTCCGGCACCACCTCGGCGGCAGGCAGCACCTGCTGGTACGGCGTCCCGCCGACCTCCGGATAGAAGGTCCGCAGCGATTCGTGCCGCACCAGCACATCGGCGACCGCGGCCTGCAGGGCGGCCGCGTCGAGGTCGCCGGTCAGCCGGACCGCGATCGGGATATTGTCCACGAACGAATCCGGATCGAACCGGTTCAGGAACCACATCCGCTGCTGCGCCAGCGACAACGGCACCCGCTCCACAACCTCACCCGAGGGCAGGGTCTGCGTCGGCCGCGGCTGCGGCGCCAACGCGACCCGGCCGCCGGCCTCGGACTGCAGTTCCGCGCGCGCGGCCAGGGCGGCCACCGTGGGCGCTTCGAACAGGATGCGCACCGGGACATCGACATCCAGCGCCCGGCCGAGGCGAGCCGCGACCTGGGTCGCGATCAGCGAGTTACCGCCGAGCGCGAAGAAGTCGTCATCGGCGCCGATCCGTTCCGCGCCGAGTACGTCGGCGTAGACACCGGCCACGATCTCCTCGATCGGAGTCGACGGCGCCCGGAACTCCCGTGCCTCGAATTCCGGTTCCGGCAATGCCTTGCGATCCAGCTTGCCGGAGGTATTGAGCGGGAACGCATCCAGTTCTACGACCGCCGCCGGGACCATATAGGTCGGCAGGACCTCTCGGACGGCATCGAGCAGTTCCGCGGCTTCGATCTGCGCGCCGGGGGCGGGCACCACATAGGCGACCAGCTGCTCACCCAGCTGGGAAGCCGCCACCGTGACCACGGCCTGGCTCACCTGCGGCTGCGCCAGGAACGCGGATTCGATCTCCCCGAGCTCGATGCGCTGACCACGGAACTTCACCTGGAAATCGGTGCGGCCCAGATACTCCAGGACCGGCCGGTCGTCGACACGCTGCCAGCGCACCAG
>NZ_JARWOV010000322.1 GCF_029868855.1 Nocardia carnea | reverse complement strand
CCCACGCGCAGTTCGAGACGATCCACCCGTTCATCGACGGCAACGGGCGTACCGGCCGCGCGCTGATCCACACCGTGCTGCGGCGCTGTGATGCCCTACGGCACACGTTGATCCCGATCAGTACCGTGTTCGCCGCAGGATCCGGGGCACCGGATGAGTGGGTCGGATCGCGGAAGATACGCACGGTGCCGCCCCCGGGGGGCGGGCGGGGCCCCCCCGCCCCCCCCCCCCAGCCCGGGGGGGGGGGGCCGCGGGGGGGCCCGCGCGGGGGGGTGACCCCCCCCGCCGGGGGGGCCCCCGGCCCCCCAATGGGGGGGGGCCCCCCCGGCCCCGCCCGGGGGGGCCGGGGGCGCTCGCGTACCCGACGGGCCGATCCGCCCCGCGAATCGGCGCGGTGATCGGCGGGCACGGCCGGCCCACCGGGCCGGACCGTGCGTATCTTCCGCGATCCGACCCACTCATCCGGTGCCCCGGATCCTGCGGCGAGCACGGTCCCACGGCGTAGCGACGAGCGCGGCCCGGCCCACCGAGCACCGGAACCCGCCGGTACCGCGGGTCCGCGGCACCGGTCCCGGTGTCATTCCCCGCCGCCGGGGTTCCCGATCTCGATCATGCGCTGCACCGAATTCCGTGCCTTGGCAGCGGTTTCCGGGTCGACGTGCACCTCGTCGCGGTTCTCCTCCAGGCAGCGCAGCAACGCGGCCGGGGTGATCATCTTCATGTACTTGCAGGCGGCTCGATCGTTCACGGCCTGGAAATCGATTCCCGGGGCGGCCTTGCGCAGCTGGTGCAGCATGCCGACCTCGGTCGCGACCAGTACCTGGTTCGATTTGGCGGTGCGGGCCGCGTCGATCATGCCGCCGGTGGACAGGATATGCACCCGGTCGGCCGGGAATTCACCCTCTCCGGCCAGGTACAGCGCCGAGGTGGCGCAGCCGCATTCGGGGTGGACGAACAGTTCGGCGTCGGGGTGGGCGCGCGCCTGATCGTTCAGTTCGTCACCGTTGATACCGGCGTGGACGTGGCATTCGCCCATCCAGATGTGCATGTTCTCGCGGCCGGTTTCCCGTTTGACGTGCGCGCCCAGGAACTGGTCGGGCAGGAACAGCACGTCCCGGTCCGGGTCGATCGAGGCCACGACGTCCACGGCGTTGGAGGACGTGCAGCAGATATCCGTCAGGCCTTTCACGGCCGCGGTGGTGTTGACGTAGGACACCACCACCGCGTCGGGGTGCTCGGCTTTCCAGTCGCGCAGGTCCTCGGCGGTGATCGAATCGGCGAGCGAGCAACCCGCCCGCTGATCGGGGATCAGCACGGTTTTCTCGGGGCTCAGGATCTTGGCGGTTTCGGCCATGAAATGCACACCGCAGAACACGATCGTGCCCTCGGGTGCCTCGGCCGCGATCCGGGACAGCGCCAGCGAATCACCGACGTGATCGGCCACGTCCTGGATCTCCGGGAGCTGGTAGTTGTGCGCGAGAATGGTCGCGTTGCGTTGTCGCGCCAGGCGTTTCACCTCGGCCGCCCATTCCGGCGTCGCCTCCACCCCGGTATAGCCCGAGGGCCCGTCGACGATCCGCTCCCGCAGTGCGGTACCCGGCGCCGGGGCCAGTTCTGCTCCCATCGTCGCCATGGTCGCTCCTTCCTTCGCGCGCTCGGCAACCCTGCCGATTCGCACTCAACCAGGTTTTCGACTTATGATCGAAAACGTGGACCAGTTTAGCACCATCCATGAATCGCTCACCGCGGTGTTCCAGGTTCGCCGCTTCCCCGCCAATATCGCCGCAGGTGAGAGCGGTCACGACGGGGTGATCGACCGCTGCCCGCCGGGACAGCGCAGTGAACTCGCCGTACTGCTGTGGCAGCGCGCACTCGACCCGCAGCAGGGCACCTGGTCGCTACCGGGAGGCCGATTGCGCAACGACGAGGATCTCGACACCTCGGCCCGGCGCCAGCTGGCCGAGAAGGTCGATGTGCGGGAGGTGGACCATCTCGAGCAGCTGTCGGTGTTCAGCGCCCCGGACCGGGTGCCCGGACCGCGCCGGATCGCCTCGGCGTACCTCGGGCTGGTACCGCTGACCGCCGACCCGCAACTGCCCTCCGATACCCGCTGGCATCCGGTGTCGGCGCTGCCGGAAATGTCGTTCGATCACGGGACCGTGGTGCAGCACGCCCGCACCCGCCTGGCCGCCAAACTGTCCTACACCAATATCTCCTTCGCGCTGGCGCCCGATCGGTTCACCATGTCCACGCTGCGTGAAATCTACTGTGCCGCCCTGGGTTACGACGTCGACACCACGAACTTGCAACGGGTTCTGACGCGCCGCAAGGTGATCACCCCCACCGGCGACACCGCCACACCGGGCCGCGCCGGCGGCCGGCCGGCATCGGTCTACCGTTTCACCGATTCGGGCCTGCGGGTCACCGACGAGTTCGCGGCCCTCCGGCCCCGCGGCTGAGCGCCCGATCCGCCACGGCCGCAACGGGAACACCTGCCCACCGGAAAACGGGATGCGTTCATCGACCGGCGCGGCTACGTTCTCCTGTAGCACCGTCGGGTATGGAGTAACGGCAGCTCAGCGGATTTTGGTTCCGCTGGTCCAGGTTCGAATCCTGGTACCCGAGCGTATGTCTCGCCCTGGATCCACCGCCCGGTCTCAGGTGCGCATCTGCGGCCGCGGCACCCGGGTACGACGCTCCGGTGGCGCCAGCCGGTCCACCGGCCAGGCGAGCAGTTCGATGAACCAGAACAGCACCAGGAACACCGCCACCACGACGGTCGGTATCGCCACGAAAACGATCGACAGCACGGCGATCACCAGGAAGACCACGAACGCGGTGGGTGATATCCCCTGTAAGCGGCTGCCCAAGCGCACCGCCGCCCACATCATCCAGCGCCGCGGCCGCGAGACATCGCATTCCCGCAGCGTCCGCCGGAAGATACCGTCGGCGTCGGCCGCGCCGACCCGTTCCGTACGCCGCAGGTAATCGTGCAGGATCGCCGCCCGCGTATACACCCCGTACCGCGGGATGAGCCAGACCAGCGGTCGAGGCACCGAGGCGAAATCGGTACGGAAACCCGCCGGTACCTCGAATTCTTCGTCCGCACCCTGATAGGTCAGCGGCTCCCGGACCTTCCAGAACTTCCCGTCGATCTCCTCGACCACGAGTGAACTGGTGAACCCCACGACGTCTTCTCTCTGTCGTCCTCCCGAACGCAATCAGCCTACGGCCGGGAGACCGGGGCCGCGCGGTGGGCAGCAGGCGGTCCCGCTGCGCGGGACGCCGATCCGGCCGGCGAGAACCGTTGCCGCCCCTCGGTTCCCGTTCGACTGCGTGTTATTTCGACAGCGACGGTCCGGGCGGCGACTCCTGCGGGGACAGCACGGGTTCGCCTCCGGTCCGCGCCGGCGCGCCGGGGCCATTCGCCGGCTCCCGGGCGGAAGGCTCACCGGGGTAGAAAGCCTGGTCGTACTCGAGGTATTCCGGCTCTGCATACGGCTGGGGACGCGATTCCCCGAAGGGACTCATGAATCCGCTCCCGAGATCCTCGGTCGCGCTGAGCCCGGCCAGGATCAGAATGACCAGCGCCGCCGTCAGAGGCTGGACCAGCAGGGCGAGCGGGCTCTCGAGTTCGACGGGCAAGGACACGATCTGTCCCACCGGCGGATCGTCCGGCCGCGGGTTGTCCCAGGCGTTGACCGTTTCCCCGGCCCACGCCATCACCCAGGCCCCGGCCGCCGAACCCAACAGCAGCCCGATGAGCTGGATGGGGCCGCGCATCCGCCGCCACCGCCAGGCCGCGGCCGCGGACAGCACACCGGTGACCGCGCCCAGACCCGCGAAGATCGCCAGGGCGTCGAACCGGTGCAGGCTCTCCCCCACCAGCGTGGCACCCCGGCCCGGTTCGACCACCAGCACCAGTTCGGTCGGCGCCAGCAGCCCCCAGACCACGCCTGCGAACACGCTCAGCACGATCACCGCGGCCAGCAGCACCGCGGCGGCACGCAACTCCTTTCGCGCACCACCGCGGCTTTCCCTGCGCGCTCCACCGCGTGACCGGGGCACCACTACCGCCTCTCCGCGCACGCGGAATCGAGGACCCCGTGCCGCGAGCATCGGGCCCGCCAGCCGCCGGGATCGATCTGCACGACCATCCGGCGCCCGCAGTGCGCGCAGAACCGGGGCGGTTCCAGGCCCAGTGCCACGGCCCGGGAGGCCGGCTCGTGGGGCCCCGGCGCGGCCCCCCTAGCCGAGGACGGGGGGTTAAGCGCGGACAAATAGCCGACAGGACTCATCCGGGCCGGGCGGAGTCCACGAATATCGCGGGCACCCCGGTGGTGCGGATGGCAGCGGCCAGGTCGGCGAGGTCGGCGGCGCTCGGTGAGGCCAGGGTGGTTCCGCCGGGGATCACGGCGCCCACCAC
>NZ_JARWOV010000321.1 GCF_029868855.1 Nocardia carnea | reverse complement strand
GATCGAGTCGGCGTTCCTGGCGCAGCCGCAGGTCAGTCAGGCCGCGGTGACGGTTTCTGCTTCCCAGTTGGGTGAGCAGTTGGTCGCTTATGTGGTTCCGGCTCCGGGGCAGGCGATCGTGCAGACGACCTTGCTGGAGGCCGTACGTGAGGTGCTGCCGACCTACATGGTTCCGGCGGCTGTGGTCGTACTGGATGCGTTCCCGTTGAATACTTCGGGCAAGTTGGATCGGAAGGCGTTGCCGGAGCCGGAGTTCGAGACTCGGGAGTTCCGGGCGCCGTCGACTCCGATCGAGGAGATCGTGGCGGGTGTGTTCGCCGATGTCCTTGGTGTCGACCGTGTCGGTGCGGATGATGATTTCTTCGCTTTGGGTGGTAACTCGCTGATCGCGACCCAGGTCGCGGCCCGGGTCGGAAAAGCGTTGGATGCGCAGGTCCCGGTCCGGATGCTGTTCGAAGCATCCACGGTCGCCGCCTTGGCGGCTGCCGCCGAGACCGCCACCGGTCGGGCCGGTCTGCCGGTACTCGCGCCGCGCCCGCGGCCGGAGCGGGTACCGCTGTCGCTGGCGCAGCAGCGGATGTGGTTCCTCAACCGGTTCGACAGCGCCTCGGCCACCTACAACATCCCGTTCGCCATCCGGCTCACCGGTGATCTCGATGTGGCGGCCCTGCAGGCCGCGCTCGCCGATCTGGTGGACCGGCACGAGGTACTGCGGACCATGTACCCCGAGGTGGACGGTGTGGGTCACCAGCAGGTGCTCCGCGCCGACGAGGTGGCACTCGACCTCGTCGCCGAACCTGTCACCGAAGCGGAACTGCCGGAGCGGATTCTGGCGCTGGCCGGTGCGGTCTTCGATGTCACGGTCGCGCCGCCGTTCCATACGACCCTGTTGCGGCTGGACGAGCGCAACCATGTCTTCGTCCTCGTCGCGCACCACATCAGCGCCGACGGTTTCTCGCCGCGACCGCTGCTGCGCGACCTCGTCGTCGCCTACAGCGACCGCAGTCGCGGGGTGCAGCCCGGCTGGGCGCCGTTGCCGGTCCAGTACGCCGATTACGCGCTCTGGCAGCGTGAGGTGCTCGGCTCGGAGGACGATCCCGAGTCGGTCGCCGCCCAGCAGGTCGCGTACTGGGTCGAGAACCTTCGGGATCTCCCCGATCAGCTGGAACTCCCGGCCGACCGGCCGCGTCCGGAGATCGCCTCCAACTCCGGTGCCGTCCACGACTTCGCCGTTGACCCGGCTCTGCGCACCGAGCTGGAGAATCTGGCACGTTCCCAGGGCACCACGCTGTTCATGCTGGTGCACGCGGTGCTGGCCGCCTGGTCGAGCCGGATGTCCGCCGGCGGTGATATCGCCATCGGTACCCCGATCGCCGGCCGTGGCGAACAGGCACTCGACGACCTGGTCGGCATGTTCGTCAACACCCTGGTGTTGCGTACCGAGGTGTCCCCGGCGATGCCGTTCACCGAACTGCTCGCCGAGGTGCGCCGTACCGATCTGGCCGCCTTCTCGCATGCCGATATACCGTTCGAGCGGCTCGTCGACATCCTGAACCCGCGCCGCTCGCAGGCGCATCACCCGCTCTTCCAGGTGGCGCTGGCGTTCGAGGCCGCGTCGGCGGCGGATATGCGCAGCGTCTCCCTGCCGGGCCTCGAGCTCGAGGTCGTCGACTTCGATCCCGGTCTGGCGAAGTTCGACCTGCAGCTCACCGTCGGCACCGACGGTGCCGTGGACGGCAGCCTGCTCATGCAGTGGTCGTATGCCACCGATCTGTTCGATCCGGAGACCGTGCGCGGATTCGCCGAGCGGCTGGTGCGGATCCTGCGTGCGGTCGTGGCGGATCCCGATATCGCGGTCGGCGATATCGATCTGCTCACCGAATCCGAGCGCACCGATGTCGTGCAGACCTGGACAGGTATTCGTCCCGACGCTGCCCCGGGTGTGTTCAGCGTCGAGGGCCGGGCGGTCGACCTGCCCGAAACGGCTACTCTGGCAAGCCTGTTCGAGGTGGCCGCCAGTGAACATCCGCTGCGGACCGCCGCGAAGTCCGGCGACGACCGGCTCACCTATGCCGAACTGGATCGCCGGGCCAATGTGCTGGCCCGCCGCTTGATCGACGAGGGCGCCGGACCGGAGAACCTGGTCGCGGTCCTGCTGCCGCGTTCGCTGGATCTGGTCGTCGCGCTGCTCGCGGTGATCAAATCGGGTGCCGGCTATGTACCGGTGGACCCGGATTCGCCCGCGGAACGCCTCACCTACATCCTCGGTGACGCGCGCCCGGCGACCGTGGTGCTGGATTCCACCCTGCGGGTGGACCTCCCGGCCGGCGTATCGCGGGTCGCGGTGGACGGATTCGCGGTGGAGGCCGGCGATATCGAGGACGCCGACGACGGCCCGATCACCGACGCCGACCGCCGCGCGCCACTGCGGCCGGACAACACCGCCTACGTCATCTACACCTCCGGTTCGACCGGCCGCCCCAAGGGCGTCGCGGTCCCGCACCGCAACGTGGTGCGGCTGTTCGCCAATACCGAGCGCGAATTCGGATTCGGACCCGAGGACGTGTGGACGCTGTTCCACTCCTACGCCTTCGACTTCTCGGTCTGGGAGCTGTGGGGCCCGCTGCTGTTCGGCGGCACCCTCGTGGTCGTCGACTACTACGTCTCCCGGTCGCCGCAGCAGTTCCTGGAACTGTTGCGCACCGAACGCGTCACCGTGCTCAACCAGACGCCGTCCGCGTTCTATCAGCTGGCCGAGGCGGATCGCACCGCGGCCGACGACCGTCCGCTGGCGCTGCGCTATGTGGTGTTCGGCGGCGAGGCGCTGGAACTGCGCCGGCTCACCGACTGGGTCCAGCGGCACGGTGACGGTACGGCCGGGCGCACCCATGTGGTCGACGGGCGGGAAACCGCGTCGCCGCTGCTGGTGAACATGTACGGCATCACCGAGACCACGGTGCACGTGTCCTACCGCGCGCTCGACGCCGCCACCATCGCCGGCGCGGCCGGCAGCGTGGTGGGTCGTGCGCTGGGCGGCCTGAAGATCTATGTGCTGGACGAACGGCTACGGCCGGCGCCGGTGGGTGTCTCGGGTGAGCTGTATGTCTCCGGTGTGCAGCTGGCCCGCGGATACCTGAGCCGTCCCGACCTGACCGCGGCCCGTTTCGTGGCCGACCCGCTGGGCGAACCCGGCGACCGCCTGTACCGCTCCGGTGACCTGGCCCGCTGGAACCGCTTCGGCGAACTCGAATACCTCGGGCGCGCCGACGACCAGGTGAAGGTGCGCGGATTCCGGATCGAGCTCGGTGAGATCGAAGCCGCCGTACTGGCACAGCCGGGCGTGGCGCAGGCCGCGGTGATCGTCCGCGAGGACAAGCCGGGCGATCACCGCATCGTCGGTTATCTGGTGGCCGACGACGGTGCCGAACTCGACACCGAAGCCGTCCGCACGGGCGCGGCGGAGCGGCTGCCGAGCTATATGGTTCCGTCCGCACTCGTAGTGCTGGACCGGATTCCGTTGACCATCAACGGCAAGCTGGATCGCCGGGCACTGCCCGCGCCGGTCTTCGAATCGGCGGGCACGCGCGCGGTGTCGACGCCCATCGAGGAAATCGTGGCCGGGGTCTTCGCCGACCTGCTGGGCACCGAGGGGATCGGCGCCGATGACGATTTCTTCGAGCTCGGCGGTAACTCGCTGATCGCGACCCAGGTCGCCGCCCGGATCGGCGCCGCGCTCGACACCGAGGTGCCGGTGCGGATGCTGTTCGAGGATTCGACCGTGGCCGCCCTGGCGGCGCGGGTGGAGCAGCAGGCCGGCGCCGGTGGGCGTCCCGTGCTCGCCGCCCGGCCGCGGCCCGAACGCCCGCCGCTGTCGCAGGCTCAGCAGCGGATGTGGTTCCTCAACCGATTCCAGCCGGAATCGGCGGTCGACAATATTCCGATCGTCTTCCGGATGCGCGGCACGCTGCATGTGCCGGCCATGATCGATGCGGTCGGCGATGTGATCGCCCGGCACGAATCCCTGCGTACCGTGTACCCGTCGCAGGACGGGGTCGGCTATCAGCGGGTGCTGTCACCGGCCGAGGCGATTCCGGAGGTGGAGGTCCGGGAGTTCGCCGCCGGCCTCGGAGTCGAACTGCGCACGGCGATCACCGAATTCGTTGTCCAGGGCTACGATCTGACGGTTCAGCCACCGGTACGGATGCGGATCTACCGTCTGGGCGACGACGACCATGTGCTGGTCGGGGTCGTGCACCATATCGCGGCCGACGGTTTCTCCCTGCATCCGCTGAGCCGCGACCTGCTGTCGGCGTACGAGGCGCGGACAGCAGGCCGGGCGCCCGACTGGGCGCCGATGGCGGTCCAGTACATCGACTACGCGATCTGGCAGCGCGAACTGCTCGGTTCCGAGGACGATCCGGCATCGCTGGTATCCCGGCAGCTCGACTTCTGGAAAGCCGAGCTGGCAGGTCTGCCCGACGAGCTCCGGCTGTCCACCCGGACCCGGCCCGCGGTGGCCAGCGAACAGGCGGCGACCCACCAGTTCGTGGTGCCGGGCGACCTCGTCGAGGAACTCGGCGCACTCGCCAAGGCCCAGGGCACGACTCTGTTCATGGTTGTGCACAGCAGCTTCGCGACGCTGCTCGCCCGGCTCAGCGGAACCACCGATATCGCTGTCGGTATCCCGATCGCCGGACGCGGTGAACGGCTGCTCGACGATATGGTCGGCATGTTCGTCAACACCCTGGTGTTGCGCACCCAGGTCGATCTCGACGCTGCCTTCACCGATCTGCTCGCGCACGTACGCGACCGGGACCTGCATGCGTTCGCGCACGCCGATGTGCCGTTCGAGCGGCTGGTCGAGGTGCTGAATCCGGTGCGGTCGCAGTCGCGGCAGCCGCTGTTCCAGGTGATGCTGGCATTCCAGAACCTCGGATACTCCGAACTGGAACTGCCCGGCCTGACGGTGACCGGGCTGGATGTCGAAACACCGAGCACGCAATACGATCTGGTGCTCACCTTGAGCGAGGCGGCCGACGACGGGCCGGGTATGGTCGCCGAGCTCATGTACGCGACGGATCTCTTCGACGATGCGTTCGTATCCCAGTTCAGCCGGCGATTCCTGCGGTTGCTGCGGGCGGTCGCCGCCGGGCCCGCGGTGGCGGTCGGCGATATCGAACTCATGGAGCCGGCCGAACGGTCGATGATGCTGCAGCGGTGGAACGCCACCGAGTTCCCGGTGGAGACCGCGCTCACCGCGACCCCGGGCAACAGCATCATGACGCTGGTATCGCTGTTCGAGGCGCAGGTCGCCCGGGCGCCCGAGGCCGTAGCGCTCACCTTCGACGATACGAACCTCACCTACCGGGAGTTCGCGAGCCGGGTGCACCGGCTGGCACGGTGGCTGCGCGATGCCGGCGTGGGCACGGAAACCTGTGTGGCCCTCGGTATGCGCCGGTCGATCGACCTGCTCACCGCCGTCTACGCGGTGGTCGCCGCGGGCGGTGTGTATGTCCCGTTGGATCCGGACCAGCCACTCGACCGGCTCGAGTACATCATCGACACGGCGCGACCGGTCTGTGTGCTGACCTCGGGTGAAGACCTGGATCCGGCGATCGGCGGGCAGGTGCGTATCGATCGGCTGGATCTGTCCGGTTTCGCGGATACGCCGGTCACCGATGCGGATCGGTTGCGTCCGCTGCGGCCGGACAACACCGCCTACGCGATCTTCACCTCGGGCTCCACCGGCCGGCCGAAGGGTGTGGTGGTATCCCACCGGTCGGTCGTGAATCATCTGGTGACGACCCATGCCCGGCACGGTGTCAGCCCAGACGATGTGCTGCTGCTGCGTACCCTGCCGACCTTCGACGCCTCCGTGATGGAGATCTTCGTCGCGCTGCAGGTCGGCGCCCGCCTGGTCATCGCGCGTCCGGAAGGACATCGCGACGCGGCATACCTCACCCGGTTGATGGCCGACGAGGGTGTGACGATGGCGCAGTTCGTGCCGTCGCTGCTGTCGGTGTTCCTGTCCGAATCCGAGCCCGAATCCTGGTCCGGTCTGCGCGATATCATCGTCGGTGGTGAGCTGCTCTCCGCCGACCTCGCTCAGCGGGTCCGCGAGATAACCGGTGCCCGCCTGCACAACCAGTACGGTCCGACCGAGACCACGGTCGATGTCACCCACTACGAGGTGACCGATACCGAAATCGGCGCGGTGCCGATCGGTGTGCCCGGGTTCAACGTCCAGGCCTATGTGCTCGACGAGCGGGTGCGGCCGGTGCCGGAAGGGGTACCCGGCGAGCTCTACATCGGCGGCGTGCAGGTGGCACGCGGCTATCTGTCCCGCCCGGACCTGACTGCCGCACGGTTCATCGCGAACCCGTTCCGCGCCGGCGAGCGGATGTATCGCACCGGCGACGTCGTCCGCTGGTCCCCCGATGGGGAACTGGAGTACCTGGGCCGCAGCGACTTCCAGGTGAAGCTGCACGGTCTGCGGATCGAACCCGGGGAAATCGAACACGCGCTGACCGAGCTGGACTCGGTCGCTCAGGCCGTGGTCGTGATGCGCAGTCATACGCGCACGGGCGATCATCTGGTGGCGTATGTCGTACCGGCCGGCGGCCGGGTGATCGACACCGAGGAACTGCGGGCTCACCTGCGCGATCAGTTGCCGTCGTACATGGTGCCGTCGGCGTTCGTGGTGCTGGATGCGTTCCCGCTGAACTCCTCCGGCAAGCTCGACCAGAAAGCACTGCCCGAACCGACATTCGAGGCCCGGGTCTTCCGGGCGCCGTCGACGCCGATCGAGGAGATCGTGGCGAATACGTTCGCCGAGGTGCTCGGGGTCGAGCGGGTCGGCGCGGACGACGATTTCTTCGAGCTGGGTGGTAACTCGCTGGTCGCGACGCAGGTCGCGGCCCGTATCGGTGCCGCGTTGAACGTGAGCGTGCCGGTGCGCGCGCTGTTCGAGGCGCCCACGGTGACGGCCCTGGCGATCCGGGTCGAACAGGCCGGGGAGTCGGCGCGCCCGGCACTCGTGGCGGGCCCGCGCCCGGACCGGATCCCGCTGTCGTACGCGCAGCAACGGATGTGGTTCCTGAACCAGTACGACACCTCGTCGGTGGCCTACAACCTGCCACTGGCTATACGCCTCAGCGGTGCTCTCGACGTGGCGGCATTGCGCGCGGCGGTTTCCGATGTGGTGTGGCGGCACGAATCGCTGCGCACCCGCTACCCGCAGATCGACGGCACCCCGGTGCAGGTGATCGTGCCCGCCGAGCAGGTGGAGCTCGATATCACTCCGGTCGCGATCACCGCGGCCGAGACGGTCGCGGCCATCACCCGGTTCGTGGCGACCGGTTTCGATGTGGCCGAGGAGATCCCGCTGCGGATCCGGCTGTTCGCCCCCGAGCAGGGCGAGCATGTGCTGGTCGTGGTCGTGCACCATATCGCCGCGGACGGTTTCTCGATGGCACCGCTGGCGCGCGACGTGATGACCGCGTACGCCGCGCGGGCCCAGGACGAAGTGCCGGGCTGGGAGCCGCTTCCGGTCCAGTACGCCGACTACTCGCTGTGGCAGCGGCAGGCGCTCGGTGCCGAAAACGATCCGGCCTCGCCGATGGCGCGGCAGATCGCGTTCTGGCAGCGCACTCTCGCCGATCTACCCGATGAGCTGGCGTTGCCCGCCGACCGGCCGCGCCCGGCGGCGGCCTCGCTGCGGGGCGCGACCGTGCGCACCGAACTGCCGGCCGAGCTCGTCCGGACGCTGGAGGAGCTGGCCCGCGCCCGCGGCGCCTCGATGTTCATGGTGCTGCACGCGGCCCTGGCCGCACTGCTGGCCCGCCTCTCCGGGAGCGATGACATCGCGATCGGTTCGCCGATCGCGGGCCGTGGCGAGCGGGCGCTCGACGATCTGGTCGGCATGTTCGTCAATACGCTGGTCCTGCGCACCGCGGTCGAATCGGGGGAGACTTTCGCCGAGCTGCTGGATCGGGCGAAACACGCCGATCTCGACGCGTTCGGGCACGCGGATGTGCCGTTCGAACGTCTGGTGGATCTGCTGGCGCCGCAACGTTCGCAAGCACGCAACCCGCTGTTCCAGGTGGCGCTCTCGCTACAGAACAATGAGCAGCCGGTGCTGGATCTGGCCGGGCTCGAGGTGTCGGGTGTGGACCTCGCCGACGATGTGGCCCGCTTCGATCTCCAGTTCACCCTGGGCGAGAACGCCTCGGGCGGAATGGTTCTGGATCTGAACTACGCCACCGAACTGTTCGACGAAGCCACCGTCCACACGATGATCACGCGGTTCCGGCGGATGCTGTCCGCGGTTGCCGCCGACCCGGATGTGGTGCTGGGCGCAATCGAGATCCTGGACGACACCGAACGGGCCGCAGCGCTGACCCGCACGGGTGGTCCGGCGGTGCCCGCGCGGACGTTGCCGGAGTTGCTGGCCGACGCCGTGACCGTCGATCCGGCGGCACCGGCCGTGGTCTTCGAAGGCGTGCGTTACTCCTACGGGGAGTTCGACGAGCGGTCGAACCGCCTGGCGCGCGTGCTGATCGAGCGTTGCCTGGGTGCCGAGGACGTGGTGGCCGTGGCGGTGCCGCGGTCGGCGGATTCGGTCCTGGCGGAGTGGGCCGTGACGAAGTCGGGTGCCGCGTTCCTGCCGATCGACCCGACGTATCCGGAGGACCGGATCGCGCATATGCTCAGCGATTCCGGCGCGCCGACAGGTATCACGGTGTCCTCGGTGCGTGGCGATCTGCCGGATTCGGTGGACTGGCTCGTGCTCGACGAGCTCGCCCTGGACGGTTACCCGGCGGAGCCGATCACCGACGCCGACAGAGTCTGGCCGCTGACTCCGGCGAACACCGCGTATGTCATCTACACCTCCGGTTCGACCGGCCTGCCCAAGGGTGTGGTGGTCAGCCATGCCGGTTTGGCGAACTTCAGTGCCGAGCAGGTGGACAGGTACCAGCTGACTCCGGAGTCGCGGGCGCTGGCGTTCGCGTCGCCGTCGTTCGACGCCTCGATCCTGGAGCTGTTGCTGGCTGTCGGTTCGGCGGGTGCGCTGGTAGTGGTGCCGACCGGTACCTACGGTGGCGCCGAGCTGGGCGAGCTGATCTCCCGCGAGGGTGTGACGGTCGGTCTGATCACGCCGTCGGTACTGGCCTCGCTCGATCCCGCCGATCTCGCGGGCATGGAAGTTATCGTCGCCGGTGGTGAAGCCATTTCGGCGGATCTGGTCGCCAAATGGTCCACCGTCGCCGAAGGCGGGACCGTGCGCCGGTTCCACAATGCCTACGGCCCGACCGAAGCGACGATCGCCACCAACATCAGCGGACAGTTGCTTCCGGGCGACCCGATCACCATCGGTGGTCCGGTGCGGGGTATGCGCGCATTCGTGCTCGACGACCGCCTCCAGCCGGTGCCCGAGGGGGTGGCCGGGGAACTGTACGTCGGTGGTGTCCAGCTGGCGCGCGGCTACCACGCGCGGCCGGGTCTCACCGCCGGTCGTTTTGTCGCCGATCCGCACGGTGCACCGGGTTCGCGTCTGTATCGCACGGGCGACGTGGTGCGCTGGCGGCGTGACGCCGCGGGTGATCCCGCGGTGGAGTACGTGGGCCGTAACGACTTCCAGGTCAAGGTCCGCGGTTTCCGTATCGAACTCGGGGAGATCGACGCCGCGTTCACCGCGCACGAGACTGTGGACTTCGCGGTCACGACAGGTCACAAGAATGCCGCGGGCGTGGTCTCGCTCGTGACGTATGTCGTTGCCGCGGCCGATCGTACGGTCGATACCGACGAGCTTCGCGAGTACGCCGGGCTGCGCTTGCCGGCCTACATGGTGCCGGCGTCGATCATGGTGCTCGACGCGATCCCGCTCACCCCCGCCGGCAAGCTCGACCGCCGGGCACTGCCGGAACCGGTCTTCGAGACGCGGGAGTTCCGGGCGCCGTCGACGCCGACCGAGAATGTGGTGGCCGGTGTGCTCGCCGAGGTTCTCGGTGTGGAGCGGGTCGGCGTGGACGACGATTTCTTCGCGCTCGGCGGTAACTCGCTGCTCGCCACCCAGGCCGTCGCGCGGCTGGGCGCGGCACTGAACACCCAGGTGCCGGTCCGGGCCCTGTTCGAGGCCTCCGCCGTCGGTGCGCTGGCGGCGCGGCTCGAAGAGCAGACCGGTTCCGGTGGACGTCCGCCGCTGGTACCGCAGCCGCGGCCCACGCGGGTGCTGTCGTCGGGCGAGGTCGTCACCCGTATCCCGCTGTCGCTGGCACAGCAGCGGATGTGGTTCCTCAACTGGTTCGACGGTGGTGCGGCCGCCTACAACATCCCGATGGTGATCCGGTTGTCCGGGCAGCTGGACGTGGCGGCCCTGCGGCAGGCGGTCGGTGATCTGGTCGCCCGGCACGAGGTGCTGCGGACGGTGTATCCGGAGACCGAATCCGGTCCGGTGCAGGTAATTCTGCCGGCGACGGGAGCGGTACCGGAGCTGGATGTCCGGACGGTGTCCGCGGAGGCGGTCGAGACCGTGGTGGCCGAACTGGCGGCGATGTCCTTCGATGTCGCCGAGCAGGTCCCGGTGAATGTGACGCTGTTGCAGATCGACGGTGTGGCAGACGAGTACGTGCTCGCCGCGGTGGTGCATCACATCTCCGGCGACGGTTCGTCGATGGCGCCGCTGACGCGGGATCTGATGACCGCGTACGCGGCACGGGCGGCGGGCCGGGCGCCGGATTGGGCGCCACTACCGATCCAGTACGCCGATTTCGCGATCTGGCAGCGAAATCTGCTGGGCGACGGCACCGATCCGTCGTCGCTGGCGCATGAGCAGCTCGCCTACTGGCGTTCGGCGCTGGCGGATCTGCCCGAGCAGCTGGATCTGCCGACGGACCGGCCGCGGCCGGCGGCCCAGTCGTATGACGGTGGCCGGGTCGAGGTGCGTATCGATGCGCGACTGCACCGGGCGCTGGCGGATTACGCCCGCGAGCAGGGTGCGACCTTGTTCATGGTGGCGCATACCGCGTTCGCGGTGTTGCTGGCCCGGTTGTCGGGCACCGGCGATATCGCCATCGGTACCCCGGTCGCCGGCCGTGGCGATGCCGCCCTCGACGAGGTGATCGGCATGTTCGTGAACACCCTGGTGTTCCGGACCGAGCTCGACGGCGGGGAATCGTTCACCGAGCTGCTGGCACGCCAGCGTGAGGCCGATATCGCGGCCCTCGCTCATGCCGATGTGCCGTTCGAACAGCTGGTGGAAGTGCTGAACCCGGTGCGGTCGACGGCGCGGCATCCGCTGTTCCAGGTGGGCTTCACCTTCCAGAACCTGGCGCAGACGAGCCTGGAACTGCCCGATCTGTCGGTATCCGGGGTCGACGCCGGCGCGGAGGTGGCGCTGTACGACCTGAGCATGATTCTCAGCGACACCTACGACGCGACGGGCGCCCCGGAAGGGATGTCCGGGTATCTGACCTACGCCACCGCGTTGTTCGACCACGCGACGGTGGCCGGGTTCGTGGACCGGTTCCTGCGGGTGCTGGAGGGAATCGTCGCCGATCCCGCGGCGCCGGTCGGTGAGATCGAACTGCTGGATGCGGCCGAACGCCAATTGGTGCTGCACCGGTGGAACGCGACCGAGCAGGCGATCGCGCCGGGTTTGTTGCTGGACGGGTTCGACCGGGTCGTAGCGCAGACCCCGGACCGGACCGCCCTGGTCTACGAGGGCACCGGTCTGTCCTACGGCGAGTTCGCGGGCCGGGTGCACCGGCTGGCGCGGTGGCTGCGCGATACCGGGGTGGGCACGGAAACCTATGTGGCCCTGGGGATGCGCCGGTCGTTCGACCTGCTCACCGCCGCGTACGCCGTGGTGGCGGCCGGCGGCGCGTATGTGCCGCTGGATCCGGACCAGCCCGTGGAGCGGCTCGAGTACATCGTCGAAACAGCGCGACCGGTCTGTGTGCTGACCTCCGGTGAAGACCTCGATCCGGCGATCGCCGGGCAGGTACGCATCGATCGGCTGGACCTGTCCGGTTTCGCGGACACTCCGCTCACCGATGCCGACCGGCTGCGGCCGCTGCGTCCGGACAACACCGCGTACGCGATCTTCACCTCGGGCTCCACCGGCCGGCCGAAGGGTGTCCCGGTCTCGCATCGGGCCGTGCTCAACTATCTGGAGACCACCCGCGAACGGCACGGAATCGGCGCCGGTGATGTGCTGCTGCAGCGCACGCTGGCGACCTTCGACCCGTCCGTCGTGGAGTTCTTCCTGCCGCTGCAACTCGGCGCGCGCCTGGTGATCGCGCATTCCGAAGGGCATCGCGACGCGGCTTACCTCACCCGGTTGATGGCCGACGAGGGTGTCACGATGGCGCAGTTCGTGCCGTCGTTGCTGTCGGTGTTCCTGTCCGAATCCGATCCCGCGGACTGGGCCGGTCTGCGCAGTATCGTTGTCGGCGGTGAATCGCTGTCCGGTGAACTCGCGCGGCAACTGCGGGAACGCACCGGGGCAGCACGCCTGTTCAACCAGTACGGGCCGACCGAAACCACGATCGACGTCACCGCCCACGAGGTGACGGGTGCCGAAATCGGCGCGGTGCCGATCGGTGTGCCCGGCCTGAACACCCAGACCTACGTGCTCGACGACCGGTTGCGGC
Source organism: Nocardia carnea (assembly GCF_029868855.1). Lineage (GTDB taxonomy): Bacteria > Actinomycetota > Actinomycetes > Mycobacteriales > Mycobacteriaceae > Nocardia > Nocardia carnea_A. The sequence goes on along the minus strand of NZ_JARWOV010000321.1, from coordinate 768 downwards.
CGGTGCCCGCGGGTGTCCGGGGTGAGCTCTATCTCAGCGGTGCGCAGCTGGCGCACGGCTATCTGGCCCGTCCCGATCTGACCACCACACGGTTCGTCGCGAATCCGTTCCGTGCCGGTGAGCGGATGTATCGCACGGGCGATGTGGTCTGCTGGACCCCTGACGGGGAGCTGGAGTATCTGGGCCGCAGCGACTTCCAGGTGAAGTTGCACGGCCAGCGGATCGAGCCGGGCGAGATCGAGGCCGCGCTCACCGAACACGACTCGGTGGCCCGGGCCCTGGTCATCCTGCGTCGTTCGGGGACCGGTGATCAGCTGGTCGCCTACGTGGTGCCGGTGGCCGGCGCGACCACCGACGCCGATGTACTGCGGGCCCATCTGCACGATCGCCTGCCGTCGTTCATGGTGCCGGCGGCGTTCGTGGAACTCGACGCGTTCCCGCTGAACGCCTCGGGCAAGCTGGACCGTAAAGCGTTGCCGGAACCGGTGTTCGAGGTCCGCGAATTCCGGGCCGCGGCCACGCCCATCGAGGAGATTCTGGCGGACACCTTCGCCGGTGTCCTCGGGGTGGAGCGGGTCGGCGCGGACGACGATTTCTTCGCCCTCGGTGGCGACAGCATCGTCTCCATCCAGCTGGTGTCGCGCGCCAAGGCGCGCGGCGTGGGGGTGACGCCGCGGCAGGTGTTAGAAAAGCGCACGGTGGCCGGGCGGGCGGCGGTCGCCGAGTTCGCGGAAGCCCCCCCCCGCGGGGGGCGGACCCAGCCCCCAC
>NZ_JARWOV010000320.1 GCF_029868855.1 Nocardia carnea | reverse complement strand
CCCCCCTGGGGGGCCGCCTACTGGGGGGGGCCCCCCGGGGGGGGTCGCCGCCCCCCCCCACCCCAAACCCCCCGCCAGTGCCCCGTCGAGCAACCTCGTCGACACAGGTCACCCGTTCGTCGGCGGCCGGTGGGCATACAGCATCACGGCCGGCAAGGGGCAGGCTTCAGTATCCCGGGCCCGCGAGCAGTCCACCGTCGACCAGCACCTCACTGCCAGTGCAATAGCTGGCGGCATCGGAAGCGAGGAACACGACCACATGGGTCACCTCGGCAGGGCGCCCCCATCGCGCGATCGGCAGCGATGGGACGAACGGTTTGTCCGGATCGAGATCGGGCACTATCTCGGTGTTCATGGGGGTGACGATTCCCCCGGGATGCACCGAGTTCACCCGGATATTGCGGGGTCCCAACTCGCGGGCGGCCACCTTCGTCAGTCCGCGGATGCCGAATTTGCTGGATGCGTACGCGGATAGGCCTGCGGCACCGGCGTATCCCTCGATGGACGACATATTCACGATCGACCCACCGTCCGACATGACGGGTGCCGCTGCCCGGATCCCGAGCCAGGCGCTGGTGAGGTTGGTGTCCAGGATCAGGCGGAACTCCGCGAGGGATTGCTCGCAGATCGGCGCGAAGCGGTTGATACCCGCATTGTTGACCAGGATGTCGAGCCTTCCGAAACGGGACATCGTCGCCGCCACAACCTGGGACCATTCGGCCTCACTGGTGACATCGTGATGCAAATAGAAGGCGTCGTCACCGAGCTCGGCGGCCAACGCCTCGCCTTCTTCGTCGCGCACATCGCCGAAGACGACCCGGGCACCCTCGGCAACGAACTGCCGCACGTGCTCGGCCCCCATCCCGCGGGCGCCACCGGTTATCAGGGCTGTCTTGCCGTCCAGTACACCCATGGTCACTCCTGTTCTTTCTCGTCTCAGCAGGACCATATGCCGACCGGGCACCTATCCAGGCCCCCTTTCCCGGTCAACGGAACGTCATCATCCGCCAGCGGATATGCGGGTTTCGAGCGCGTTGTCGGCGTGCGGTCGGCAGTATGAGGTTGCGGCACGAGTCCTGCGAATCGACCACGACTGGCCCCGGCCGGGCCACTCGGCGTTCGTGGAAACCGTCCGGTGCCCAGAAGGCCTACGGACCCGGCGGGATCAGCGGAATATCTCGGCGAGCTGCGCATTGACCCACATCGCCAGCTCGACGGCGGAAGCAGGCTCTGGATCACTCAACCAGGTGAGCAGGGTGCCGAGTACAGCACCTCCGGCAAACCCCCCGCGCCGGTGGATCTCTTCCGAGGGAAGGACACCTTCGGTCTTTCGCAGAGTGGCCTCGGTGGCGGCGACCATACGCTGGAGCACACCATGAATCGCCGCCGCGCTGCCGGTGGACCCGAGCGCCCACCGATAGAGCGGGCGGTGCTCCCCGACGTGTGCGATATATCCATATAGCACGGACGGGCCGAATTCGTCCTCATGCTCCCCCAGCTGCTGCTCCCATTGGTGCGCCGACTCGTCGGCGAGAGCGACCAGGGCGTCGGCTACCAGATGCTCGACGTCGGGAAAATGTCGATAGAAGGTGGCGCGATCGACCCCCGTGTGCTTACAGATCTGCGAGATCGTCAGGTTCTGTGGATTCCCGCCCGCCAGTTCTATCACGGCACTGCGCAGAAGACGTCGTGAGCGGATGTAGCGGGGATCATCCTCTGCTACCACAGCACGCCTCCCACATAGTATCCATGCCGGGAACAATACCGCCCTGCTCAGCGCCACCCAGGGTCTGCTGGGCTACCAGCTGACATTGTGGCTTTCGGCGATTGCCCGCTCGGCCTCGTCGGGTAGTAGGACTCCGCTGCGCACGGCTGCACGGGTGGCAGCGGCGAAGCGCTGGTGGTACACAGCAGGGGTCCCGTATCGCAAGCGCAGTTCCCTCTCCGTATACGGGTAGGTCGCCCCGGATCCGCCGAGGCTCTCCCCTCGCCAGTCGTAGCGCGCGACGGGAACATCGACCCACGGCGTGCGTAGTCCCCCGGCGACGTTGCCGGATTTGTCGAACACAGCGGTTGCCTCCCCGTTTTCATCGCCGGCTCGCTCGATGACCGGGAAGCGGGCAATTGGTTCGCCGCCCTCGGCCCAACGGCGAAGCCCGGCGAAGGCCGCACCACCCACGTACTGCAGCGGCAGGGTGTTGCCGGAACCGGGGTCGCCGAGCGGTGTTCCGGCGCTGAGGTCGCGGGCATTGGCGGTGGCGACCCGGGCCATGTAGGGACCGGTGGTATGGGAGCTGCCGGCCGGTTCCCAAAATCTGATGTGCTCGCCTTCTTCCTGTCGAGTGGCGTCCATGGCGGCGGTGGTTGTATTCAGCACCACGGTGGGAACACCGACGTCGGTACGCACCCAGAGATCCGGTGGGGACGCTATCCCCTCGGCCAAGGCCACGCCGCTGTCGCTCAGATCTTGGAGGAAGAAGCCTTCGAACACTCGATGCCCGGGATGCACCGCATTGATGTAGTGGCGCAACCGGTCTGCGGCGATGGTATTGCCGGCGGCAAAGACCCGCTGCACGATGAGACCACCCAGCGGATCGGCTGGCTGAGCCGGGCGGTCCGGGCCCACCGTGCGTGCGATCTGGGAGAGCACGTCATAGCACAGGTCCGAGTGCGGAAACTCCAGGGACCCGTATCGCTCGGGGTCCCATTCGACCAAGGACGGCCCGGAGGTAAAGGAGTACCCACCCAGCGAAATCTCCTGTCGGCCCGGGACGTCGATGCCCTCGTGATGGAGAGATGCGCCCACCCAGGCGAAGCCTTCGCGCAACAGGATCTCGGCGTACCAGCGGTAGTTGGTGTCGCGTTCGCAGCCGAAGTACTCCTGCATGAATTCCACCACGACGACGCCGTTGAATCGGTCGGCCGACGGCCGACGGACAAGAATCCGGGTGCGGTAGGGATCCGTACCGTCGGTGACAACCTGCCAACGGCCGTCCGGGGTCAGTGCGGTCCCCGGCGCCGGCACATAGCGGGTGGCTGTCCCGGAGACGAAGTATTCGTTCTCCTCGTAACCGTATTCGCCGAGATCGACGATCGAAGAAGCGAACGGCCGGTCGTAGCGTCCGCCGGTGATCGGACCGTCGACCGTGCAGAAAGTGCTTTTCATGATTGCGCGAGTTCTTTCTTCACTGGTGGTGCTCATCGCACGGATCGGATACGTGACGATCGGCTCGGGCGATCGGTCCTCAGCTTTGGTCAGTGACTCCCCTCGATTTTGCGGACCAGCACGCCACCGCACACCACGACGGCCGCGCCGAGCAGGTAGAGCAGGGAGTATTTGCCTGTCCCGATGGCACCGACGACCAGGATCACCGGGGCTAGGAATGGCCCCGCGGCCCGTGGCACCGCGTCCGCCAACTGCATGAACGCGGAGTACTTGCCGGACTCGCGCCCTTCGCCCGGAAGCACATCGATCATGAGCGCGCCATCTACGGGCAGCCAGATGCCGGTCCCGATTCCCATGATGACAAGACCGACCAGATAGATCGGGACGTCGGGTGCCAGCCCACAGATCACAATGCCGACGGCGATGAGCATCGACGTCCACAGCACGAGTCGTTTGCGGATCCGGAACCGATCGCTGATGTAGGCGCCGGCCGCGGCGCCACCGAGTGTGGTGAGCAGGCCGACGACACCGGTGATGGTGATCAGGCCCGGCAGGTTGTTCTCGGACACGGTCAGCTGATCGGTGAGCAGATAAACACTGTAGGTAGTGGCAAAGGCCGATCCAAGGGTGACGAGAGCCTTACCGGCCCACGCCCACATGAAGTCCGGAACATCCCGCGGATGAATGCGTGCCTGCGCGAGCACATCCCGAAATCCGGCGCCGATCTGTGCCTGCTCCGGTGCGAGGATTCTGTCCTGTAAGACGAGCAGCAGCGGCACTGTGGACACCGCCATGATCACTGCGGGAACAACGAATAAGAACGCCTCTTCGTCGAGGAACCGCGGCAGCAACACGGCGGCGGCCATACCGGCGAGTGTCAGCGCTATCGTGTTGAAGCCCATGATCCGGCCGCGGTAGGACGCCGGAATCTGGTCCGGGATCAAGGCTGCGGCACCACCGCTGTGCACTCCAGTGGCCACACTGAACAGGATATTTCCCGCGAAGAGCATCGGAAGATTCGACGCGGTGGCCATGATCAGCAGCGAGCCGACCGCGAAAGCGGCGCCGACTGCGATGAACGGGCGTCGCATCCCGAATCGGGACGAGCATCGGTCGCTCGTCACTCCGAAGAAAACTCCGGTGAAAGCGGTGACGATCGCCCCGAGGCCCACGAGGATGCCGAGTACGGTGTCCTTGTGGTCCGGAGCCAGCGCGGCGACAGTGATCGGAAGTATGGTGAGGACCAGGCCGACCGAGGCGAAGCTGCGGCCGAAGGTCTCCATCATCAGCGCGACGACCAAGCGCCGATCGAGGACTTCTGTGAGCGGCCCGGAAGCACCGGGTCGAGATCCAGGTTCGTTCCGTCCGGTGGTCGCGCTCATACCGATACCGTTTTCCCCAGAGGCAATTCGTCGCCGATCGGCCAGGAGAACTCGTGTGTACCCGAGCCGATCCGGTACTCCTTCCGGGAACCTCCGGTCGTGACCAGCGCTTCAGCCCCGGGCGGGACCTCTGCCCGCAGCGTTACGGTGCCACCGTTCAGGCTCCAACTGCTGGAAGCGCGCCCGAAGGGCGTCTCGATCGACTTCGCGACGTGCGTAATGCCGCCGCCGATACGCGGCGCGATGCGGATGACACGATAGCCGGGCTCGGCCGGGGCCAAGCCCGCGAGCCCTTCTTGCAGCCAGGCGGCCACTGCACCGAAAGCGTAGTGATTGTGCGAATCCCGGGCCGCACCGTCAGGGCCGAAGCCTTCCCATGATTCCCAAACTGTGGTGGCTCCGTGGTCGACCTGGTACAGCCAAGCCGGCCGGGTGTCCTGGAGAAGCAGCCGGAACGCCAGGTCGGTCCGGCCGTTGTCGGCCAGAGTTTCGAGGAGCATCGGGGTACTCAGAAAGCCGGTGTCCAGGTGGTAGTCGGCTTCCTCGATCAGTTCGGACAGACGGACGACAGCGTGCTGACGCTGCGCTGGAGTGAGCAAGCCGAACGCAAGTGCCCGCACGTAGTCGTCCTGACGGTCACGGCCGATCCGCGCGCCGCCTTCCCGGACGAACGCCGCTCGGAAGGCATCGGTAACGTGGGCGGCGAGATCCGAATACCGCCGCGCCTCATCGTGATAGCCGAGGATCGTCCCCATCCGGCCGAGCAAATGGCTCGAGTGGGCGAGGTAGGCGGTGGCCACGACCGGACGGTGGGTGAGCAGATCGCGGACGACGTCCGGTGGCCGATCACCTGGTCGCAGCCATTCACCGAAGTGGAAACCGGTGTCGAGCACGTATTTCTCGAGCGGCCCGGCAGTCCGGCGCAGCCGGCGTAGTGGGCGCGATCGGGTTCGGGCCCGCTGTGCACCGCGGTCCACCCACCGGGTCATAGCGGTCCACTGCTTGCGTAGAATTTCGACGTCACCGTAGTACCGGTACAGCGTCCACGGCAGCAGCACCGCCGCATCGCCCCAGCCGGCCGACCCGGACAGCATGGCGGACAGCCGCTGCGCGAACCACCGAGCGACCGGGTTGGGCCGGGTTCGCAGGTAGTGCTGCGACTGCTCGGACGGAACGATATGGGGCACCCCGCCGTCGGCGCGCTGCTCGATCGTGAGGTTCGCGAGGTAACGGCGGATGAATGCCTGGACATCGGCCATGGTGGAGGCGGTGGGCGCGAAGATCTGCAGATCGCCGGTCCATCCAGCGCGTTCGCGGGTCGGGCAGTCGGTGGCGGTATCGACGAAGTTCGAGCGCATCGACCACTCGACGTTCCGATACAACTGCTCGATCCGCGGGTCCGAACATTCGAAGGTACCGGTCGTGGCCAGATCGGTGGACAGCACCACGCCTTGCACATCCTCTGGCCGGAGGTCCTCGTCCAGGCCGTCGATCTCGACGTACCGGAACCCGTGGATGGTGAACCACGGCTGATACCAGGTCGGCGTCTCGCAGGTGATGACGTGATCGCGCTGGAACCAGGTTTGCCTGCCCGTCCGGAAGGCTGCGCTGTCGAGTTCCCCTGTCGGAGTGAGCACTTCGGCGTGGGTCAACGCGACCTGCAGGCCTGCCCGGCCGGGAAGCCGGATACGGGTGACCCCGGCGAAGTTTTGTCCGAAGTCCACCAGCTGGGTACCGGCGGGGGTACGTCGCACCGTGACCGGATCGAGCACCGAGACCGCCTGCACACGCGGCACCGCTTCGCCGATCAAGCGACGCGTATTCGGTATGACCTCCGCCGCAGAGAATCCCGGGGGCGCGCCGGCCGGGTCGAGCCACGCAGTCGGGGAAATGCGCAGGTCCACAGTCTCGCCGTCCATGGGATCCGAGGCGAGGATTCGCCCCCGTCCCGCGAACCAGGCCCCGCCGGTGCCAGAAACGACGGTGCTCCCGTCGGCGAGTTCCACCTCGACCTGAGCGAAACCGGCCAAGCGATCTCCGTAGACCCGGCGATGGCGGAAAGCACCGAGATGGCCGCGGTATCGACCGTCACCGACCGCGATACCCACAATGTTTTTTCCTGAGCACAGCAGATCGGTGATGTCGTAGGCCTGGTACTCCACGACCTTGTCGAGAGGCGTGAAACGCGGCACCAGCGCGGGACCGGTGACATCCGTCCCGTTGACGAAGAATCGGTACCACCCCAGGGCACTGACGTAGGCACGAGCACGAACCACCTCTGCCCCCAGATCGACCTCGCCTCTCAAATACAGTGGCGGATCGTCCTCGGTGACCGGTGCCTGGCGGCTGATCCATTCCGCCTGCCACCGTTGCGCATCCAGCATTCCGGTTTCGAAGACTGCCGGCGCGCTCCAGTCGCTGTCGCGTCCGCGGTTGTCGCGAACCCGGACTCGCCAGAAATAGCGGCGAGCCGATTCCAGTGGTCGACCGGCGTAGCGGACTCCGTACGGAGTGTCGGACGTTAGGCTGCCACTGTCCCATAGCATCGCCTCTGCCCCGAACGTATCCGTCCGCGACACCTGTACCCTGCAGGCCGACTGCAGGATCGAGGATTCGTCGCAGCGCAGTTGCCACGAAAATTCGGGGCAGGGGTTGTCGAATCCCATCGGTTCTCTCAGGGCATCGACCCGGAGTGCGGCAAGTTGTACTGTCACCGTGGCCCTTTCGCTTTCAGAGCGGCTGCTACGTCACTGCCACAATGTGGCGCGATCGACACGGAGCGCGACGCCGCTCACCGAGCGCGCCGCATCGGAGGCCAGCCAGGCGATTGCCTCGGCGATATCGTCCTGCTCGGTGATACCGGGCAGGACACCGTTGAGTCGCGTGAGCAACGTCAGATCGACGTCGGCGAGGTTCTCCAGTGCCGCCGGAACCTCCCCTTGCGCTTCTTCGGCGGAGGGAAGCGCTCCGACACCGCCCGGACAAACGCAATTGACCCGGATGTGGTCCGCAGCCAGCTCGACCGCCATCGATTTCATGAATTGGAGGACCGCGCCCTTGGATGCGCAGTAGGCGGATAGGTACGGCTGGCCTTGCAGCGCCGATATGGACGCGACGGTCACGATGTTCCCGCGACTCGCACGCAGGTGCGGAAGGGCTGCTTTCGTCAGCAGCATCGGCCCGGTGGCGTTGACACCCATGATCTGCTGCCAGCGCTCGAAGGTCTCGTCCTCGAGTTTGCGCAGACTACTGATACCGGCGACGTTCACAAGGACGTCCAAGCCACCGAGCCGGTCGACACTGGCATCGATTGCTTGCTGAACCGAGGCCGGATCGGCCACATCGCAGTGCATCAGATCCGCGCCCGGAGTGACATCGACGCCGACGACCTTGGCACCCTCCTTGCGGAAAAGGGCCAGCGTTGCCGCGCCGATACCCGATGCCGCGCCGGTGACGAAGACCCTTTTACCGTCGAATCGCATGGTATGACACGCACCTTTCTGAACACACCGATCCGCCCGATCTGGGCGAAAGTTCGGCGGGTGCAAGATCCATGCTCACACCCAATAAGACTATGCGACATTTGTAGCATAGTCACGCGTTCGGTGGATCAATTCGACTGTTTTGACGAACACTGCCGCCTCCGGTCCTGTCCGGCAGCGGGAACCGGTGTCCGTGGCCGATCAGAGCCCGAACCGGGCGGTACAGCGCGGGATCAGCCGGGCCTGCTACCGCGAGCTGATCGGCCGCAGCAATATCGCTGCGAGTCGAACAGTGCAGTGGTTCGGTTTCGCACCTCGCCATCGATTGCAGGCTCGAGCACACGTCGTCGACGCAATGCATCCACCGCGTTCTCGCCGATCGTGGTCACTTATTCGATCACTGCCGTCCGGCACGGTCCGCACCAGCGGCCCGCGCCGACGCCGCCACAACCCAGCCGCCCGCTCACTGGCTCGCTACTGAGCGGACGAGCCTACGAACTCGAGCAGATACCCGTCGGGATCGCGAACCATGCCGATGGTGCGCCCACCGAATCGGGCCAGCGTGGTCGCGGGCATCTCCTCGGTGCCGCCATGCGCACAGGCGGCGGCCATCACCCCGGCGACATCGTCGGTGTTGCACACCAGTTTGGTGAACATCGTGCCGTGATCGGGCGGTGCGGATGTACCGTGCGGCGTGATGAGTTCGACCCCAGCCGTCCCGGCCCGCAGAATCACCGCGTCGAACGTTTCGGTGGAGAATGCCGCTTCCTCGGCGAATCCGCAGCCGGTGGTGTAGAACTCCCTGGACCGCGCCAGGTCCGTAACTCGGATTGCGGTGAGTGACAGAGTGACCGGAGCCGAGTGCGTACCGCTCATCGGGTCTGCGACCCGCCGTTGAAATCGAGCGTCTGCCCGGTCATCCCACCGGCCTCGTTCGATGCCAGGTACGCGCACAAAGCGCCGACCTCGATGGGGTCGCCCAGCCGTCCGATGGGTATGCCCGCGACCAACCGCTCGATCTGCTCTGGCGGCATCACCCGCTCCAGGTTGGCCTGCAGGCCGAGGGCGACATTGTTGGCAGTCACACCGTACTGGCCGGTTTCGGCGGCGAGGTGCCGGATGAAGCCCTCGATGCCACTCTTGCCGGTCGCGTACATCGAGACGTTGATGTTCTGCCCGGTGCGCGCCGATCCCGAGGAGATCTGGACGACCCGGCCCCAGCCGTTGTCGCACATCCCATCGATGACCACCTTGATGCAATTCAACGCACCGTAGATGTTGAGGTCGATCGACGGCGGCCACTGCTCGGGGGTCAATTCCCGGAACGGCTTGGTGGTCTGCCCCTCCGCGACGCCCGCGTTGTTCACCAAGATGTCCACTTGGTGCCCGAGCTCGGCCTCGGTTGACCGGACCGCATCCTCCGTCGCCTGGAAGTTGGTGACGTCGAAGGCTCTGGCGATAGCCTTGTTACCCTCGGCGACGATGGTCTGGGCCACCCGCTCGGCACGCTCGGCGAACAGGTCGTTCACCACCACCGTCGCCCCTTGGCGCGCGAGCACCGTCGCGATCCCCTCCCCCACGCTCTGGCCGGCGCCCGTAACCAGGGCGATTCGTCCGTCCAACTCGAACACGAGTTCACCTTTCGATAGATATGCCACCGGCTTGCAGGGGTGGCGTCCTGCCTCTGCCCGCTCTCCGCGGAGCGACAATTCGGAATAGCGTGGACCGGTTGCTGCCCGCCGAGGTCACCGCGTTTGAACGCATTCACCGTCTCGCGGTGATGCGTGGACAACCAGAGCCACATCCGTCGACCTCACATAGACCGTCCGAGTTCTGTAGTGAACCCGAGCCCTTGCTCAGCCTCCGTGCGCCTCGGCGAACAGCTTCTTCAACGGCACCTCGGCATCCGCGGCGTGAGCTTGCGGGAGTTGCTGTCCGGAGCCGAGCGCTTTGCGGGCCGCGAGGAACTCGGCCGGGTTGTTCACGCACTCGACAGCGACGAGCCGGTCGTTCCGGTACCGCAGCACCGCCGTCCGGCCCGGCCGCCCGCCGGTCCGGACGACGGAGTCGTCATCCGGGTGTGCGAGACCGGCTATCTGCAGTTTGAGCTCGCCCTGATCCGACCAGAACCACGGCACTCCACGGTACGGACGGTGCACACCGACGAGCGTGTGGGCCGCAGCCTTCGCCTGTTCGATCGCGTTGTCCACGCTCTCCAGCCGCAACCGACCGTCGGCCTCGCCATCGGGTGTGGGATCAGGCAGATTGGCGCAGTCACCGACCGCGAGGGTGCGACCATCGGAGGTCAGCGAGCAACCGTCCACGACAATTCCGCCGTCGCAACGCAGACCAGCGGCTCGGGCTAGGTCCTCGTTCGGCTGCGCACCGACCGCGATGAGTACGAGCTGGGCGGGCAACTCGGTACCGTCTGCCAGTTCCACTGCGCGCACCGTGCCGCGTTCGCCGAGCAACCGGACGGGACGCACGCCGATTCGCACGTCGACACCGGCCGCCCGGTGCGCGGTCTCGACGACCTCCGCGGTGGCAGTGCTAACGACGCGATTCAACAGCGCTGGGGCGGCCTCCACGACTGCCGCCCGGATCCCGTTCGCCGCAGCAGTGGCAGCTACCTCCAAACCGATAAAACCACCACCGATCACGACCATGTCCGACACTGCGGCAAGGCGCCGGGACAGGGCATACGCGTGCTGGACGTCCCGGAGTACCGCCACACCGTCCAGCTCGGCACCCTCGATCGCGAGGGTGCGCGGCCTGGCCCCGGTCGCGAGCACGAGCCGGTCGAACCCCCACGACCTGCCGGAGACCGCGGTCGCGGAACCGGCGGAGAGGTCCAGGTGATCGACGCGCTCGCCGAGCACCAGGTCCACGCCCTGCTCCTGGTAGAACGCAGTCGATCGCAGCGCCAAGGACTCCGCGGAGAGCTTTCCCTGGAGGAACGCCTTCGACAACGGTGGCCGCCCATAAGGCGCGTCCGGCTCCTGGCCGACGAGCGTGATCGGGCCGGACCATCCCAGCTCCCGGGCGCTGCTCGCCACCTGGACGCCGGCCTGCCCGGCGCCCACCACCAGCAAGCGGCCCGCGCTCACAGCTGGGTTTCCGGTACGGTCACGTGGACCTCCTGCCCGTCGGCCAGGATCAGCTGACACGACAAGCGGGAGGTATCCTCGCGTTCGGTCGCGGCGCAGTCGAGCATTTCGTCCTCGTCCTCGCCGACCGGTGGGAAGCCACCGGTATCGTTCTCGGCGAGGAAGACGTGGCAGGTGGCGCAGGACAGCACGCCCCCGCACTGCCCCACGATGCCCGAAACCCCGTTGCGGACGGCACTCTGCATGACAGAGTCGCCGACGACTCCATCGACCACCCGCTCGGTGCCGTCGGGCAGGGTGTAGAACACCTTTGGCACGGTTGTGCTCCTTTCACTCACCAGGTCACCGGTAGGGCTGTCATGGGCTGGGTCAGCACGTCGCGGCGAACCTCGGGTTCACCCGCCAACCGCAGGTCCGGGATCCGCTTGAACAGCTCGGCCAGGCCGACCTGCAACTCCATCCGAGCCAACGGGGCCCCAAGGCAGTGGTGCAGGCCGTAGCTGAGCATCAGGTGCGGGTTGTCCTTGCGCGTGATGTCGAACCGGCCCGGGTCCGCCACCGCGTCCGGATCGTGGCTAGCCGCGGCAGGATCGATGCTCACCGCCTCACCCGCGGCGATGAGCTGCCCGTCGATGACGACGTCGTCGGTCGCGACGAACGGCACCAGGCCGCCGCCACCGCTGACAGGCGACCCCATCATGAACCCGCCGTGCCGCAACACCTCCTCGGCGGCTGTGGGGGCGAGGCCGTCCGGGTCGGTCAAGAACAACTCCCGGTGTTCGTCGGACCGCAGCAACGACAGCACACCGGTGGTCAGGAAGTTGGCCGTGTTGTCGAAACCGCCGACGATGAGGACGAATGCGATCGGCAGGATCTCGGCGTCGGTGAGCGACTCGTCCTTTTCACGCGCGTTTGCCAGGGAGCTGAGCAGGTCCTCCCGCGGCTCGATACGCCGCCGGGCGATCAAATCCGTCATGTAAGCGGCGAGCTCGGCCATATCGGCGGCAACCTCGTCCTCCGACTTGCCCGCGACGGCCAGGGTCGAGGAACTCCATCTCTCGAACTTGTCCCGGTCCGACGACGGGACTCCCAGCAAGGAACTGAGCATCTCGATGGGCAGCGACAACGTGTACTCGGTCACCAGGTTGCGCACCCCGCCCCGGGCCAGCATTCCATCGATCAGCTCATTGGCGAACGCGACAGCCGAGGCACGCATCTCCCGCACACGACGCGGTGAAATCGCCTTCTGCACCAGCCTGCGCAGCTTGGTGTGCTGCGGGGGATCCTCGAACTGGAGCGTGGTACGTAGGAAGTCGGGGAACGGCACGAAGAAGGGCACCACCCGCTCGCCGGTGCGGAACGGCTCGCGCACGAACCGTGGGTCGCTGAGAACCTCCTTCGCCGCCCGGTGGCGGTGCACGATCCACACATCGCCGCCGTAGGGCATGGTAACCCGGGTCATCGGCCGGTCGGCCAAGAGTCGTTTGAAGTGGTCCACCGCTTCGGGAGCGGCGAGCGGCCCGAACGGGAACTCGGTTCCCGTAGTGGTTTCGGTCATGGTTTCTCCAGGGACAGATCAGGTGCTTTGGGGTTCGGGGACTGCGATGACTTCTGGTTTCGCCTCCGCGGTGACGGTCAGGATCTCGGTGAATCGCTCCGCGACCAGTTCCGGGGTCAGATCCGGGTCGTGGATACCGCTGGTGGTCATGATCGCGGTGCGGCTCACACCGCCGCCCGCAGCATTGAAGACCTCACCGGTGACTCGGCAGGCCGGGTGGGCGAGGTAGGCCGCGACCGGGGCGACCTGTTCGGGCCGGAGTTGCGTCCGTAGACGGTGCAATATCTCGGGCGACAATCCGTCGGCCGAGTTCTCCACCATCCGGGTCCCGGCGCCGGGGGCCAGTGCATTCACCAGGATGCCGTGCTCGGCGCCCTCGATCGCGAGGTTGCGGGTCAGGGAGAACACCGCACCTTTGGCACTGCCGTAGTGGGTCATCAGCGGATTGCCCAGGAACGCGGCCGAAACCGTGTTGACCACCCGTCCGGCGTCAGAAGCGATCAGATGCGGCCACGCTGAACGGCACATGTGCAGCGAGCCGAAGAAGTGGACGTCGAGGTAACGCTGGTACTCCTCGGCCGGAACGGCGTCGAAATGGGCGGTGCGGACGATCCCCGCATTGTTGATCAGCGCGTCGAGCCGTCCGAACTCCGTGATCGCGGCGTCCACGACGGAAGCGGCGCCGCTTTCGGTGGACACGTCCGCACGCGAGGCCACAGCCCGGCCGCCTGCGGCCCGGATCTGTTCGACCACCGCAGCCGCCGGGTCGTCGCCGTCCACTTCGGACCCATCCACAGTGGCACCGAGGTCGGAGACCACCACAGACGCGCCGCGCTCGGCCAGCAGGAGTGCGTGCGCACGGCCGATACCGCGACCCGCGCCGGTGACCACCACGACGCGGTCGATGAAGGACAGGGGTTTCACCGTTGTTCTCCTCACTTTCAGGGCCGGCACGCGCCGCCGCCGACGCGGCCAGCGGCAGTCCAGATGGTGCCGTTAAGGTTGCGCCGCGACTGCTCCCAGTCCAGGACGTCCAGCCCGGCGCAGATGAGGAGCGTGCGCCGGTCCTCGCCGCCGAGGACACACGCGGGCGGCAACGCCTCCTCGGAACGGAACCGCACCACGTCGGTGACGGCACCGCCATCGACGAACCGCGCCACAGCTGGCACCGAGGGCATACCCGCCCACACCCCACCGTCGGCGTCCAGGCAGATGCCGTCGGGCAGAGACGGCGTCGTGGCGAACACCCGTCGTCCGCTCAATCGGCCGTGCTCGTCGCGGTCGAGCTCGGTGAGCCGGTTGGCGAAGGCCTCCGCGGTCACCACTCGGGTGCCGTCGGCGTTGATCGCTATGCCGTTCGCACCGGAGAAGCCGCCGAGTTCGGCCAAAGCCCGGGCGGTGCCGTCCGGCTCGACCACCAGCAGAGCAGAGTCGCGCGGGCCCTCCCCTTCGAACAGCTCGAACCCTAGCTGCGTGACATACGCGCGGCCGTCGGCGTCAACGACCATGTCGTTGACCGGTCCCGTGGCCAGCCGGCGTAGGTCGGCGTACTCGGTGAGCCGCACGCCGTCGAACGCCAAGACGAGGCGCTCGTGCATCGAAGTCACGATCAGCCGGCCGTCGGGTAGCCATCCGAAACCGCCCGGGATCACCTCGGTGCCGTTGACCGAGGTCCGCGTGGATAGATCAACCATGGTCTCCGGGGTACCCTCGGCGTCCAGCCGCAGGATCTGGTGGTGGTACATATCGCTGAACCACAGCGCTCCGTCGTGCCACCGAGGGCACTCGGCCCAGGTGTATCCCCTGGACAGTTCGTGCGCGATGACGGGATCGGCGGCCACGAATGGATCGACGTCGGTGTCGGTCATCATTTCCTCCATGAGAGCGGATAGGCGAGTTCGGCGCGCAGCGACCTGACCTTGATGTCGGCCATCTACGCGGATCGGTCATTCGTCCGAAACGGTGTACTCGCCGTGCATCAGGACGGGGGCGCTGCGGTTCTCGAGCACGTCGGCGCGCGCTGCCATCGCCGCGCTGACGAACGATTGCGACACGAGGTAGAACTCTCCTGCCGCGGCCTGATCGAAGAAAATCCGAGCGGCGTCGAGCGGGTCCATGGCCTGCTCTTTCACCTTCAGCATCGCGGCGCGATGCTCCTCGGCGGCGGTGGTGTCACCGGTGTCGACCGCGCCCGCGGACTCGAAGATGTTCGATGCCACCGCGCCCGGCAACACAGCTTGTACGTGTATGTGAGAGGCGTGTCCGGCCAGCTCCACCTCCTGATGCAGGCACTCGGTCAGTGCCAGCACGGCGTGCTTGCTCATGATGTAGGGCGCCTGCAGTGGACTGGCAGCGACACCGCCGACCGACGACATGTTCCATACCCACGACGGACCGGACTCGGCCATCATTCGTGGCAGGAACGCCTTGATGCCGTGGAAGACGCCGGTGATGTTGATGTCGACCAGTCGCTCCCAGTTCGCGACCGGCGTATCCCACAGATACCCGAATTGCTCCACGCCAGCGTTGTTGACCAGAAGCCGGACCGGTCCTACCTCGCCGACGACACGTTCGGCGAGTTCCTCCATCGCCGTGGCGTCGCGCACATCGCAGGTGAGATCGACAGCGCGGACGCCGGCGTCCACGAGCTCCGTGCGCAGTCCCGCGATCGCGGCACTGTCCACATCAGCCAGGACCACGGTCATGCCCAGCTCACGGGCGGCATGGCGGGCCAGTCCCGCGCCGATGCCGGCCCCTGCGCCGGTGATCACGGCGACACCGCCGCCGAACAGATCCTTCGCCGAGCTCATCGACCACTCCTCTCCCGCTCCGCGACGATCTCGCGGATTACCTGGACAACCGGCTCGAATGTTCGCTCCGGGCTGGTGATGGCCGGGGTGTCCATGTTGTTGTGGCAGATCGAGACGGCAAGCCGGTCCCGCAGGTCCGCCCAGGCGATGGATCCGCCCGCACCGGGGCTGTAGACGATTTCCCGGTGGTCGCCGACCAGCGGGTCGGAGGCGCCTGGTTCGCCGCCGAGCCAGAATCCGTTGGCGCCGAACCAGACCGGGATCGTGAGCACCCGGTCCGGATCGTGCGCTCCCTGTCGGAGGCTGGTGAGCGTGGCGGTCCGCTCGGACGAGAGCAGCCGTACGCCGTCGAGTTCGCCGCCTTCGGCGAGCAGCGCGAAGATCCGCGCCACCGAGCTCGCGGTGGCGATCGCCCCTGCACCGGGATCGACGGCCTGTTGCACGACCTGTTGGTTGTGGACCTCCGACCCGGGAAACACCTCACGGGGGCTCACATTGTGGTCGTCGACGATGGAAAACTCGTTGCCGCCATATAGTTTCGCGACTCGGGGTAGATCCGCGTCTGGCACCCCGAGGTGAAAGTCGGTCACACCGAGCGGCCGACAGATCTCCTCGGCGACGAATACGTCGAACGGGCGGTTGCGCGGGTCGGTGCGTCGCACGACCTCGCCGACGATCCATCCCCATACCAGAACGTGGTATGCGTTGGCGGCGCCCGGCGGGAACACCGGGGTGAAACCGGCGATGCCACAGGTCATCCACTCCCAGTCGGCCATCAGCGCAGGTGTGATGCCGTCGGGCATCTGCGGGATCCCGGCCCGGTGCGACAACGCGTGCTCGACGGTGATCGTGTCCTTGCCGTTCACGGCGAACTCCGGCCAATACTGCGCGACCGGCGCCTGCAGGTCCACCAATCCCCGCTCCGCCTGCAGATGAAGGGCCATCGCGGTCACCCCCTTGGTCACCGAGAACACCGGGAACAGAGTCTGTTCGTCGGCCGGTATACCCCGCTCGGAGTCGGCGAGCCCGCCCACCGCGTCGACGATCAATTCGCCACGGTGGTACGCGGCGACCGAAATAGCCGTTTCTCCCAGTTCCAGAGCACGGTCGAGAGCTTCCCGAACCCGGACGTCGGTGGCGGAAGAGTTGTCGGTGGTGGTCATCGGTTCTCCTCGTACGTCGGAGTCAGGACTTCACGCCTGGCGATCAGCCAGTGATCGCCGGCGGTGCGGCGCAACAAGTCCCGATACGCGCCGAAAGCGGCGATCTTCGCAGGGGCGTCAACGCTCACCAGCTGGAAGTAAGAGCGTGCGGTGGCGTCCCCGCCGTGCACCTCGATCTCCTGGTTTGTCACCACGTGCCGGTTCCCCGAGTCCGGTCCGGCGTGGCCGGCCGCACGCATCGAGAGGAGACCCGCGATGACCTCCTGCCGCCCCCGCCACGTCCGTCCCGCCATTTGCCATTCGACGTCCTCGGTACACAAGGCGCCGAGTTCCTCGATCGTCCCTTCGTCGGCCATGCGCGCGAATGCGAAGAGCACGTTCGCGACCCGGTGTGTCTGTTCGCCGCTATCCACCGTCTGCCCGTCTGCTCGTCCGATGTGCTTCCGTGGTGCTCAATGCCGCACGCCCGCCGTGAACACGTAGTCCTCCGGTTCGGGAGCCCGCAGCATTGCCCAGTAGTCGACGAGCCGCCACGGACAGGTGATCCACGCGCGGCCGGCCTTGTTGCGGTAATAGCCGTTGGCAGTGCGGGCGTGCTGCCACACCGTCTTGTCCAGCTCCTCGTCGACCCGCCGGTTGTACTCGTCTGTCGCGGTCCGTTTCGGCTCCATCGCCGCGTGACCGTGCTCGATCAGGTATTGCAGGCTCTCCACGACGTAGTGGACATGCTCTTCGCTGGTGATGTTGTGGCCGCCGCCGTGGTTGGGCGCGGCGTTGGGGCCAGCGGTCACGAAGAAGTTGGGAAAGCCCGGCACGGTGATCCCGAGGTAGGCGCGTGGGTTCTCATCGGCCCACTCCTCCGCGAGTTTCCGCCCTCCACGGCCGGCCACGTCGAGGAAGCCGAGGTACTCGAGTTTGAAACCCGTGGCCCAGATGATCACGTCGGCGGCGATGAACTCTCCCTCAGTGGTCACGACCCCGTCAGGATGAATCTCGCGGAACGACGCGCGGTGCACAGACACGTTGTCCCGCTTGATCGCCTCGAAGAAGCCGGGGTCCTTCACGATCCGCTTCGCGAACGGCGGGAAGTCCGGTGTCAGCTTCTCCTTCAGATCGGGCCGGTCCGCGAACATCCTGTCCAGGTAGTCCAGGCACACCTGCATCACGGCGTCGTTGGCCGGCGAAGCCGAGACGTGCGTGGCGTACCACTCTTCGTCGATTCGCGGAATGACCCAGCCCTTGTCGGAAGCCCACCAGTAGGACTTGAGCCGGAACCACTGGTGGTAGTAAGGGATGTGCTCCAGCGCCCACCGGACGCTACTGGACACTTCGGCGGCCACGGCCTGCTCGGGGACGACCCAGTGCGGTTGGCGCAGCACAACATCCAGCGAGGCGACCTGCTCGGCGATGCTCGCGACGACCTGCACTGCAGTGCAGCCGGTTCCGAGGATCACCACCCGCTTGCCCGTGAGATCGACATCCTCTCGCCACTGCGCGGTATGCATCATCTCACCGCGAAACGTGTCCATGCCCTCGAATTCGGGGATGAACGCGCCGTTGAGCACACCGGTGGCCGTGACCACCGCGTTCGCACGATGAGTGTGCACGGAACCCTGGCTATCGCGGACGGTCACGTGCCACATCTGCTCATCGTCGTGCCACTCACAAGCGAGAACCTTGGTGGCGAAGGAGATGTGCGGGTAGAGGTCGTACTTACGCGCAACCCCGCGCATGTAGTCCAGATACTCCGGCCCGGTCGGGTAGTACTTCGACCACCGCGGATTCAACTCGAAGGAGTAGGAGTAGAAGTGGCTGGGCGTATCCACCGCGGCGCCCGGGTAGACGTTGCGGGACCACGTGCCGCCGAGGTCGTCGCGTTCCTCGAAGACCTGGTACCGGAAGCCGGCCTCACCGAGCTTGATCGCGGCGTTGAGGCCGATCATGCCGGCCCCGATGATGGCGACGGTGAAGTCCTCCGGCGGTGTGCGCCGCCGCGGCACCACTGGCCGCGCAGCCTCGAATCCTGCCTGCTCCCGCAGGTGCTGCACGTACTCCTCGCCCACCGTGTCGTTCACGCACACCTCGGCCATCCGGCGGAACAACTCGTCGTCGGGGACGGCGATACTCGGGTACAGGGAGGTGCCGAGCAGTTCCCGGGCACCCTCGCGAACCTGAGCGGCGACGCTGTCCGGGTACTCCCCCTGGATCGGAGAGGCCAGCCCTTCTGTTTCGACCCGCTGCCGCTCCGCCTCGAGCTCGGACTGGAACTCCTCGAGAAGGCCGGTGTCGCCGGTCAGGTGCACCAGGGCCATGAGCAGAGCGCCGGGCTCTGCGGCTTCGACGGCCGCCGCGAGCACGTCCGGATCGACTTCGGCCACCGGAGAAACGATGTAGGTGGGCTGGGTTGGGGAGATAACTGCCATCGGTCACCGGCTCCTCATGGGTTGCGATAGGACTGGAGTAAGAGGTCAGCGGTCGGCCGATCGCCCGACCGGGGTGTAACAGCGACGGATTGAGGTCGGCGGCGCAGCGATGTGGCACCGGATTCGTCGTACCGGATACCCAGGGCCGCCACCCGGTCCGGGTCGATGGCCCGGTCCACCGGCATGGACCTTCGCAGACCCGTATCCCGGCAATGCCGCACGCAGACGTTCCGTCCGCGGGGCCGGTCCACAGACGGGCTGCCGCACATTTTGCCCGTCGGCCCCGCGCATTCCCGGGTCAGCCGACGAGGTGCTCGAAGTTCAGGGCATTCGACGAGAACAGCGAGTTCACTGCCGCCGAAAGTCCGGCCGATCGTGGCAATGAGGGTGTCCCGGCCGTCCTCCGTCGTCATCGTCGCCTCCACACGTCCACACTGACTTGCAGAAAGTGCCCATGTGGCACAAACTGTCATATGTGAGCCTAGCAACAGACACAGATTGTGTAAACAAATTGTAGCCAATTTGTGCATACATTCTGCGTTTGCGCAGTTCACGCACCATAAATCAATGGGAAATGGAGGTGTCATGGCGAAGCTCAAACGCCCGACTCTGACCGAACGGCGCGCGGAGGAGCTCCGTGCCGCCATCGCCCGCACCGCCGTCGAGATCTTTGTCGCCGACGGGGACACCTCGGCCACGGTCGAGCGCATCGTCGAGGCGGCAGGTGTTTCGCCGCGCACGTTCTATCGCCACTTCCCGGCGAAGGAAGACGTGGTGCGCCCCCTTTTCCGCGCCAGCGCGGAGACAGTGATCGAAGCACTGAACCGAACCCCGGCCGACGGTGACCCGGTGGACTCGCTGGTGGCTGCCTGGACGTCGGAGCTACAGGGCGGGCGCATCGATGATTTCGACCGCCGGTTCCTGGCTCTGGTGGTGTCGACTCCGGAGTACCGCCTCCGCTGGCTGGAGGTCGACGACGACTTGTGCGAAGCGACGGCCCGCTTCCTGGAACGGTGCTACGGCCCCTTCTCGCAAACTCTCCCTCGGACCCTGCCTGCGTACCTGATAGTCCAGGCGACCAGGCACATCTTCGACCACTCGATCAAATCCGACTCCAGCGCGGACATCACCGGGATGCTCCGGGACGCGTTCCGGCTCGTGCTCGCCGGGGAACAGACAACTGTTCCACGGTGACCCGCCCAGAGCCCCGCCTCCTGCACCCTGCCAACCGCCGGTCGGCAAACGCTAGCGTTGCCGAACTCCCCACAGCCGCACCCCGCCCGGGTTCAGCCAGCGAACGGTCGCGCCGCCGCACCGGCCTGCAGCATGAAGTCCAGGTACGCATCGGAACCCGCACGGTGGGCGTCCATCAACTCCACCAGCCGTTCCCGGTCGCCACGCGCAAGCGCCGCGACCATCTCACGATGTTCCGCGACGATACGTTCGCGACCGGCCTCGCTGTGCAGGTACACCGAGTGGTAGGGCAGCGCCCAGGTCCAGATCCGCCGGATCTCGCCGACTACCAGGTTCTGCTCGCTCAGCTCGAAGATCGCCAGGTGGAACTCGGTGTTGAGCATGCGTATCCGCTGCAGATCGTGCTCCGTGGCGGCGCGTTCGATCTCGTCGGCGAGCGCCGAGATGCGCGAGAGATCGCCGGCTGTCGGCGTCGGCAGGCTCCGGAGAACCTCGGTCTCCAGCAGCCGCCGCATCAGATACACCTGGTCGAACTCCTCCCGGGTCAGCCGGGCCACTGCGAAGCCGACATTGTGCTCATGGGTGACGAGCCCATCGGCCACCAGTTGACGCAGCCCTTCGCGCACCGGAAGTCTGCTCACCCCCAACACAGCGGCCATCTGCTCCTGCCGGAGCGGCTGGCCAGGGAGCAACTCGCCTGACACGATCATCCTTTTGATCCCGTCGACCACATGGGCCACGGTCTCGTTCGTGGACCGGCCGGCATCGGTTTTCCTGGGCGGCATGGACACTCCTCGCAGTCCATTCCACATTAGGGTGCATGACCTTCCGCTCTGGCGGGGCCCCGCACGCCAACCGTTCAGGTTTCGCTGCGTTCGCTGTCGAGACTGGCGTTCAAGCCTCTGTCGCTGCGACGAATCCGGCGCCACAGATTCCTGATGGTGCAGCCGAACCTCACAACCGCTGGACCCGCCCACAGGGCCCAAGGAGCGATGCAGATGGTCGCACTCGAGGAAGTGCTGATCCGATCAGGTCACTGACGGTTGTCTTGTTCGGCGTGGTCGAAGAACTTCATGGCCATGAAGCCGTGCGCAACGGCCCCGCCCGCCCGCAAAGCCGCGGCAATCATGGTTGTCTCCGCCAGTTCCTGCTGAGTTGCGCCCGCAGTGTGTGCGGCCTTGGTATGTGCTTCGATGCAGTACACGCACTGAGTAGTCAACGCAACGGCTACGGCCATGAGTTCGGCGTACTTCGGCGGAATTGCGTTATCGCTGCCGCGTAGCACCTGTTGATCCCAGGCAAGGAAGGCTTTGAAGGCTTCGGGCGCACCCGCACGGATGTTCTTGGCGTATTGATGGTCGGTGTGCTCGTGGTAGGACATGGTGGAACTCCTCATTGGTCAGGGAAACGGATGGCGGCGATATCAGCGGGAATGGCCATCCAGGACGCCGTCTCCTACTTCGCGGACCTCGTGCGCACTTCGTCCATGTCGACCTTTCTCGCCTGCACGATGAGGTCTTCGAGAGCGGATTCGGGCAGCGCGCCCGGCTGGGCGAAGATGGTGACCTGATTCCTGATGATCGCGAGGGTCGGGATCGACTGAACTTTGAAGGTCTGCGCGAGTTCGGGCTGCGCCATAGTGTCGACTTTGCCGAAAACCAAATCAGGGTGCCGTTCCGATGCTGCCTCGAAGATAGGGTCGAACATCCGGCACGGAGGGCACCAGTCGGCCCAGAAGTCGACGAGGACGAAATCGATTTCGGACACGACTTCGTCGAAGTTCTCCTTGGTCAGTTGCAGAGTACTCATCGTTTCTCTTTCATCGAGTGGGTGCGCGGATCAGAGTTGGGTCATGCCGCCGTCGGCGGCCAGGTCGGCCCCGGTGATGAAGCTGCTGTCGTCTGCTGCGAGGAACAACACGGCCTTGGCGATCTCCTCCGGCGTTGCCAACCGCCCGAGTGGAACGGTGCCTGCGAAACCGGCTCGCACAGCAGAAGGGTCGGTCGGGCCGGAGAAGAGACCGTCGAGAATGGGGGTTTCGACCGGCCCCGGGCTGATGGCGTTGACCCGAATGCCGCGGTTCTTGAACTCGGCGGCCCAACTCCGCGCATATGACCGTACGGCGGCCTTACTCCCCGAGTACACCGGGAAATCGGGCCATCCCAGCCGATGTCCGACGCCTGACACCAGAACGATGGATCCGCCGGCGTTCAGCAAGGGAAGGGCCTTCTGCACAGTGAAGAACGTGCCCCGGGCATTGATGGAAAAGACCTTGTCGAAGTGCGCGGGCGTAACCTCGGGCAAGGTCGCGGCCTCGGCGATGCCGGCATTGGCGACGATGATGTCGACGGATCCGCGCTCCTCGCCGACCTGCGCCCACAGTCGGTCGAGATCATCGAGCTCGGCGATGTCGCCGGTCACGGTAGCGACATTCGCACCGATCTCGGCTTTCGCCTTGGCGAGCTCGTCCTCGCGGCGGCCGGTGATATACACATACGCCCCCTCGGCCACGAAACGCTTGGTGGTCGCGAGCCCGATTCCGCTGCTGCCGCCGGTGACAACTGCCGTCTTGCCGTCCAACTTGCCCATATGGAGCTCCCAACTTTTCTGTAGTGATCGCTAAAGTAGTGGACGAGCTTCACTATAGCGATCACTACAGAAAAAGCAAGCAGCAGGTGGAGTCCGCCTGTAAGGGCGCGGCATGCCACCAGGACTCCCGAAATACGGCCGGGCGCGACGGCGCTTTCGTCACGGTGTTCACCGCGTGTGCCCGGGCCCCGCTGGCCGGGTCGTTCCTCGCGGTGCCCGCACTGGCCGCGACCGGGCTGCTCGACACCGCGCACACCGGCTACGGCGAGTTCGGCAACGGCTTGTACTCGCTGGATGTGATGTTGTGCGAGGGCGTGTTTCGTGCCCTGTTGGGTGAGGCCCGGGCGGAGAGGACTATCCGCATCGCCCCGACCGCGTTGGGCCGGATCCTGGGGCTGGACCAGGCGCCGGAGGTCAAGACGATCCACCGCAAGATCCGAGCCCTCGCCGAGGCCGGCAGCGCCGGGCAGTGGATCGCGGCGATGGCCCGCCGACACGTCGACACCCGCCCCTTGGTGACCTTCGTCCGGAGCCGCACCGTCGCGAAGGTAGATTCGATGGGATTTGTGGTGCGTAGATGCACCGCTATAGGCGGCCACCTCCGCCTGCAGCGCGGTCGCAAGCATCTGCCGGGCACCGTCACGGACGATCTCGTCGAGCAACGATCGCCCGCTGTCGTCGTTGGAGCGGTCGTTGTCGTGTACTACCGTAAGCACGGGCGTACTTTCCCAACCAGCGTTGCAGCGCTGGCCTTGATCGAATACCCGTTTTCTTGCAGATCACCATCCGGGAAGGTGCGCCCTTCCCGATTTGATCATTTCTCTGACGGACCCCGTAACCGGCCCTCGCAATGACGCGGCAACCAGGCCAAGCAACGTGATGGCAAAGCAGTAAAGCTTAGCTTAGGCAATCCGCCGAAGATCCCCTCAGGCGATCGAAAAGCAGATCCAGGAGGTGCGCGCTCGCAGGGTGACTGCTCCGCATCGAAATCGTGAGCGACGATGTGGACGGTCGCGGACTCGCAGCTGCGCTCGCATCGGATCCGACGGTGTCAACACGGCCGCGAGGTTCATGTGCATACGTGTGTCGCTGATTCACGAGGACATCACGCGGCTGCCCCAAGTAGTCAACGGTTCGGATACGCCGAGCCCGGTCGGCACGCATGTGCACAGCGGTCGCAGGAATATTCTCGGACGCTGAGACCTTTGTATGTGCCATGACTTCTATAGCGATCGTCGGTGCAGGACGGGGTCTCGGCGCGGCTGTGGCGCGCAAGTTCGGTGCGGAGGGTTTCGCCGTCGGGCTGATCTCGCGCAACCAGGGACGCGTGGATGGGTTGGCAGATCAGTTGTCCAAGGATGGCGTCGCAGCCAAGGGTTTTGCTGCGGACGTACGGGACCCGAACTCGATAGCCAGGGCTTTGGAGAAGGTGACCGAAACGCTCGGTCCGATCGAGGTACTGCAGTACAGCCCGCTGCCACAGAAGGACTTCCTGCGACCGGTACTCGAGACCACGCCTGCGGACATGGTCGGCCCGGTGGAGTTCTCGATCTACGGATCCATAGCAGCTGTGCACCAGGTGCTGCCGGGAATGCGGTATCTCGGTGAGAACAAGGGGACCATCCTGTTCGTCAACGGTGGATCGGCGGTCAAGCCCGGACGGACTGTGGCAGGTACTTCCATCGCGTTCGCCGGTCAGGCTGCTTATGCTCAGCTGCTGAACGAGGAACTCGCTGCTGAGGGAATTCAAGTGTCGCAGTTGATCATCGGCGGCGCGATCGACGAGTCGAATCCCGAGAAGAGCCCCGAGGCGCTGGCTCAGCATCTATGGGATCTTCACGTGAATCGCGATCGATTCCGGTTGCAGGTCAGCGCTGACTGACCGCGTAGCTGCAGTAGCGGGCGAATCGTTTTAGAACGTCGTTCAGGATCCGTCGAATAGCTGCGTCACGCATAGCGCAGCTATTTTCGGCTGGAGAGCTCACGGTGCCCCTGTGGCTGGGCTCACGGCCGGATCCTTGGCTGGCTGGTTCACCGGAGTGACGTTGGGGTCCCGTCAGCGGCTCGTCGCCGGTGATCCAATCGTCCAGGTCCTTCTCCGGGGTGGGCGAGATGTCGCACTCGGCGGGCGAGAGCCCACCAGGCCGGCCTGAATCCTGCGCGCGTTGTACCAGCCGTCAATGTTCCGGAACAACGCCCACTCCGCCTCCGTCCGAGTTGCGAAAGTAGCTGCGGGCCAGTAGATCACTGACGCGGCGCAGTTCGCCGTTCTCCTTCGCCAATCGCCGGTTCTCCTCCAACATCGATGTCGGTGGCCGATCGTCGCGCTCGCCGTGATCGGCCTCGGCCTGGCGGATCCAGTTCCGCAACGCCTCCGGGTGCACCTTCAGCTGTTCGGCCAGCCGTCGGATCACCGGCCTCGGCTCCGACTCCCGGTACAACCGCACCGCACGCTCCCGCAGCTCAAGCGGACACTTCCGCGTTCCCACAGTGACATCCTCCTCCATCTACCCAGGATCAAGCATGGCGCGGAGGTCTCCGGGGAGCCGGGGGAAGCTCATTCAAACGGAAGATCAGAGTCTTGACCCGGAGGTTGTCGCATCTGGCTTACAGGGTGGCGCTGGTCAGGACCAACCAGATCCAGCGCGGATGGGCCAACTATTTCAAGCACGCGGTCGCCAAACACACCTTCGCCCGCCTCAAGAGTTTTCGTCCGGTGGCGGATGACCCGGTGTGTGAAGCACCGACACCGCTTGAGCTGGAAAGCTATCCGGCGACGGTTCCATACCCAATCGGGATGGCAGCCTATCGCTTTCGACGGAGTCGAATTGTTTGACCTCTCGGCGGTCTCGGTCACCCGATACCGATACCGGGGCAACGCGATTCCTGCGCCCTGGCTGGCGGCGCTGCCCGCACCGACACCAGCGGCATGATCTCGAGGAGAGCCCGGTGCTCAGTAATGGGCACGCCGGGTTCGGCGGGCGGGCCGGGGAAACCCACCGGGAGCAATCCCGACAGGGCGCCCCGGTCCGACCCAACAACCTCGGCGAAGCCGTCGAACGAGTGGTCGCCCGCCACCGCAACTGCTCAAGTGCCGCCGCCGATACCGACAGCGACGCCATACCAGCGATCATCGACCTGCCACAACCGCCGCAGAGTTCCGAGGTGAGCGGATCCCCACCGGACAGGACCGACAAGTGGGCCGTCCGAACCCGGGAACGCTACGCGGCGGTCCACACACTGCTCAGCGACGACGAAAGCCTGCGTGCCATCGAGGTCCGGCTCGGTCTTGCCCGCGGAACCGTTCGCCGTTTCGCCCGTGCCACCAGCGCGGAAGAACTACTGGTCAACAACGACACCGGCCGCCGCCGGGGCCTGCTCGACGAGTTCAAACCCCACCTGCACAGGCGATGGAACGAAGGCTGCACCAACGCCACCCAACTGTTCGGCGAGATCTCCGAACTCGGCTATCGCGGAAGCAAGAAGGTCATGCTCAATCCTGCTGAACTGATAATCTCGGCGATTCGAATCACGCAATCTGTTGCCTTCGACGTCACCGTCAGTGGCCCCGGGAGCGGGGGACGCGGGTTGATCACGGCTCTACCTCGTGCAGGTCGGGCTGGTGCCGATCTCACCGACTACCACACCCAGTGCACCCACCATCATCGTGGCCCCACAGGTCGACTGCCCATCGCATCGCTCTGCGCGCCGGCTTCGGACTGTTGCTGCACAGACGGGAAGCGAACTGTCGCCTCGACGGTGAAACGGAAAGTGATCATGAACTCACGCCGCGGCGCCGAGGTGAACAAGTCTCAGCACGCGAAGCCTCGAACGCACGCCGATCTTTCAGCGGAGCATCGTCAGTGGTCAGTTGTCGATGCAGAGCGAAGCTCTCTACGGAGTATCTTTCCAGCCGCCGACTTGGGGATCG
Source organism: Nocardia carnea (assembly GCF_029868855.1). Classification (GTDB taxonomy): domain Bacteria; phylum Actinomycetota; class Actinomycetes; order Mycobacteriales; family Mycobacteriaceae; genus Nocardia; species Nocardia carnea_A. The sequence continues at coordinate 1,753 of NZ_JARWOV010000320.1, read as the reverse complement.
TTTCGATGAACTCGACCTTGCGGATCTTCTTGTGTGGCGAAACTCGCTCAGCAACAAAGGCGAGGATGGAATCCTCATCCGTAACCGCACCCGGCTGCGGGACGACAAACGCCTTGGGGACTTCCTCGCCTTCGTCGTCGGGCACTCCGATCACGGCAACATCAGCGATATCAGGGTGCGTCAGCAGCAGCGCTTCGAGCTCGGCCGGCGGCACCTGATAGCCCTTGTACTTGATCAGTTCCTTCATTCGATCGATCACTGTCACCACACCCTCGGAATCGACAACGGCAATATCGCCGGTGTGCAGAAAGCCATCTGCATCGATGGTCTGTGCGGTGGCTTCGTCGTTGCCGAGATACCCGAGCATGATGTTCGGTCCCGAACACCAGAGTTCACCGGGTGCACTCATCCCGGTTGACGGTTTCTCGATCTCCACGCCGGAGCCCGGGTCGACTAGCATGCACCTCATATTCGCGACGGTGAGACCGACCGAATCAACCGGCATGTCTGGACGGTCGAAAGGAATCACGTGACTGACCGGGCTCATCTCGGACATCCCGTAACCCTGACGAACTCGGCATCCGAGTCTACGCGCCACGGCTCGGCCCAGCTCTTCATCCAGTGGCGCAGCACCCGAGAGGATCGAGCGCACCGACGAAAGCTCGAATTCGTCGACGAGCGGGTGCTTGGCCAACGCCACAGCGACAGGCGGCGCAATGAACAAGAATGTGCATCGATATGTGGCGACGGTCTGCAGAAACTGACCGAGATCGAATTTGGCCATTGTCACCAGAGACGCGCGCCGATGCAGCGCGGCATTGAGCAGTACCGTTAAGCCGTAGATATGAAAGAACGGTAGAACCGCAAGTATTCTGTCGTCCGATCGAATACCCATCGGGCCATCTATCTGACAAATGTTGGCCACTAGATTGCGGTGTGTGAGCATGACCCCCTTCGGGGTTCCGGTGGTTCCTGAAGAGTAGGGAAGAACCGCCAGTTGCTGCGCCGGATCGAACGAAATATCCGGTGCCGAGCGGCTCTCGGCGATCAGACTGCCCATCGAGGTGAAGCCCTCGACATCGTCGAGCGTAAATATCCTCTCTCGAGGTATTCCTGCCTGTGCGGCCGCAGCTTCCGCTTGGGAAAGCAACGACGAGTAGGTGAAGAAGAACCGTGTCGCCGAATCGGTCAACTGCCGTGCAATGTCTGCGGAGGTGTACAACGAGTTTATCGTGGTGGCGACGCCACCGGCCCGTAGGATTGCATGGAAGGCCGTGGCGAATGCGGGCACATTCGGCGCATGCAAACCGACAACCTCACCCCGGGACAGGCCACGTGCTGCGAGAGCGCCTGCTACACCATCGATTGCGCTGACCAACTCCCGATAGGTCATGGTCGCACCTGATGCCCCGTCGACCAGTGCGGTCTCCGACCCCCACATCGAGTCGTTGTTGCCGAACAGAAATTCGTAGACGCTGACATTCGGGATGTCGACATCGGGAAATGGACTCTCGAAACTCATCTTTCTCCTCTGGAAATGAAGTGCGAGGGCAACTGGGCAACTGCCCTCGCGGCACCGCCGCGGCTCAGCCGGCGATGCCCGCGTCTTTCATCAGCTGGCCGATCATCGCGATCTCCTCATCCGGCAGTTTCTGAAGCGGCGGGCCCCCCCCCGCCGCCCGCCACCCACCCCGCCGGGCCCGAGCGTACGGAATTGGGGTGTGGGTGTGGGCGCCCGGGCGGGGGGGGTAAG
>NZ_JARWOV010000319.1 GCF_029868855.1 Nocardia carnea | reverse complement strand
AGTCGGCTCGACCGTGAACGAGCAGCACGGCGCCGGGCGGTGAACCCGGCACCCGGCTGAGCCCTTCGGCCATTTCCCCCATCCGTGGGGCCGGGGGCCGCCGCACCCCGCGCCCCGGGGGTCTGGCGGCGGGGGGGGCCGGGGGGGCGCCCGGGGGGGGGGGGGGGGGCCGCCCCCCCCCCCCCCCCCCCCGGCCATAACTCCGTGGAGCCGGGTTCTGCTGACACCGGCTCCACGGATGGGGGAAATGGCCGAAGGGCTCAGCCGGGTGCCGGGTTCACCGCCCGGCGCCGTGCTGCTCGTTCACGGTCGAGCCGACTCGTTACGCGCGCCATGCTCACCTCCAGAACGATGCGCTTTACAGCCATGATGACCCGGCGGGGGCCGGGGCGCATGTCCCGGCTACACAGTTTTGGTCCCGATGGTTGTTCGATTTCTACAACGTGGAACGGTCGTCGCCGAACGCGGCGAGGTCGATCGTCATCGCGAGGCGAGTGCGGGCATCCTCCAGATCGAGGACGGCGACTTCGCGCATCTTCCGCAGCCGGTTGCGGACGGTGTTCGGGTGGACGCCGAGCCGGGCGGCGGCTTCGGCGAGGTCGCCCTGGGCATCGAGCCATGCGCGCAAGGTCGCGACGTAGGCCGTGGCGTGCGTGCTGTCGTACCGGCGCAGCTCGGCTACCGGTCCGCGGGCCGGTATCCGGCCGGTCCGCGCGGCGGTACGCAATCGTTGCAGCAGGATCTCGCCCCAGGAGTCGTCGTAGGCGGGAGCGGCGCTATCGGTCGGCTCATGTTCGTGCAATGCCAGGCATTCGTCCGCCTCTTGCCGGGATGCGGGCAGGTCGGTGGCAGTGGCCGGTCCGCCGATTCCGGCCGACAGCGTGACGCGGGCGGGGAGCGCGGCCCGCAGGGCGGCGACCCAGTCGCGGGCGGTGCGGACGTGTTCGCCGGGCAGGATCGTGTAGACGGTGTTGTCCGACAGTGTGCTGCGACCCGGACGGGACCAGCCGAAACCGAAGGTGGCCTGTTCGAAGGCGAGCAGTAGCCCGGCGTGACGTTCCGCCGCGATCTGGGCGCGCACCGCGACCACCCGCAACGGTGCCGGCGCCAAACCCAGCCGGCCGACCACGGTCGCGGCGTCGGGACTACCCTCCAGCAGCCGGATCACCAGTTCGGATTCCACCTGACGCTCCAGGTCCGCGCTGGCGCGCGACCGCAGTAGGTGCAGGGCCACCGTATGGGCTCCGGCGGTGAGCGCGGCCCGCCGGGCCGCGGGCAGCGGCTCCGGGCAGGCCACCCACACCGACCCCAGTAGTTCCCGACCCACGCGCACCGCGACCACCATCCGCCCGTCGAGCCCGGCCCCGGTATCCGGCTCGACGAACAGCGGTTCGTCGGATTTCAGCAGATGCGTGTGCACACCACGCGATTCGAACAGTTCCCGCAGCGCAACGGGCTGCTGCCGAAGCAGCACGGTCTCGGCCAGCGCTTGGTCGGCACCGCCGTGCAGAGTGGAGTGTGCCATGACCCGGGACAGCGGATCCTCGATCGTCACCGCCCCGTCGACCGCGTCCGCCAGACTGTCCGCCAGCGCGAAGAGGTCGGTGGGACCGCGGCCGGACGCGGTTTCGCGGCCTTCCAGCACCAGCCCGTACACCACACCTGCGAGCTGACTCCACGACACCGCGGGATCCACCACCAGCACCGCGACCCCACCGCCGGGCCCGATAGCGGCGGCCTCCCGTTCGGCGTCCGCGCCGCCGCGTACCAGCACCGCGACCGCTTTCGCGGCCCGCGCCGCCAGCACCGCCGCACTCACGGAGGCGGCGCCGACAGCGAGGAAGATGTCCCCGGGCGCGGCCTCCGACCCGGTCGCATCGTGCATCGCGACGCTGCGGATCATGGTCGCCCGCGATACCGGGCAGCAGCGTAACCGCACGCCGTACCCGCCGAGCACGTTGACGAGATGATCCAACCGGACCATGAACGACTCCTGTCCACACTGGTTCCGTCACGGTAACGCCGGCCTTCGTCCCGCAGCGGCGCGACGCCGCTACCGGCGAACGTGTACTGCGGAAATGAGGTCAAGCCGTCATCACGGCGCGGCGGACGGTTTCGCGCAGCAGCGCCCGGCGCCGCTCGTGCGTCTCCCGCGACTCCTCCGCGGTGGCGGCGTAGACGTTGCTGACCGGGGACCATGCCATCGACATCGAGATCACCAGCGCCATCACGTCGAAAGGGTCGCCGGGGCAGACATAGCCTGCGGTCTGCGCGTCGGCGATGGCGCGCAGTTTGTGATCGTCGAGCCGGTCGGCATCGTCGACCAGGTGCCCGGTGGGCCGCCGCTCCAGGCGGGCCCAGGTAGCGAGCCGGATCAGGTCGGGGCGGCGGAGGTATTCGTCGTACAAGCGCACGGCCCAGTCCGCGAGATCGGTCGCATCGATGGGGACGACGTTCACGATCCGCTCCAGTGAACCGGTGAAGATGGCGTCGAACAGGCCTTCCTTGCTGCCGAAATAGCCGTAGAGCTGCGCTTTGTTGGTGCGCGCGTCCGCCACGATCCGTTCGATACGGGCCCCGGCGATACCGTGCGCGGCGAACTCCCGGGTCGCCGCTTCGAGAATGCGTTCGCGGGTGGCGGCGCCGCGGGCGGTCAGGGGCCTGTCGGTCATGGCACCCAACTTACAACAGAACAGTCTGTTTACCGATGGCGGATACCGGGCTACGCTCAATAGACAGAATAGTCTGTTTAAGGAGTTGGGCATGAGAACAACGGTCGGCTGGCGAGCAGTGGATGCCGCGACGTTACGGCGAGCGCCGGTCCCGCGCCGCACTCTGCGACCGGACGATATCGCGGTGCGAGTGGACTATTGCGGCGTCTGCCACACCGATCTCCATGCCGTCCGCGGTTACCGCGGCGGGCGGGACCCCGTACTCGTACCGGGACACGAATTCACCGGCGTGGTAACAGAAGTCGGCAGCGAGGCCACCGGATTCGATATCGGCGATCCGGTGGCGGTCGGCAATATCGTCGATTCCTGCGGGGACTGCGCCATGTGCCGCGCGGGTCAGGAGAATTTCTGCCGTGAATTCCCCACCCTCACCTACGGCGGCACCGACCGGCACGACGGCTCGGCCACCTTGGGTGCCTACTCCCGTGAATACGTGGTCCGCGACCGATTCGCCTACCACCTGCCCGAAGGTCTCGACCCCGCCGGTGCGGCTCCCTTGCTGTGTGCCGGGATCACCGTCTGGGAACCGCTACGCGCGCTCGGCGTCGGGCCGGGCACCCGTGTCGCGGTGGTCGGGCTGGGCGGCCTGGGACATCTGGCGGTCCAACTGTCCGGCGCGCTGGGCGCCGAAACCGCGGTGGTCAGCCGATCCCGGGACAAGGCCGCCGATGCCCACCGGCTCGGTGCCCACGAGTTCCTGGTCTCCACCGACGATGCCGCGATGAGCGCCGCCGGAGACAGGTTCGACGTCGTTGTCGATACGATCGCCGTCCCGCACGACCTCGGGCCATACCTGCGGCTTGTGGCTTTGGACGGGACACTCAGTCAGGTCGGATATCTGGGCCCGGTCACCGTGCAGACCACCGACCTGCTCATCGGCCGCAAGAAGCTCGGTTCGGCCGGCAGTGGTGGCCGGCCCGCCACCACCGCGCTCCTGGAGTTCTGCGCCCGCCACCGGATCACCGCCCAGGTCGAAGTCCTGGCGTCGGCACGGGTGAACGAAGCCCTCGAACGGCTCGAACGCAACGACATCCGCTACCGCTTCGTGCTCGATCTCTCCGACCTGGACCGGTCACCAACCCGACCGGCGGCGCTCACGGCATCCGGGCAGTCCCACCGAGACCCACGTCGAGCACCGATCCCGTGATGTAGCGCCCGGTTTCACCGACGAGATGATCGACCGCGTCGGCGATCGCCTCCGGGGGACACCACGGGATCCGCATCGGACTCATCCGCGCGTAACGGGGCTCGACTTCCTCCCGGTCAGGATTGTCCAGGTCGGGGGCGAACAGGGAATACAGGGCGGGGTTGTGCAGCATCGGAGTATCGACATTGGTGGGGCATACGACATTTGCGGTGACACCGGTTTCCGCGTATTCGAGGGCGACGGATTTGACGAGGCCGATCACCCCCCATTTCGACGCCGAGTAGTGCGCGAGATTCGGTGTGCCCTGCCGCCCGCTCATCGACGAGATGGCGACGATCCGGCCCCACCCGCCGGTCATATGGGGCAGCACCGCGCGCACGCAGTGGAATGTGCCGGTCAGGTTGGTGGCGAGCATATCCGACCACATGGCATCGGTGAGTTCGGTGACGGGTGCGAAGCCGACGATTCCCGCGCACGTGACGAGGATGTCGATCCGGCCTGACTGTGCAGCCACGGAGTCGGCGAAAGCCGTGACGGCCGCGGCGTCCCGGACGTCGAGCACGGCGGTGTGGCAGGACCCGCCGTCCGCTTCGATCAGGCGGGCTGTTTCGGCGAGGTCCTCGGGAGTGGCCAGGGAATACGGAGCGGTATCGCTGGCCGCGCACAGGTCGGTGAGCCATACGGTCGCGCCGCGGCGTGCGAGCGCCCACGCGACGGCGCGGCCCTGGCCCCGCGCTGCGCCCGTGACGACGGCGGTGCGACCGTCGAGCTCACCCTTGGTGTTGTCCGGCCGCATCGTCCACACTCCTCTCGACCATCTGCTTGACCTCCGCTTTGGCGATTTTTCCGCCTGGTGCCAAGGGCATCCGTTCGAGCACCCGCAGCCGTTCCGGCAGGTACTCCCGGGTGATGCCCTGGTCGCGTAACCAGGAGTTGAGCTCCGCGAGCGTCAGCTGCCCCGCATCCGGAGCCAGAGTGACGGCGGCGCAGAGCCGTTCACCGAACAGCGGGTCGGGTACCCCGACCGCCGCGACCATCTCCACCGACGGATGCTCGCGGATGAAATCCTCCACTTCGAGCGCCGAGATGTTCTTCCCACCGCGGATGATCAGATCCGCCAGCCGGCCCACCACGCGCAGCCGATCGTTCTCGTCGACCTCTACGATGTCACCGAGCCGGATCCAGCCGTCGCCGGTGAACAGTTCGGTGTTCGCGGCCTCGTCGTTCCAGTATCCGGGGGACATGAGCGGTCCCCGTACCGCGGGCTGTCCGCGCCGGATACCCGGTCCGCCCTCGTTCGTTCCGTCGTCGAGAATGCGGACGTTCATCTCCGGAATCAGGCGCCCGCCCGTGCCCAGCCGGGTTTCCTCGTCGTCGTACACGGTGGTGCCGCTCGCCGCGCCGGTTTCGTTGGAGCCGTAGAACTGCAGGACCAGCGCTCCGGTGGCTTCCTCGAAACGTTTCGCCTCGGCGTAGGGCACGGCCTCACCGCCGGTGAACATGGCGCGTAAGGCGCCGGCGCGGGACAGTTCCCGGTCCGGCGTCTGCAGCATCATCCGGAACTGGGTGCTCACACAGGCGAGGATCGTGGCACGGTGTTCGGCCATCAGATCGATCGCGACCACCGGATCGAACCGGCTCATCACCAAGGCCGGCCGGCCGAGCAGTGCGGGCAGGAAATGGGAGGTCCACAGTCCGAACCCGAACGGCGCGGGAACGAACGCGGCGACCACCTCCGCCGGCCCCATATCGGCGTTACGGCAGGCGATCGCGGCGAATGTGCTCCACCGGCGCTGGGTCTGCATGACCAGCTTCGGCCGCCCGGTGGTGCCGGATGTGCTGTTGAGCAAGCAGATATCGTCCACCGAGAACGTGGGACCGTCCTGGCCGTGGCGGCTCGGCGCCGGGGCACCGTCGAGGGTGACCTGCGCTTTCTCCACCACCACCAGATGCTCCGGCGTCGTATCCCGTAGCCGCAGCTCCTGAATCAGGTCCGTGACCGGCACACCGCGGTTCTCGCCCGCGGTCACCAGCACGGTGGAGCCCGAGGCCGACATCAGATGAGCCAATTCCGCCGGCCCCGAACGGGCCCCGACGGCGACGGCGAGAACCCCGGCCCGGTACGCGCCGACGAGCGTGGCATGGAATTCCACTGTGTCGGGCAGGTACACCGTGACCGCCGGAATATCGCCGAGGGCACGCAGCGCGGCGCAGACGCGGTCGGCGAGGCGATCGTATTCGGCCCAGGTGGTGGCTCCGGCGGGACTGATATAGGCGGGTTCGCCCGCGCGGGTGGCACCCCACCGGCGGACGAGATCGCTGACGGAGTATTCGGTGTAGGCCTCGGGATCCGCGGTGAATCCGGGGGCGATATCGGCTAGCGGAACAGGTTCCATCACAGAGCTTTCTCGAGCATCCCCATGGACGCCCGGTAGGCGGTATCGAGTGCGTCGGTGGTGTCCTGCGGTTCGGAGAGCGAGCCGCGGATCATGACGTACCCGCGGTCGACGATCCGGGCCACGCGGTACAGCGCCGGTTCGGCGACGAGCACCGTGATACCCGAATCCGCCAGTTCCCGGACGTGGTCGAGCAGTTCACCGGCGATCTTCGGGGACAGCCCGGTGGTCATCTCGTCGAGCAGCAGCGCCCGCGGCGGCACCAGCAGGGCCCGGGCCAGCAGCAGCATCTGCTGTTCCCCGCCGGACAGCACCCCCGCGAATTGCTTTGCGCGGGTTCGCAAGATCGGGAAGCGGTCGAACGCCGATTCGAGGACGTCGTTGCGGGCGCCCAGCAGACGGGCACCGATCTCCAGGTTCTCCCGCACGGTCAGGCGCGGGAACAGTTGCCGGCCCTGCGGGACGAAGGCGACTCCGGTCCGCAACCGTTTCTGGGCCGGGGCGCCCCCGAGATCCTGCCCGTCGACGGTGACGGTCCCGGTGGCCGGTGTACTGCCGAACACCGCCGACAGCAGGCTCGACTTACCGGCCCCGTTCGGCCCCACCACCGCCGTGACCTCCCCGGTGCGGGCCTCGAACGCCACGTCGCGGACCGCGACGGCCTTCCCGTAGCGGACGGTGAGTCCGTGGGCGCTGATCATCGGGCCTCCTCGGTGGTACCGAAGTACACGGATTGCATTTCCGCGCTGCGCATACAGTCCTGTGGGCTGCCGGTGAATGCGACCGCGCCGTCGGCCAGCAGCACCACCGAATCGGCCAGTTCGGCGATGAGGTCGACATTGTGGTCCACCAGAACCACCGAATGTCCGGCGGCCCGCACCTGATGAACGGCATGGGAGATCGCCGCGATACCTTCGGTATCGGATCCGGCGAACGGCTCGTCCAACAGCAGCACACGTGGTTCGGCGGCCATCGCGCGGGCGATTTCGACCAGGCGCTGAGAGCCCAGGCCGAGACTTCCGGTGGGAACGCGGCCGGTGGTGACCCCGTACTCCGCGGCCACCTCCGCCGCACGGTCGAGCACGGTCCGGGGAGTACCCGCGAGCCCGCGCAGCAGGGCGCGCAGTGAGGCGCCGTAGGAACCGATCGATCGGCCGACGATTCCGGGCACGATGTTCTCGACGGGGGTCAGTTCCAGTGCCAGTTGCGGATGCTGGAAGGTGCGGGCCAGACCGGCGCGCGCCCGCACCGAGGGACCGTCCGGCAGGGTACGGCCGTCGACGCGGACCGTGCCCGCGTCCGGGGTCTGGGTGCCCACGATGCAGTCGACCAAGGTGGTCTTACCCGCCCCGTTGGGGCCCACCAAGCCGAGCACGCGACCGGCGGGCAGCTCGAAACTCACGTCGTCGACCGCGGTGACGCCGCCGTAGTGTTTGGTCAACCCCGTCACGGACAGCAGAGCTGTGGATGCCATCGCTGTCACCTCCTGTCCATGGTCCGGGACGGTATGAGTCGCTGGAGGATCCGGTGTGCCCAGCCGATCACACCGCCGGGCGCGAGCAACAGGATCAACAGGACGACCACGGCCAGGAGCAGTTCACCCGAACCCTGATAACCGGGCATGTTCAGCGTGACGCCCACGACGATCAGTGCGCCGAGGGGAGCGCCCCACGCCGATCCGCGGCCGCCGATGATCGGCATGAAGATCGCCAGGAACACCAGGTCCAGGCCGAAGGTTTCCGGCGTCACCGCCTGCACCGATACGGTGAACAGCGCGCCACCGGTGGATGCGATCGCCGCGCCGACGGCCAGCGCCACCACGGTCAGATGGGTCGGCGAGATTCCGGCGGATTGCACGGCCGGTGCGTTCTCCCGCGCCGCGGACAGCGACAGCCCCCACGCCGACCGGCGCAGCCGGTCGATCAGCACCGCGACCGCGCAGACGAAGACGATCGCGGCCATCACCTGGGCATAACGTGGTGGTTCCCAGCCGAACAGTGACGGCACCGGAATATTCGCGATTCCGGAAGATCCACCGGTGATCGAGGTGGCGTCGCCGAGCCAGTGCTCGAAAGCGATGGCGAACAGCAGGGTTACGGCGGCGAGGTAGAAACCGGACAGCTTCCTGGTCGCCACCGCCAGGACGAGAGCGACCGCTGCGGCGATCACCATGCCGGCGAGCCAGCCCCACCACGGTGAAAGCCCTTGTTTCACCGACAGGTACGCGACCGCGTACGCGCCGATGGCCGCATAGGCGCTGTAGGCCATGGACAGTGAACCGGCCAGGACGAACGGTAGATACATACCCAGTGCCACCAGCGCATAGGTGGCTGCCAGGAACACCAGGTCCTGCCGGTACAGGCTGGGACCCATCCAGAGCAGTACCGCGGCGAGGACGGCCAGGCAGATACCCAGTTCGCCGAGTACGGTCCGCGCGGCGGTGGTACCGGTTCGGATGGTCGGGGTAGGGGTCTCGGTGGTCGTGACTACAGCCATCACACCCGCACCTTTCGTTGGAACAGGCCTTCGGGCCGGAAGGCGAAGAACACGAGGGCGACGAGGAAGATGGCGATCGAACTACCGGTCGCACCGAAATAGAAACTGCCGAATACCTGCACCCAGCCGAGTGCGAGGCCACCGACCAGGGGCGCCCACGGCTTTCCGGTGCCGCCGACGACCAGGGCGAGGAACCCGGTGAGCGTCCAGGACAATCCACTGGTGAACTGGGCGCCGGATTTGGCCGCGAAGATGATCCCGGCGATTCCGGCGATGGCGCCGGACAGGCCGAAGGCCCACAATCGGACCCGGTTCACGTTCACGCCGATCATCCGGGCCGCTTCGTGGTTGTCGCCGACCGCCCGCAACAGCTGGCCCGTGGCGGTGGCCCGGAGCCAGAGCACGGTGGCGGCCAGCGCGACCACGGTGACCAGGATGATCGTCGCCGTCGTACCCTGCACTCCCACCGATCCGATGCGGAAGTCGGGCAGGCCGAGCAGATTCGGCACCGACACCGGGGTCCGGCCGAAGACCGTGCCCGCCAGCTGCTGGATCGCGAACAGGGTCGCGGTGACCGCGACCAGAGCGGGTAGTTCGGCCCCACCGGAGCGGCGCTGTACCGGCCGGACCACCACGATCTCGGTGACCAGCGATATCCCCACTGCCACCGCGATGCCCAGGATCGCACCGAGCAGGATCGGCACACCCCAGTGCGCGGCGGCGTAACCGGCCAGCAGCGCGGCGGCCATCGCGTACGGGCCCGCGGCGAAGTTGAAGAACGAAGCGCCCACCACGACCAGATAGATCGACAAGGCGACGAGCGCGAAGAAGCAGCCGATTTCGACAGCGGCCAGCCACAACTGCGGATCGGTCATCGACCGGCTCCCTTCGGCGTGCATTCCGGCTGGTACTCCGGCCAGGGGCCGGTGGGTACGTTGCCGGGACCGAATTCGACGAGCACCAGACCGCAGGCCGAATCGGGGGCGATATGGTCGTCCGGCGCGAACGACAGCGTCAGTGGTGCCTGCCCGAAGCTCGCCGGGACATCGCGGACCTGCTGCATCGCTTCGTTGAGGCGCTGCCGATCGGTATGGGTTCCGGCGAGTTCGATCGCCCGCGCCAGCAGCATCACCGAGTCGTAGGCCTGCGCGTCGTAGGCGGTCAGCGAGTAGTCCGGTCCCTTGACGGTCCGCAGCCATTCCTGCAATTCCGCCGTCCGGGGGTTGTCGTCGCTGAGGCTGCCCATGTAGACGAGGCCGTCGAGCGAACCCGGGGCCGCGAGTTTCCAGGACTGGGGCTGGTTCCCGATCGAGGCCAGCGAGAAACGCTGTAACCGGGGCGCGAGCCGGTGCACCGTGTTCTGCGCGAGAAGTTCGAAATTACCGCCGACACTCGCGACGAGCACCACATCCGGGTCGCTGTCGAGCAGCCGGCTCACTCCGGCGGTGAGGTCGGCGGTGTCGACGGCGGCTTTCGCGGTGCCGACGATATCGATGCACTCGCGTAGTTTCGGATAGAGCGTATCGAGGATTCCCGCGATCGCGGGGCTGGAATCGGCGAGCACCCCGAGTCGCTTCCTGCCCTGGGCCGCGAACGCGCCGCAGTAGACGTCGGCGTACTGGGCCAGCGGATTGGGGACCATGTACGCGAATTCGTTGCCCGGCGGCCCGGCGACCGCATCGGTCAGGGCGGTGGGCGCGATGGTGACGACCTCGGTGGACTGGGAAATCTGTTTGGCCTGCAATGCCGATCCACTACCCGTGGCGAGGACGATCGCGGAGGCGCCCTGGTCGACGAGTTTGCGGATGATGGAGGGCGTATTCGTCGGACTGCTCTCGTCGTTCTCCACCACCAGCCGGACCTCTTTACCGCCGATCCCGCCCTCGGCGTTGAGGCGGTTCACCGCGGCGCGGACGGTATCGCCGGCGATCGTCGAATACGACGCTCCCGGTCCGGTCGAATCCTCGTCCATCCCGATGACGATGTAATCGTCCACCGGTTCACGGACCTGGGCACATCCCGCCGGCAACAATGCCGCGGCCAGCACCCAGGCGAGTACCCGGGTACGTCTCATGAGACCACCACCAATCGAGCAAGCGCTTGGCTATTGCCAAGCGGCTGCTTGAGAGTGTGTCCTGTGCCACTGATCCTGTCAACGGGTTGCTCGGAGAAATTCGTTCACGGTCGGTCGACCAGGGCTTTCGTCAATTCCTCGAGCTGGTGCTCGATGCGGTCGAGGCGTTCGGTGATCGCGCGCTCTTCGTCTGCCGGTGCGCTGTTCGTGCGGGAACCCGGGGCGGCGCCACCGTCGACGAAGGCGGCCACCACGGTGTCGGTCACCTCGTCGCGCCGCTCGGACAGATGTTCGCGGTGGTACCGGATCGACCACCACACGCCTTCGCGCAGCATCCGCGCGAAATCGACCGGGTCCAGTCCGGCACGTAGTTCCCCGTTCGCGCTTGCCCGGGTGGCGGCGTCGATCCAGAACGTATGCGCCGTGCGCACCGCCTCCGCGATCACCTCGGGCGCGCCGGGCCCGTGGTACGACATCTCGTTCTGGTAGATCTCGGTGGCGTACGGATGCATTTCGGCGATTTCGATCGACGAATAGACCAGCGCGCGCAGTTCTTCGCGCATCCCGCTCACATGGGGTAGTACGGAGCGGTAGCGGGAATTCAGGTCGGTCAGGAAATCGTCGAGTATCGCGAACGCGATCGCGTCCTTCGACGGGAAATGGTGATAGAGGCTGCCGGACAACATGCCGACCCCCTCCGCGATATCCCGGACGCTGGTGCCCGCCACTCCGTTCTCGACGAAGAGCCCGGCGGCAACACGTTTGATCTGATCTCGGCGGCTGACCACCCGCTCATCCTTCCTGTCGAGGGCCGCTACTGTCGAGCGGCCGTCCGTCGGAGTGGGACGGTACGGCGGGCTGCGGCCGCCGTACGTGCCTGAGTGGGTTCAGGCTTGCAGGCCGGTGAGGCGGTGATAGGCGGCCACGAGATCGCCGGTCAGTTCCGGAAGCCGGCCGGGATCGTCGGCGGCGAGATCGGCGAAGCGCATGACGATACCGGTCACCATCTCGGCCAGTGCGTGCGCGGGTGCGGCGAGCGTGGCGTCGCCCCGGTCCGCCAGGCGGGTCAGGAATCGGGCGTGCCGCCGGGTCGGGCGTTCGTGGACCTCGGCGTGTAGCGCGCGCATCTCCGGATCGGACAGTGCCTGATGCCCGATGACGGTGAGCATTCCGCGGTGCCGGACGTAGGCGTGCAGGTAGGCGACGATTCCCGCGCGGCCGGTGGCGCCGGGGGAAGGTGCGGCGATGCCCTCCTGGAGGGCGAGGAATTCGTCGCGAACCCGTTCGGCGAGGGCGCGGAAGACATCGTCCTTGGACGGGAAGTAGGCGTAGACGGTCGGGCGGGTGACACCTGCTTCGTCGGCGAGGGCGGCGATGGTCGTGCGGGTGTAGCCGAGCCGGCAGAACGTGCGTTCGGCGGAGTCCAGCAACAGATTGCGTTTCTCGGGCTCGGTGAGGGTACGGCCGCCGATTCCGCGCATATCCACCTCCATCTACTTGACATGACTGTAAACTATCGTGCCATGGGTCTACCGGACGTCCAGCGTCGGACGATCAGTGCGGTGTATGAACACGTGCTGGAACGTATCCCCGATGAGCTCGCTCAGATCGGGCCGGACGGCCGATACACCGTGGCGGAGAGCTACGCCCGCTCCTTGCATATCGCCGGTGGCCTCACCGAGTCGGGAGTAGGCCGGCAGCAACCGGTGGCACTACTGCTGGACAATTCCCTCGACGCGGTACACGCCTGGACCGGTGCCTCCCTCGGCGGGATGGTCGAAGTGCCGGTCAACACCGCCTACAAGGGTTCGTTCCTGAGCCATATCCTCAACGACTCCGGCGCGTCGGCGCTGGTGCTCGAAGCCGGCTATGTCGAACGGGTAGCGCGGATCGCCGACGATCTCACCGCATTGCGCACCCTGGTGGTGCACGGTGATCCGGCGGCCGCCGACGAGTTGCGCGGTAGGTTCCGCGTCCTCGGATTCGACGAACTCGCCACCGCGAAACCGATTGCGCCGCAACGCCTGGACCCCGCCGACCTGATGGCGTACATGTACACCTCCGGCACCACCGGTGTATCGAAGGGGGTGCTGGTTTCGCACGCGCACGCCTACACCTACGCTTCGCGGGAGGATCAGCAGCGTCCGCACGCGGGCGACCGGATACTGGTCACCCTGCCGCTGTTCCACCTCGCGGGCCAGTGGTACGGGGTGTACCAGGCGCTGATCCACGACTCCCGCTGCGTGGTCGAACCGGGATTCTCGGTCAGCAAGTTCTGGCCGACCGTTCGAGAACACGGCATCACCGTCACCGTGACACTCGGGGCGATGGCCGAACTGCTACAACAATGCCCGCCGCAGCCCGACGATGCCGACAATCCCCTCGAACTGGCCGTGATGGCACCGCTGGCCAGCGATATCGACGGCTTCCGGCGGCGTTTCGGTGTGGCGGTGGCCTCGGTGTACGGGATGAGTGAGATCGGTGTGGTGCTCAACGGCCCACCGGAGACCGTCGCAAGCGGTGCCGCGGGGTTCCCGCGTCCCGGATTCACACTGCGGCTGGTGGATTCGGCCGGGCAGAATGTGGCGGTCGGCGAGGTCGGTGAACTGTGGGTCCGTCCGGACGAGCCGTCGACGGTCCTGCGCGGCTACCACAACCTGCCGGACAAAACGGCAGAGACGTTGGTAGACGGCTGGGTGCACACCGGCGACGCGTTCCGCACCGATGCCGAGGGCCGGTTCTATTTCAGCGACCGGATCAAGGACGCCCTGCGCCGGCGCGGCGAGAACATCTCGAGTTTCGAGGTGGAGCGCGTGATCAACACCCATCCCGGGGTGTACGAGAGCACGGTGGTCGGCGTGCCCTCCGACCTGACCGAGGACGAGATCAAGGCGGTCGTGGTGCCGCGGGACGATGTGACCATCGATCCGGCGGAACTCATCGGCTACCTGGTCGACCACCTGCCGTATTTCATGGTGCCGCGCTACCTCGAATTCCGTGCCGAACTCCCGAAAACACCCACGCAGAAGGTGCACAAACACCTGCTGCGGGACGCCGGTGTGCACGACGGTGTCTGGGACCGCGAGGCCGCGGGGATCGTACTGCGCAGGGCCGACCGGTGACCGCGCGCCCGATCACCACGCTGCTGGTCGCCAACCGGGGCGAGATCGCCGTCCGGATCATGGCCACGGCCGCCGCGCTCGGTATGCGAACCGTGGCCGTGCATCCGGTCGACGATGTGGCTAGCCTGCATGTTTCCCGGGCGGACGTCGCGGTCGAACTGCCGGGCGCGGGTCCCGCCGCATACCTGGATATCGACGCGATCGTGGACGCCGCCGTGCGGACAGGTTGCGAGGGAGTGCATCCGGGGTATGGATTCCTCTCGGAGAATGCGGCTTTCGCACGCCGGTGCACCGCGGCGGGGTTGGTGTTCGTCGGCCCCGACGCGGAAGCGCTGGCACTGTTCGGTGACAAAACCGCGGCCCGAGCCCGGGCGGCGGAGCTCGGCATCCCGGTACCGGCCGGCGCGGCCGCGGCGCAGGCGCACGATTTCCTCGCCGGTCTCGGACCCGGTGCGGCAGTGATGGTGAAGGCACGGTCCGGTGGCGGCGGCCGGGGAATGCGGCCGGTGACCGAACCCGCCGAACTCGACGAGGCACTGCGCCGCAGCGCATCCGAAGCGGAGTCGGCGTTCGGTGACGGCACTGTCTATGTCGAGCAGCTGTTCACCCGGGCGCGGCATATCGAAGTGCAGGTCGCCGGGGACGGGCACGGGGCCGTCGCGCTGGGCGACCGGGATTGCAGCGCGCAGCGACGCCGGCAGAAGCTGGTGGAGATCGCACCGGCGCCCGCGGTGCCCGAAACGGTCCGCGGGGCGCTGCACCGGGCCGCAACCGACCTGACGGGACAGTACCGGGGGCTGGCGACCGTCGAATTCCTCGTCACGGGTGAGGGACTCGTTTTCCTCGAGGTCAACCCTCGGCTTCAGGTGGAACATACGGTCACCGAGGAAGTCACCGGGCTGGATCTGGTCGAGATCGGGTTGGAGCTCGCCGCGGGGAAGACCCTCGCCGAACTCGGCCTCGACCAGGGCGTACCGAGCCGTGGGACCGCACTGCAGGTGCGGGTCAATGCCGAAATCGTGCGGGCCGACGGCACCGTCGCCCCTGGTACGGGCACACTGACCCGTTTCCAGCCGCCGGCGGGACACGGAATCCGGGTGGATACCCACGGTTACGCCGGTTACGCGATGAGCCCGCGCTACGACTCGCTACTGGCCAAGGTGATCGTCCACGGCAGCATCGATACGGTGGCCGGACGGGCGGACCGGGCGCTGGCCGAATTCGACCTCGACGGTGTCGTCACCAATATCGGGCTGCTGCGTGTGCTGCTGGCCGAACCGGCGCTGATAACGGGCGGGGTCGATACGGCGTATGTCGATACCCGGACCGCCGACCTGGTTACTGCTGCGGAGGCAGCCGGTCAGGACCTGCGTCCCGCCTGCGCGGACGACGGCGACCGATCCGGACGTACTGTTCGGCCGGAGCCGGGCGGACAGGACCCGCGAAACGTACACCCGCAGAATGCCGGTGGGGCCGGGAAGAGTGAGCCCACAGGCTCTTTCGCCGAGGGCCGCCGGGCCAACCCCGCGGGTACCGGCGAACAGGCCGATCCAGCGGAACATGCCTATCGGGTTCGATCGGATGGACGCACCGGTGGCGGTTCGGGCGGTGACGACGTTCCCGCGAATGCGCTCCTCGCAAGTCAGCCAGGGGTCGTCGCGCAGGTGTCGGTGTCACCCGGTGATCAGGTGGTGGCCGGTTCCGAGCTGCTGGTTCTCGAAGCCATGAAGATGGAGCATGTCGTCCGTGCCGATCGGCCGGGCACCGTGGACGAGGTTCTGGTGAAGGCCGGAGATGCCGTCGCCGCCGCAGATCCGTTGCTGATCTTCACCGGTACCGGCGCCGCCGGGGAACAGACCACGGCGGCAGCCGATATCGACCCGGCGCATATCCGGCCCGATCTGGCCGAAGTCCATGAACGTGAACAGCTCACGCTGGACGCGGCCCGCCCCGCCGCGGTCCAGCGCCGGCACGGCAAAGGACTCCGTACCGCCCGGGAGAACATCGCCGATCTGGTGGATCCCGGGAGTTTCACCGAATACGGCGGATACGTGATCGCCGCGCAACGCCGCCGCCGCGACCTCGCCGACCTGATCACCGCCACTCCGGCAGACGGCCTGATCACCGGCACCGCGGCCGTCGACGGTGTGCCTATGGCGGTACTGGCCTACGACTACACGGTTCTCGCCGGCACCCAGGGCGTGCACAATCACCGGAAAACCGACCGGCTGCTCCAGCTCGCCCGGCGCCGATCACTGCCGGTGGTGGTTTTCGCCGAGGGCGGCGGCGGCCGGCCCGGCGATACCGATACCTCCGCGATCGCCCAGCTCGATGTGCCGACCTTCCGGCTCATGGCCGAGCTTTCGGGCAAGGTGCCGACCGTCGCGATCGTCGCGGGTTACTGTTTCGCCGGTAATGCCGCGCTGGCCGCCTCCTGCGATCTGATCATCGCGACCGAGGGGAGCAGTCTGGGAATGTCCGGTCCGGCAATGATCGAGGGTGCGGGGCTGGGCGTGGTGGCGCCGCAGGATGTCGGGCCGATGTCGGTGCAGGTACCCAACGGGGTGGTCGATGTCCTCGTCCCGGACGAGGCCGCTGCCGTCGCTACCGCTCGCACCTATCTGCGCACGGTGACGGGTGTACCCGCCGAGCGGATCGACTGCGCCGATCAGCGCCTGCTTCGGCATCTGGTGCCGGAGAGCCGGGTCCGTGTCTATGCGGTCCGGCCGGTACTGGACACCCTATTCGACATCGGCAGTGTTCTCGAGGTCCGGGCCGGATTCGGCACCGGTATCGTCACCGCCTTCGCCCGGCTCGCGGGCCGGCCCGTCGGAGTGCTCGCCAACGATCCGAGTCACCTCGGCGGGGCGATCGACGGCGACGCCGCCGATAAGGCGACCCGTTTCCTGCGGCTCTGTGACGAACGAGGCCTGCCGGTGGTGTCCCTGGTCGACACGCCCGGTTTCATGGTCGGGCCGGACGCCGAACGTACCGCCACCGTCCGCCGTTTCGGGGCGATGTTCGTGGCGGGAGCCCAGCTGACGACACCCTTGGTCGCAGTGGTTCTCCGGAAGGGGTACGGGCTCGGTGCCATGGCGATGACAGGCGGCGATCTGCACGCCGCGACCTTGACCGTCGCCTGGCCCACAGGCGAATTCGGCGGCATGGGACTCGAGGGTGCGGTGCGCCTGGGCTACCGCAAGGAACTCGAAGCCATCGCCGACCCCGGAGCCCGCCGCGCCCGGTACGAAGAATTGCTGGCGGGCTTCTACGAGCGCGGTAAGGCCCTCAGTGTGGCCACCGTGGGCGAGATCGACGATGTGATCGACCCCGCCGACACCCGTGACATCGTGCTCCGCGCCCTGACCGCCGCGGGCTGACCGGCGCCGCCGGGCCACGGCGATCACGCCGTGACGGGGGCTTGTGTCGTGGGCGCCGGCAGCGGATGGATCAGGCGTCGAATCCGGGGAAACGATCGACGGGATCGACGATGGAGAAATGCGATGCGTCTCCGGTGCGGATACGGCTGGACTCGTTGTTCACCGAGACCGGGATATCGCCGGCCAGGGTCACCCGGTGCACGCTGCGCTTGTGGTCGCCGTAATCGGCGATGCCGTAGTGCTGGGTGGCGCGGTTGTCCCAGATCACCAGGTCACCGGGGGTCCAAGCCCAGCGCAGGGTGTTCTCCGGGCGGACGATGCGGTCCTGCAGCAGCTGGAACAGCGCCGCCGATTCCGAAGACTTCAGGCCCACGAAATTCTTGACGAAATGGCCCAGCAGCAGCGACCTCTCGCCCGTCTCGGGATGTACGCGGACCACCGGATGCTCGGTCTCGAACACGATACGGGTGAACTTCTGCATATGGTCCGCCGTCCTGATACCCCGAGCCTTGGGGTCGGCGTGGACGCCGGCATAGTCGTATTCGTTGCTGTGCACGGCCCACAGCCTGTCGACCAATGCCCGGAGCGGTTCGGGTAGCTGATCGTAGGCCGCCGTGGTGGACGCCCAGGTGGTGGCGCCGCCGTAGGGGGGAATATCCACTGCGCGCAGGATGGAGGCCTTCGGGATACGGTCGATGAAAGTGACATCGGTATGCCAGCTGTTCGCCGCGCCCTCGATCACCAGCGTCCGGTTGTCCTCGGAGGTCAAGGTCGGATGGGTGGTGGTCGGCGTGCCGAGCGTGGCGGCGAAGCGGTACTGCGTCTCGTCGTCGACATGATGCTGGCCGCGGAAAACCACCACCTTGTTGGCCGCCAGGGCGTACCGGATGGCGAACGCGGTCTCGCCACTGATCTCGCCGGAGATGTGGACGCCCTCGATGAGCGCGCCGATGTTCTCGCCCAGTTTGGTGACGGTGATACCGCCGGCGGCATAGATATCGGCTGCGGTGACGGGACGACTCTCGGTGGTGGTCACGGTGGTCTCCTGACGGTCGGACGGTGGGGCGGCGCCTGCACTGAATCGGGTCGAGCAGGAAAACGGGCCGATGGTCAAAGTAATCGGGCAGTATCGATTCGAGAATGAATCCGATCCTGACGATTCTTTGCTCACTCGCCCCCACGAACGGGACCGCACAGGTGCGGATTCCCGGACAGAGCGTGCTCACCTGAATTCGTGCACGACCTCGATCGGGCCCACCAGATGCGCGTTGAAGTCATCCAGTTCCTCGGCCGGAACCCACAATTCCAGGATTGTCTCGCCACCGGCCTGCTGGACCGGGTAGCGCGCGACGAAGTCCGACTCCACCCGAAACCGGGTGACGTAGCCGACGCCGCTGTGCGGCACATTCCATTCGCGGGCGATCTTGATCGCGTACTCCTCGTTGAGCACGGGGTAGAAGATCGGCTGCTCCGGGAGGCGCGGCGGCCATGCGCGCCAGCCGGACCGGCGGATGAGTTCCAGTTCTTCCGGACCGGTCGGTCGCCACAGCACTGTCGTTGCCACCGTCTCGTTGTGAACCACCGCGCACCTTCCTCGAACTCGGCCGGCCGGCTCGTTTCCGCCGGCTCCGCACCCTATCGGGCATCGTGATGTCACTGCCACGCGTTTTCGCCCGGTTCGGCACCAGCACCGGACGGCCGCGCCCGGAAGGGCGGGGAACCGGCGAGAACCCGTTCCGCACTGTGTGAGAGGCGCGGCGGGGGGTGGGTTAGCATCTGCGAATTCCGCGTCTGCGCCGACCGGGGAAGCGGAGAAACTGGTTTCCGTAACACGATGCACCTGCCGGCGCCGGGCCCATCGAGGATCGGTGAGCCGATGGACCCGCGACGGATCGAACTCAACCGCCGGCACAGCCGGGAAATGGGGCAGCTGTACCAGCGATTCCTGGACCGGCATCCGGAGTTCGAGGGTGATGATCTGCCCATGTCGGAGGCGGAAGACGCGGCCTGGGGTGATTTCAGTGCCGAGTTGCTCGCCCGGCACCGGGCCGAACGAGCCGCCCTGGCAGCGCAGCTGGAAGCCGAGCGGTGACCGCCTCACTCACCGATCCGCTCGAGCGTGGGGGTTGTCGCGGTCGGCCGCCGGTCCGGAGCGCGAGGAGGCCGGTTTCCGGCATCCTCCGCAAACGAGAGATGCCGGAGGGGTTGCAGGTCCACACTGAGAACGTGGACATGGACGACCTGGAACTCTTCGCGAAGGCCGGCCCGGTGGTCGGGGAACAATTGTCGCTGGAACGACGGGCGGCCGGTCTCACCTGCCTGGAGCTCGACAATGCCGCGTTCCTGCTGCCGGGGACGACCATGCATGCCGAACGGGGCGGAAAGCTGTCGCGCCGGTCGCTCGAGGCGATCGGCCTGGTACTCGGATTCGATCCGGCGGAGTTCTCGCGGGCGTGCGCGCGGGAGGTTCGACGCCGGTCGAGCTGAGCCCTGAGCCCGAGCAGGATCGGCGGGTTCCGGCGGTGGGGCGGGTTCAGGGCCGCGGGCTCAATCCGTCGACGGCGAGCCGGAACAGGCGGTGTGCGCGGTCGGCGGGGTCGGGGAGGGATTCGGTGGCCAGGGTGATGCCGATGATGAGCGTGATCAACTCGGTGACGGTGACGTCCGGGACGACCGCTCCGTCGCTGATCGCGCGACGCAGGAGCGGGTCGCCCGCCTCGTGAATTGTTGCCGCGCAGGAGTTCTCCTGGAGCGAATCGGGCTCGAGGTCGTAGGACAGGGCGGCCGCCAGACCTCGGGCCTCGACGCAGTACGTCACGACATCGCTCAGCCATTCCAGGAGTGCCGCACCGCTGTCGGCTGCGGCGGTCAGTTCGCCGGCACGGGTACGCAGGACCTCGACCCGCTCGTGGGAAACCGCTTCCAGTAGGGCGCGGCGGGTGGGGAAGTGCCGGCGCACGGTGGCCGACCCGACCCCCGCGGTACGGGCGATCTGCTCGAGCGAGGCCGCGGATCCGTGTGCGGCGACCTCCGCCTCGGCGACCGCGAGGATGCGCGCGTAGTTGCGCCTGGCGTCGGCGCGTTGCTGATCCGACATCGTTTTCCTCTCGGCATTGCTAAGTGGCGGGGCCCGCCGTATTCTATCGGAAGCTAAGTGGCGGGCCCCGCCGTTTAGTGTTCCGCTGTGATGGAGGAGATCTGATGTCCGTACAGTCCGCACCCGTACTCGTGACCGGTGCCACCGGCAGGCAGGGTGGTGCCACTGCCCGCGCGCTGCTCGCGGCCGGCGTTCCGGTTCGTGCTCTGGTACGCGATCCGGCCACCGGGCCGGCCCGTGCTGTCGCCGCACTGGGGGCCGAACTGATCGCGGGAGATCTACACGACCGTGATTCCGCGACCCGGGCCGCGGCGGGCACTCGCTCGGTCTTCTCGGTACAGCAGGCGCCGCTGACCCCGTCGGGCTTCGATTTCGCCGGAGAATACGACCAGGCCGTCAATCTGCTGGAAGGCGCGCGAGCTGCCGGAGTATCGCAGTTCGTGCACACGTCGGTCTCCGGTGCGGGCCGGCATACCGCTGTTCCCGGCTGGGCGGAAGGTCGCTGGGCGGCGGTCGCCCCTTCGCTGGACACCAAGCACGCCATCGAAGAGCAGGTTCGCGCTGCCGGTTTCGACCATTGGACAATTCTCAAACCGGGCTTCTTCATGGAGAATTTCCTTCCTGAGATGGCTTTCCTTTTCCCCCGGGGAATTTCCGGTGGACTGGTGAGCGTGCTGAAACCGGATACGCGGCTCTCGCTCGCCGCGGTAGCCGATATCGGGCGGGCGGCGGCCGCGGCCCTCACCGACCTGGAACGATTCGACCGGCTGGAACTGGAGCTGGCGAGCGATTATCTGTCGATGGCCGAAATCGCCGAGATTCTGTCCGACGCTCTCGGTACGCCGCTGTCCGCTCCGGATATGACCGAGGAGCAGGCATTGGCCGCGGGTATGCCTCCGATGGGTGCTTCCCACGCGTTCATGAACGTCGAAGGCCAGCCGGCCCGGCCGGAATTCGCCCAGGCTCTGGGGATTCCACTCACCAGCTTCGAGAGTTGGACGCATCGGCATATGCGAAGCTCATAGGCCCGCGGCCGCAGCGGTGGCTTCCCCGCCCGACCGTCCTACGGGGCAGGTACGCCCAAACAGGGATTGACAGACCGGCTCTCTCGCCGATAACGTCATCCACCTCATGGGTACTTTGTTGTTCTTCCTGTAATCACGCCCTCGACGCGTCGAGTGCCACTCCACAGCCGAGTGCGCCTCCGCGTTCTTCACCCACCACGTCTTCCGGCCCGGCCGGTTCCTTTTTCGTGCGTGGGTTCCGTGATCACGGCCGCGTGCCGAGAACAGGAGGATTCATGCCTACCGCTGCTCAACTCACCCTCTCCGAAATCAGCAAACGCTACGGTGACCGCACCGTTCTGGACCGGGTCTCGCTGGCGATCCGGCCCGGCGAAACCGTCGGCGTCGTGGGCGACAACGGTTCCGGAAAATCGACACTGCTGAGATTGCTCGCCGGGCAGGAACTGCCGGACAACGGCGAGGTCTGCGTCTCGGCGCCCGGTGGGATCGGTTACCTGCCGCAATCGCTCGACCTGCCGGAAACCGCGACCGTCGCCGACGCGATCGACCTGGCGCTGGCCGATATCCGCGACCTGGAAAACCGGGTTCGCAGCGCGGAAACCGAACTCGGCGGCGCGGAACCGCTGGAACCGGCGCTGCGCCGGTATGCGGAATTGCTGGCGCGGTTCGAAGCACGCGGTGGATACCAGGCCGACCAGCGCGTGGACACCGCACTGGCCGGGCTCGGGCTATCGGGCCTGGTACGGGAACGTCCGCTGGGCACACTGTCGGGCGGTCAACGATCCAGGCTCGCGCTGGCCGCCACCCTGGCGGCCGCGCCGGAACTGCTGCTGCTCGACGAACCCACCAACGATCTCGACGATGCCGCGGTGGGCTGGCTCGAACGATATCTGCGCGGCCACCGCGGCACCATCGTCGCGGTGACGCACGATCGGGTCTTCCTCGAACGCATCACCGATGTGGTGCTCGAGGTCGCGGACGGACAGGTCGCCCGGTTCGGCGACGGGTACGACGGCTACCTGCGAGCCAAGGCGGCGCAACGGCGTCGGATGGCCGAAGAATATCGACGGTGGAAGGAGGAACTGGCCCGCAATCGCCGCCTGGCGGAATCCAATGTGTCGCGGCTGGAAGCCATTCCACGCAAACTTCCGCTGGCGGTGTTCGCGGCTGGACCTTTCCGGGCCCGCGGTCGCGACCACGGGGCCCGCGGACGGATCCGCAATGCCAAGGAACGTCTCGAGCGGCTCACCGGTAACCCGGTCGCCGCGCCGCCGGACCCGTTGAATTTCACACCGGAGCTCGACGGCCGGGCCGAGGCTCCGGAGGGGCCGGTGGCCGAGCTGACGGGCGTGCGGGTAGACGGCCGGCTCGAGGTCGGCGAGATATCCCTCGCCGCCGGTGCACGACTCCTGATCACCGGCCCGAACGGTGCCGGCAAGACCACCCTGCTGCGGTTGCTGGCCGGAGAACTGGAACCCGACAGCGGTTCGGTGCGGGTACCCGGCCGCGTGGGCCATCTACGACAGGAGGAGGTGCCCTGGCCCCCGGAGACAACCGTGCTGCGGGCGTTCGCGCACGGCCGCCCGTGGCATCCGGAGGAACACGCCGACGAGCTTCTGCGATTGGGGTTGTTCCGGCCGGAAGATCTCGGTTTGCGTGTGGGCGACCTGTCCTATGGGCAGCGCCGGCGGATCGAACTGGCACGCCTGGTGAGCGATCCGGTCGAGCTGCTGCTGCTCGACGAGCCGACCAACCACCTGTCCCCGGCGCTGGTGGAAGAACTCGAGGAGGCACTCACCGGCTATCGGGGCGCACTGGTGATGGTCACCCACGATCGCCGGATACGCGAGCGTTTCCAGGGCACGCGGCTAGATATCCGGGACGGGGTGATCCGCCAGGTCGAGGCACCCGAGGTTTCGCTGGCCCGGACCGCATGAGATGAGCGCGGATCATGGCGAAATCGATCGGGTTGTCCGTCCAGATCACCTCGGACGGACCCTGCTTCGGTCGGTGGGCAGGGCCGTGGGTACGGACTGTGGTCCGTGAAATTTTTCCGCGCAGAAGTGTCGATTCGATCGGCATCCGATCGTCATCTCTGCACAAGGGTGAACGCACGGATACTGGGTCCGGCCCCTGAAGAAGGAGAAACCGATGCGATACGCGTTTCTGATCCACAACGAGGAACCGGCCGAAGGCGAGATTCCCGCGGCGGCGATCGAGGAGATGCAGCGGGCATTCGACGCCTACGGGCGGGCTCTGCAGGAGGCCGGGGTCCTCGTCGGCGGCGATATCCTGTTCCCGCAGGCCGCGACGACCACCGTGAGCAGGCGCTCGGGCACATTGCAGGTGCAGGACGGCCCGTTCGCCGCGACGAAGGAGGCGCTGGCCGGGGTGTTCGTCGTCGATGTCCCGGATCTGGACGCCGCGCTCGGCTGGGCCGAGAAATGCCCGGCCGCGACCTACGCGACGCTGGAGGTGCGGCCCGTGGCCACCTCGTGTATCGCCGGAGAATGGACGGCGTGAAGCGTAGCGACGCGAGGGTGGGCGGCCCCCCCCCCGCCCGCCCCGCCGACCGCCCGCCGGCTGGCTTCGCTGCCAGCAACGCTGGCATGGACTCCTCTTCCAACCAGCGAGACTGAGCGGGTGAGCCTTAGAACGCCAGGGTGGCCACATCCTCGGCGACCAGTTCCCGGCCTCCGTCCCGGCACCTGGAACCACACGGAGTGAACCATGAACCGGCGGCACCCGAGGCGGGGTCAGGCGGCCAGGACCTCCGCCACCG
>NZ_JARWOV010000318.1 GCF_029868855.1 Nocardia carnea | reverse complement strand
CCCCCCCCCCCCCCCGCCCCCCTCGCCTTTCTAGCCCGCGCCCCCCCGCGCGGGGGGCCGCGCCGCCTCCCCCCCCCCCACCACCCCTCTTCCTCTCCCGGCCGGGCGCCCCCCCCCCCCCCCCCCCCCCCCCCACTACTGTTCGGGTGGTTCGACTCAGCCGCGTACGTCGATCACGGTGCCGGATACCTCCTCGGCGTAGAGCGCGGTGATCTGCTCGGCGTACTTCTCGGCGATCGGTGCGCGTTTGAGCGACATCTTCGGGGTGAGTTCGTCGCCGCCGGGCTCCCAGACGGTATCGACGATGGTGAACCGTTTGATCTGTTCGACCCGGGACAGTTTCGCGTTCCCGGCCTGGATCGCCGCGCGGACGTCCTCGACGATACGGGGATGCCGGGCGAGGGTGGCGATATCGGCGTCGGTGGCGTCGATTTCCTTCGCGCGGATGGCTGCCATATCGGGGTCGAGCACGATGAGGGCGGTGATATAGGGTTTGGCGTCACCGAGCGCCACCGCCTGCCCGACGAGCGAGGAGGCGGCCTTGACGGCGTTCTCGATATTGCTCGGGGCGATGTTCTTTCCGCCTTCGTTGATGATGAGTTCTTTTTTGCGGTCGATGATCCGCAGGTAGCCGTCGGGGTCGAGGGTGCCGACGTCGCCGGTGTGCAGCCAGCCCTCGGCGTCGAGCGCCTCGGCGGTTTTCTCGGGCATGGCCCGATACCCGTGGGTGATGATCGGACCCCGTACGAGTACCTCACCGTCGTCGGCGAGCCGGAGTTCGAGTCCGTCGACGGCGCGACCGACGGATCCGGGCCGGGGTTTGTCGAGTTCGGTGTAGGTGGCCACACCACTGGTCTCCGACATACCCCATACCTCGGAGACGCAGAAACCGAGACCGAGGAAGAACTCGAGTGTTTCCGGTGGGATGGGAGCGGCACCGGAGGAGGCAACCCGGAGCTCGTCCAGGCCGAGCGTCGCTCGCACTTTGGACAGCAGCAGCTTCTCGGCGATGCGGTGCTGGATATTCAGCAGCGGGCCGCGCCCGGTGCCGGCCAGATCCGCTTTGGCCGCCGCGATACCGATGGCGACGGCCCAGCCGGCGATGGCCTTCTTGGCGCCGGTTTCGGCGGCGAGCTTGGCCTCGACACCGCCCTTGATCTTCTGCCAGACACGCGGGACGCCGAAGAAGACGGTGGGCCGGGCGTCGGGGAGCGCGGCGGCGATCTCCCGGGGATCGGGGACGGTGGTGATCTGGATACCGGTCACCAGGTTGATGGCGTGCCCGGAAATCCGGTCGGCGACGTGGGCGGCGGGCAGGTAGGAGAGCGCGCGGTCGTCTATCCCGACGTCGAGCGGGCCGCTGGTGAGAGCGAGGATCTGGGCCAGCACATTGCTGTGGGTGAGTTCGACGCCCTTGGACGGCCCGGTGGTGCCGGAGGTGTAGATGAGGGTGGCGAGATCTCCTGGTTCCACGGCCTGCCAGGCGGCATCGAAATCGAATTCGGCATCGGTGGCGGCCTCGAGCTCGGCGAGGGTGGTCGTCGCGCCTTCGGCCGGCCCGTCGACGACGACGAGGTGTTCGATCGGTACGCCCGCGGCGCGGATGGTGCCGAGGAACTGCTGCTCGGTGACGACGATCTTGTTGCCGGCGTTGCCGAAGACGTGCGCGATCTGTTCGGGCGAGCAGGTGTTGTAGACGGAGAACGGGGTGGCGCCCAGGTGCAGTGCGGCGGTATCGAGGAGGTTGAACTCCGGCCGGTTGGTGAGCATGATGCCCACGGTGTCGCCGCGAGTGAGACCCAGCGCGGCCAGGCCCGCGGCGAGAGCACGGACGCGTTGCCCGTACTCCCGCCAGGTGATTTCCTGGGTGCCGCCGACGGTGCGCAGGGCGACCGAATCCGGGCGGAGGGTCAGGGTTTGCTGGAACGCCGCGGGCACTGTGCGGACAGTGACGCCGGTGCGGTGGGTGTAGGCGATATCTGTGGTCATGGATCCGTTCCCGAGGTGCTGGGGTACCGGAACACTCGCCGTCGCTACCACCGGTGTCGTATGGGCGACCGGCGATCGGAGAGTGACGCGGATCACCAATGGTAGCTGGGTAACGGCGCTGGTGGGGTCGTTCTGTCTGGGTCAGCGCACGCCGGCGGCGATCTGCTCGCCCACCGGCCCCTCTGTGTTCGGCGCCGGTCCGGGTTGGTTCGCCGGAATCCAATGTCCGCGGTGACGGCGCTTGGCTTCCAGATAGGCGGCCGCCCGCTCGCTGAGCGGCGGTGTATGCAGCGGCTCGGCGGTGACGGCGATATTCGCGGCGCGCACGGCCGCGACCTTGTCGGGATTGTTGGTGAGCAGCCGGACCCTGGTGAGCCCGAGTTTGCGCAAACTGTCCGCGGCCTGGGCATAACTACGGGAGTCCTCGGGGTATCCGAGGTTGCGATATGCGGTGAAGGTATCGGCGCCGGTGCGTTCGGCTTCCCGGTACCCCAGCGCTTTCGCGATCAGTCCCGCGCCACGCCCTTCCTGTTCGAGATAGACCAGTACTCCGGCGCCGGCTTCCTGGATGAGATCGAGAGACGTGCGGAGCTCGGGCCCGCAATCGCAGTCCTGGGAGTCGAGTGCTTCACCGTAGAGGCAGCGCGAGTGGATCCGCACCAGGCAACCGTCGGCGGGCCGCCCGAAAACCAGTACATGACCGAGTTCGGGCCTGCCGTCGACGGCGAATACCGCCAGCGGGGACTCGTGGCCGTTGCGAGTGAACCGGTGTTCGGTGGCGACAGCGGAAGTCTCCGCGGCTGCGGTCAAGGTCGATACTCCTTCGATGTTTTGTCGGTACCGCGAGAATGGGTAGGGCCGAGCTACCGCAGCGCTCGGCCCGCCGATCGGGGACATCGTTCCCGTGCGATGGCGGGCCGATAGGTGACTTTACGCCTGCCGCTACGAGTACGCACTCCATGTGCGGCGGGTCGGTGCGGACTCTCGGACCGGGCACCCGTCAGTGCCTTTCGGCGGTGAGCCGGATGATGCGGTCCACCTCTTCGGCGGTGGGCATGGCGCCGGGTACGTCACCGGCGAACGACTGCGTCGCCACCATGGCGGCTGTCGCCCAGGTGTAGTCCTGTTCGTCGGCCACCCGGCGGACGGGCCCACCCCCGCCGTCGGCGATCGGGGGACGCGACAGCAGCCGGTACACCAGTGCGGCGGAGAAGGCCCCGCGCGAACCCGGTACATCGGTGAGCGCCGCGGCCTGGAAGCGCGGGATATCGAGGGCGAGCCGGTCGGAGCGGACGGTGCAGCCGAAATCCTCGACGACACAGACAACGGGCGTGCCCAGCATCTGGAGTTGCTGAGCGATATGGGCCCCGGATTGGGCAGGTATCTCGGGGACCATGCTGTCGAGCTCCTGGGTGGATCCGATCAGGTAGTCGACGATGGACAGGTAGCGGTACAGGACCTGGGGTGTCTCGACAGCGGCGGCCGTGAGCAGCAGGGTGGGTCGTTTCGGGAGGTTCTGCAGGGTGGTCAGGACCCGTTCGATCACCGGTAGCGGCGGTTCGAGGGTGACCAGGACGGCGTCGGTTTCGGTGAGCGCGGCGCGGACCGCGGGTCCGGTGAGCTCGGCGGTGGTGAGCCGGATGCGGTCGTCCTCGCAGAAAATGGTGCCCGCGATACCTGTTTTGCTGACGATGAGCGCAGTGATGGGGGTGGTGGCGTCGGGAACGACCTTGACCAGGGATGTATCGACCTTCTCGGTACGGAGATAGTCGAGGATCCGGCGTCCGGCCTCGTCGTCGCCGACCGCGCTGACGAGCCGGACATCGATTCCGAGGCGGGCGGCGGCAACGGCGCGGTCGAGTCCTTTGCCGCCCGGGTTGTCGCTGAAACGGCCGCGGGCGAAACCGCGCGCGTCGGGGATTTCGTCGACACGGTAGATGTGGTCGATAACGGCGTCGCCGACGACGGTGAGCGTGCCGATCCGGCCGGAGCTGCCGTGGCGGCCGGTGCCCTGGGGGAATCGGGCGTCGGTGTAGACGTTCCCGGTGACCAGCAGCGCGGCCAATGCGGTGAAGGCGCGGCGTTCGGGAGTGGCGCGCAGGGAGCGCACGGTGGGTGCCGGGGGAATGGCCTCGGCGTCGGCGATCTCGTGCAACCTGCTCCAGTTCGCCGAGAGGTATTCGCGACGGTCGCCGAGGTCCTGTGAATAGAGGTCCTCGGGGTCGATTCCGGTGGTCTCGGATTCGCGCAGCAGGCCGAGGGACAGTTCGGCGTCGGTGATGACGCGGTGGGTCGCCGGGAGGCGGCGGGCGTGTTCGCGGACGACGGGGAGTACGGCGGCGGTGCGGGTGATGCCGTGGGTGGCGGCGTATCGCCGGATGACCGGGAGGTCGAGGAGGGGAGTGATATCGATTTCGGTGGTGGCGAGACGGTCGGCGCTGAGACCGGAGCGTTTGCAGAGCCGGGTCAAGATATTGCGGATAGCGACGATGGCGGTGTCGTCGGTGGGGGACATACCGCGCGCCTTTCTGGTTTTCGCCGTCGCCGAGGGGTTTCGACCCGGTCTCTGATGGCAATAACCATAGTGCAGGACGGCGTTTGACATTTACATTGACCCGCGGAACCGTCAAATGACACACTGGAATCAGCGTTTCCCTCGATCAGAGGAACGGGAGGGCCTGGTGACGACAATGACGACAGCCCGATTCCGCGGACACCGTTACCCAGCACGTCGATGCGTCTCCTGCACCGGGGTGGATCCGGAGGCATCCTCCGCGACGGCGCGCTGAGCGCGCCCGGCAGTCCCCCCTTACCCGACGGCAGCGATGCCGTGCCGGCTGTAGTCCCGGCCCGGTCTCGGTGCCGAGCCCCCTGAGGAGGCAGCTGTGACCATCCATATCACCGACTGGCAGATGACCAGCGGTATCTCCCTCGAATTCGCCGAGCGCGTGCAGACCCGTCACGGATCGTCGTGGCTACTCAGCTGGTTGCCGGGACGCGCCTTGTCGTTCGAACAGGCCTACGCCGCAATGGAACTCGACGAGATACTGTCCGACCCCGAGCTGGTGTACGACGACGCTGCGCTGTCCTGGGCCCGGCAGCAGGCAGAGTTGCTCGGGCTCGTGTTCGAACAGGTCGTGGTGCTGCTCGCCGGCCGTGTCGAAGCCAGGCTGGCGGAAGCGCGGATCATGCAGGACGTGCCCACCGGGTATCGGGACGATCCCGGTGCCATCCGTAGCGGTTCGGCCGCCTGACCCGACCTTGTCTAGCGGTGTGCGGCGTGGCCGGCGCCCACGGCGTCGGCCAGGCTGCGATAGCCGCCGGCACGGAGCCGGTCGGCGATCCCGCGGTGAATCCGCCGCGTCCACAGTGGCCCGCCGTAGATGAAACCGGTGTACCCCTGGAGCAGGGACGCGCCGGCCAGAATCCTTTCCCAGGCCTGGTCGGGGGTTTCGATACCGCCCACCGAGATCAGTACGAGCTGCCCGCCGACGCGGGCGTAGAGCCGGCGCAGGACATCCAGCGAGCGATCGGCCACCGGCGGACCGGACAGTCCACCGGCACCGATGGTTTCGACCTCGGCGGGATCACTGTGCAGGCCCTCGCGCCCGATCGTGGTGTTGGTGGCGACGATGCCGGCCAGGCCGAGTTCCACGGCCAGATCGGCCACCGCGTCGACATCCTCGTCGGACAGATCCGGCGCGATCTTCACCAGCACCGGCACCCGCACACTCTCGAGTACCGCCGCCAGGACAGGCCGCAGTGACCGGACCGCCTGTAGATCCCGGAGGCCGGGGGTGTTGGGCGAACTGACATTGACGACCACGAAATCGGCATGCGGTCCGAGCAGGCGGGCGCTGGTGGCGTAATCGCCGGCGGCGTGCTCGGCATCCACGACCTTGGTCTTGCCGATATTGGCACCGATGGGCACCGAGGCCACGCGGCCGTGCAGCCGGGACGCTGCGGCGGCCGCACCGTGATTGTTGAAACCCATCCGGTTGATCAGGGCACGGTCGGCGGGCAACCGGAACAACCGGGGCTGCGGATTACCCGGCTGGGCCGCGGCGGTGACGGTGCCGACCTCGGCGAATCCGAAGCCCAGCGCACCCCAGGCGTTCGCCCCGGTGGCGTCCTTGTCGAAACCGGCGGCCAGCCCGAGCGGCGCCGGGAAATCGACCCCGAACACGCGGGTGCGCAGAATGGGATCCGGTACCGCGAACAGGCGGTGCAGCAGGGCCCGGGTGGGGGCGATCGCGGTCGCCGCGCGGATCACTCCGAAGACGAGATGGTGGATTCGTTCCGGCGGCACCAGGAACATCAGGCGGAGCAGTAATCGGTACAGCACGCTCATAGCTCCGTGGTATGCCCCGCCGGGCTGGTGAGCGCGGTTTTGCGGCGGCGCAGCAGAACGCGGCGGCTGCCGTCGGTATAGGCGCGGACCCGGGACAGCTCCCAGCCGCCGAATTCGGCCTGGATGGCGAGCCGCATCGAGGCGGTCACCCGGGTGACATCGGGCGGGAGCCGCAGGGGGATGTATTCGTAGTCGTCGCCGCTGGTCTCCCAATCGGCGGGGAGTTTTGCCCGCGTCGCCGCGCCACGGTGAGTGGATGCCATCACTGCCCTCTCTCGCGCTGGTCCGCGGATATCCGTTGCAGACCCGGTTCGGTGGCCGAGCCGATGTAGAGGTCACCGGTATCGGCATCGACGGTCACCGCGTTCGGCTGCCGGACGGTGGGGTAGCGGCCCACCTCCCGCGGTGCTCCCGTCGACAGGTCGTAGCCGACGATCTCGTTGCTCTGCGTGCACGTCACCCATACGGTGTCAGAACCCCGGTCGTAGGCGAGTGCGTAAGGCGACGATCCTACCGGGTAGCGCTGCCGCAGGACGAGCGGATCGGTGGTGAACACCAGCAACTGACCGCTGTCGGGGTCGGTGACGACGACCCGGTTGTCGGGGGCTTCTATCAGATTCGCGGCGCCGGTCCCGGCCCGCAGCGCCAGTCCCAGGTTCTCGTAGCCGGACCCGATCTCGGTGACCAGCGTCTGGCGGCGGTCGAGGACGGCGACGGTGTCGCCGGTCAGCGCGATCTCGTCGGCCGAGGCCAGCCCGGTGACGGTGTGCTGGATCTTGCCCGTGCCGTCGAAGACCAGGACGCGGCCGTCGGCGGTGCCGGCGATCAGGGTGCCGTCCGGGCGGGAGCGGACAGTCCGCAGATCGCCGTCGACCGCCACCTCGGTGACCGTGCGGTCCGCGGCGTCGATCCGCAGGATCACCCCGTCGCCCGCGGCGAGGAATTCGCCCGGGGTGCCGGCGGCGATATCGCGGGCCGAGGTGGGCAGACGTACCTCGTGAACGGTAGGTGGCGTGGTAGCGGGATCGAGCAGCGCCAGGCCGGTACCCGCCGGATCGAGGCCGGCGAGGAACCCGCTGCCGGGATCGGTGGCCAGGGAAGCGAGAGGAGCGGGGGCGGGGTACACCTCCCCGGCCGGGGCGGAGGCCAGGGGCGGGGATACCGCCGGAGTCGCCGGTTCCCGGGTGGGCGCATCACCGGCACCGGACTCGGAATCGCCGGAGCAACCCGCCAGCAGGGCGGCGGTGAGCAGCACGACCACGACGGTACCGCGGGGTCGCCGGTGTCGCGCTCGTCTCGCTCTGCCCGGAAACGACCGATACTGCATGGGATTATCTGATCACGACCGGGTGGCCGCCGGTATCAGCGGGGTGTGGGGTGTCGGCGGCGGGTCGTGTGCGGGGCGGGTTACCGTACGGATCAGACGGTGCGGAGTTCAGGAGTCGACGATGCACGAGGTGCCGGCGTTTTCCGCCGAGGAAGTGACGACGGGCCCGTTCGCGCACGGGTTCGGCCGTACCGGGGACGGGCGGACATTCGCGTTCCGCACGGTCCGGGCGATGCTGCAGGTGGAGATCTACCGTCCGGACCTGGATTCGGAGGTGCCGGGTCCGGAGGATGTGGTGGCCGTGGCCGAAGCCCAGGTGACCGATATCGATCTCGACGACGCGCGCAGCGTGGTCGCGTTGGTGCGGGATCTGCTGCCGCGGGCGACTTCCCCGCCCGGGGGCCGTAATGTTCCGACGGTACGGGCCCTGCTGGCGCGTATCGGCTCGGTGATCGAAGGCAGGCAGTGAGAGTGGTATGCAGGACGTGATGCGGTACACAGCTGTTTCCCGGCCGAGGCGCGCGGTGCGTGCGGGCGGTGCCGTGGTGACCGCGGCCGCGGTGGTGCTGCTCACCGGCTGTGGAACCGGTGTCGACGAGGATTCGGTGGCGGCGGCCCGGTCGTCGGCGAAGGCGGCGCTGTCGTCCTCGGCGGCGGCGACCTCGCAGGAACTGGCGTCGCGCACACTTCCGACCGCGGCGGAGCTGGACACCCAGATCAAGCGGGCGCTGGATCCGGCGCTGCCCGATTCGGAGCGCACGAAGCTGATCGAGGACGGGGAGTCGTTCCGGGAGGCGATTCCGGATATGTACAAGGCGTTGCAGGACAATCCGCGGGCCGTCTACGGGGTCACCGACCCGGTGTTCGACAATCACGACGGCACCGTGACGGCGACATTGCGGCTGGACAAAGACGGCTCGGGGACCTCGGTCCGGACGACGGTGGTGCATTTCATCTATCTGGACGGTGCGTGGAAGCTCTCGCGGACCGATCTGTGCGGGATCCTGCGTTCGGCGGACTACCGCACTCCGGCCTGCGGCTAGGTAGCGGGCCGCGCAATGTCGACAGCGGGGACCCATCGGTGGGGGCGTTTCGTGTACCGGCACCGGGTCGCGGTGCTGGTGATATCGCTGTTCGTGGTCGCGCTGTCCGGGCTGTACGGCCGGGATCTGGCGGATCGGCTCACCCAGGAGGGCTGGTTCGACGAATCCAGTGAATCGGTAGCGGCTTCGAAACTGGCCGATGCCACATTCGGCCGCGATACCGACAGCGATGTGATCGCCCTCTACACCGCGCCGGCGGGGAAGACGGTGGACGATCCGCAGGTGCGGGCGGCGGTGACCGGGCAGCTCGCGGGCCTGCTGCGCGACCATCCGAACCGGGTGCTGCGCATCGACAGCTATTGGGACAGCGCCCTGTCTGGACAGTTCGCCGACGATTCCCGGACGTACGCGTTCGCGAGTATCGGGTTGCACGGGGAGGGGTCGGCCACGGTCGACAACTACCTGGCGATCGCCGCTGACCTGGGTGCGGACGTTGCGGGGGCAGGACCGGCCGGGACGACGGTGCAGCTGGCCGGGTTGCAGCCGGTGGTCGAGGGCATCAACACCGGGATGCAGGACGATATCCGGCGGGCGGAGATGATCGCGCTACCGCTGGTGGCGCTGCTGCTGTATTTCGTCTTCGGCGGGGTGGTGGCGGCGCTGCTGCCGGTGCTGGTCGGTGGTATGACGATCCTCGGTACCCAGGGCATCATGCGGCTGCTGACCGGCCATATCGAGGTGAACGTCTTCGCGAGCGCGGTGGTGACCCTGGTCAGTCTGGGGCTGGCGATCGACTACGGGCTGTTCACCGTGACCCGGTTCCGGGAGGAGCTGGCATCCGGCCGCAGCGTGGAGGACGCGGTATCGCGGACGGTGGCGACGGCGGGTCGCACGGTGGTGTTCTCGGCGGCGATCATCGCGGTAAGCCTGGGTGCGCTGTTCATCTACCCGAACGGTGTGCTGCGATCGGTGCCCTACGGCGGAATCAGCTCGGTGCTGCTGGCTGCCGTGCTGTCGGTGACCGCGCTTCCGGCCATGCTGGCGATCGTGGGCCGGCGTATCGACCTGTGGAAGTGGCGCCGGTTCGCCCGTGCCAGTACCGAGGCCGAAATCGATCGCGGGATCTTCTCCCGGCTGGCGGTGCGGGCGATGGCGCGGCCGTGGGCGGTGATCGTGCCGGTGGTGCTGGGTCTGCTGCTGCTGATGGTGCCGTTCCGCCATATCGAGTTCGGTGGGTTGAGCGAGAAATACCTGGCGCAGGACAATCCGGCGCGGGTGGCGCAGGAGAAATTCGATGCCCTGTTCCCCGGTTTCCGTACCGAACCGCTGCGACTGGTGGTGACGGGTGCGGATGCCGCGCAGTTGAGCGATATCCGGCTGCAGGCCAATGTCACACCCGGCCTGACGGGTCCGTTCGAACCGGCCGCACCCACCCGGGACGGTATCAATGTGCTGGAAGCCGGCCTGGTGGACGAGCGGGCCGCCGATACCGCGATCGCGGTATTACGCGGTATCGAGGAACCGGACGGTGTGCGGGTGATGGTGGCCGGGGTGCCGGCGCTGGAACGCGACAGCATCCACGGGTTGCTGGAAGGTCTGCCACTGCTGGCGCTGCTGCTGGTGGCGGCAGCGGTGGCATTGATGTACGCGGCGTTCCGGTCGCTGATCCTGGCGGTCAAAGCGGTCGCGATGTCGGCACTGAGTCTCGGCGCGACCCTCGGCATACTCACCTGGATATTCGTCGAGGGCCACGGCGCGGAACTGTTCGATTTCACACCCGGGCCGCTGATGTTCGCGGTCCTGGTGCTGATCGTGACCGTGGTGTTCGGATTGTCCACCGACTACGAAGTATTCCTGCTGTCGCGGGTGGCCGAGGCGCGCGCCAACGGCGCCGATCCACCGGAATCGATCCGATACGGCATCGCGCACACCGGCGGGGTGATCACTTCGGCGGCGGCGATCCTGATCGTGGTGACGGGCGCGTTCGGCTTCTCGGAGCTGGTGATGATGAAATACATCGCCTACGGCATGATCGCCGCGCTGGTCCTGGACGCCACGGTGATCCGCATGCTGCTCACCCCGGCGGTGCTGAAACTGATCTGGCGACCGAAATCGCCCGTCGCCGCGGCCGGCGTCGTGGCGGACCCGCAAACCGTGGTCTCCGGATCGCCGACCGTCGAGAAGATGTAGCCGGCCGGTCGCCTGATTCGCCGGTCTCGCGACATGGTTCGTCGGGATCGACCGCGTGCCGATGAGCCGATCTCGAGCCGAACAGGCGCACGCTGATCGCCGGGGCCACGCCGGTATGGCGTTGTGGAATATGCCGAGAGTGGGGGTCCACACGTGTGGTGGTTCCGATGGGCGTACGGCGCCCGGTTGCGATCACCCAGTTGTCGTGTAGCCGTACAGGTGACAACAGTGCCGCTCACCGTAGGAAACGGATCCATCTTCGCCGGCGCGGGCCGGCGGCTGTCTCCGGAGATGCGCCGGACAGATCAAATGCGTGCCGACCGCGCCGGGAGTACCAATTGGGCGCCCGTGTCCGGATGGTCGAGGACTTCGATCGGATAGCGGTACACGCGGCTGAGCAGTTCCCCGGTGAGGACCGCACGCGGTGTACCGGTGGCGGCGAGCCGCCCGCTGTCCAGAACGGCGACGCGGTCGGCATAGGCGGCGGCGGAAGCGAGGTCGTGGAGTACCACGACCACCGCGGCACCGGCGGCGGCCCGGTCGGCCGCCAGGGTCAGCACGGCCTCCTGATGGCCGAGGTCGAGGGCCGCGGTGGGCTCGTCGAGCAGCAGGGTCGCGGTGTCCTGGGCCAGCACCCGGGCCAGGGCCACCCGGGCCCGTTCACCGCCGGACAGGCTCGGAAACGACCGCCCGGCCAGATGGGCGCAGTCGGTCGCGGCCATGGCGCCGGTGATCACCGCGTCGTCCCGGTCGGCGCGGGGAGTGCGCTGCCATGGTGCGCGGCCCATGGCGATCACCTCGGCCGCGGTGAACGGAAACCCCACGGTGTGGGATTGCGGGAGGACGGCGCGGCGGCGGGCCATATCGATCGGCGTCCAGTGGGCGAGCGGGTGGCCGTCGAGTTCGACCTCGCCGTGCCCCGGGACGAGTTCCCCGGCCAAGACCGCGAGAAGAGTCGATTTACCGGCACCGTTCGGCCCGACCAGCGCCAATACCTCCCCGGCGGTGACGTCGAGGTCGACATCGTCGAGGACGCGGCGGGTGCCGCCCCCGCCGCCGTGCCGATCCAGGGTGACGCCGCGGGCGCGCAAGGTGACGGTCCCGGGTCCGGTGGGCGCGGGCAGTCGATGAGCTCGCTGTAGCAGTCCGGTGACCCGGCGACGCAGCGGGATCTGCGCGGCGGCTCTGCCGAGCCCGTCGGTCATATGGGGGAGCGCCGGGCGGTGATGCTGCGCCGCGTGTTCCGTGCCCGGTTCGCTCGTGCCGTGCTGACGGGCCATGGATGAGGATCCTCCGTGGTGCTGGTGCGGCGCGTTCATGCCCACCCTCCAGAACGGGCTCGGGTGCGGCGCAACAGCCAGAAGAAGAACGGACCGCCGATCAGCGAGGTGAGCATGCCCAGTGGCAGATCGGCGTTGTCGACGAGGGAGCGGGCGGCGACATCGGCGGCGAGCAGGACGACGGCGCCGGTGACCGCGCTGACCGGGATCAGGGCACGATGCCCCGGCCCGACGATCATGCGCACCACATGCGGGACGATCAGCCCGACGAACAGGATGATCCCGGTGAACGCGACCCCCGCGGTGGTCAGGACGGCGACGATCACGATCACGGTGCGCCGCAGCCGTTCCACATCGACACCGAGGTGGCGGGCCGCGGATTCACCGAGCGCCAGCAGGTCCAGTCGCGGCGCCACGAACACCGCCGCCGCGATGCCGGCGGCCGCGAGTACCGCCACCACCGCGACCGCATCCCAGGTGGCACCGTTGAGGCTGCCCAGCTGCCAGAACACGATCTGGTCGCGGGCGGCGGGGGAGGCGACGAACAGCAGGAAAGCGATGAGCCCCCCGGCGAACGCGTTGATCGCGACACCGGTGAGAACCAGGGTCACCACTTCGGTGCGGCCGCCCGATCGGGACAGCACATACACCAGCACGGTGGTGATCAATCCGGCGACGAACGCCGCCGCGGCCACCGACCAGGCGGCGACGAACGCACCCCCGAAAACGATCACCGCCCCCGCACCGACCGCGGCGCCGGAGGACACCCCGATCACACCGGGCTCAGCGAGGGGGTTGGCGAAAACTCCTTGGAGCAGCGCGCCGGCGGTGGCGAGCGCGGCGCCGACCAGGATCGCGAGCAGCACTCGCGGGAACCGTACCTCCCACAGCGTGACCTCCCCGGCCGGGTGGGCGGGAAGCGGCCCCCAATCCAGGCCGATCCGGTGGGCGATACTGCCGGCCACCTCGGCAGGGCCGGTCGGTACCTGCCCGATAGCGGCCGACGCGACGGCGAGCGCGACCAGCGCGAGGGTGGCGACGGTGAACGCGAGAACAGCCCGGCGCCGGGTGTGCCGCCCGAGATCCGGAGTGATGGACTCGCGCGGTTTGTCGAGATCCACGGTCATGCCACTGCCACCCGGTCCGACGCGCTCATGCTGAGGGAGGGCCGTAGATGGCGTCGGACAGGGCAGTGATCACGCGGCCGGTGTTCGGGCCGAACGACAGCAGCACCGAATCCGACATATCGACGATCCGCTTGTTTCGTCCCGCCGGGGTCTGGGCGATGCCGGGTATCCGGGCGATCCCGTCCACCCCGCCGATCGATTTCATTCCGTCGGTCATGACCAGCAGCACATCGGGCGCGGCCGCGATCATCGCCTCGCTGGTGATCGCAGTGAACGGCTCACTCACCCCGGATTCGGTTCCGGCGTCGCGGGCCCCGAGCGCGGCGATGAGTGCGTCCGCGCCGGACCCGGGGCCGGCGAGCATCGTGATCGCGCTGGAGCGCAAATACAGGAATGCGATACGCAGCGGCGGGTCCTGGGCGGGCACCGCAGCCGACGCGGCGGCGATCTCGTCCTGGGTGCGTTGCGCGAGCTGCTGCCCGCGATCCGGGACACCGAGCGCCGCGGCGACGGCCTCGATCTGCGGTACGACCCCCTCCATGGTGCGTTCCGGATCGAAGTAGACGACGGTGACCCCGGTCGCGCGCAACTGTTCGCGCACCGCGGGGGAAGCGCTGGTGGTGTCGGTGAGGAAAACACTGGGCCGCAGCGCGAGGATCGACTCGACGTTCAACGCACCGTTACCGCCGGTGACGTTCGGCAGATCCGCCACCGCGGGAAACGATGCGGCGGTGCTGCGGCCCACCAGATTGTCGCCGAGCCCGAGCGCGTACACGATCTGGGCGAGGGTGCCGTACCGGTCGGCGGCCACGATCCGGCGCGCATCGGTGACCGTGACCTCGGCGCCGTCGAAGGACCGGACCGTCGCGGGTAATGCCGGTGTCGGGGGCGGAGCGAGGGGTACCGGGTCCAGATCGTCCAGGACCGCGGTGGCCGGCCCCTGCTGCCCGGTCGCGCCGGCGGGTTCGGTACCACCGCAGGCGGCGGTGAGGACGAGCAGACCGGCGGCGAGGCCGACCAGCAGTGCCCGCGCCCACCGCATGCGGGCCCGCGGCGAGGTCGTGTGGTGCCTGCTGCGCACGAGCGCGGTCCCTCCGTTGTTACGTTTCGCTGCCGCCTGCGGACCCGACTCGCTCATGCAGGCAAGGCTAATCCGTGCCGCGGCGTGGTGATCGCCCCCGCCCCCGGCTACGGGGTGGAGCTCACATCGTCGAGGGCGGCGGCGATCGCGCGCGGCAGTTCCAGAGTCTCGGCGGCCAGTACCCCGGTGAGCTGGCCCATATCGCGGGCGCCGACGAACATGCTCGCCACTCCGGGCCGGTCGCGTACCCAGGCCAGCGCGACCGCCAGCGGTGAGGTCGCCAATCCGTCGGCGGCGGTGACGAGGGCATCGACCACGGCGGTGGCACGATCGTCGTCGAGACGGCCGCGGATCTCGGCGGCGGTGGCTTCGTCGGCGGCGCGAGAATCCGCGGGCACACCATCGCGGTATTTGCCGGTGAGTATTCCGGCGGCCAGTGGTGCGGTGGCGACAATTCCCGCGCCGTGGTGAGTGGCGGCCGGAACCGTATCGTCCTCGGCCCCGCGGGTGAGC
Organism: Nocardia carnea; assembly: GCF_029868855.1. GTDB lineage: Bacteria > Actinomycetota > Actinomycetes > Mycobacteriales > Mycobacteriaceae > Nocardia > Nocardia carnea_A. The sequence continues at coordinate 22,506 of NZ_JARWOV010000318.1, read as the reverse complement.
AGCGAATACGGCGTCTGCACGGCAGTGACGGGGGTGCGGGCGGCCAGGCTTGCCAGCTGCCAGGCGGTGAAACCGCGGACCCCGGCGTAGCGGACGCGGCCGGACCCTATCGCGTACTGCAGGGTGTCGGCGATCTCGTCGAGAGGTGTGGCGGTATCCCAGGCAGTGACCTGCCACAGATCCAGGTGGTCGGTGCCCAGTTCGAGAAGGGTGCGATCGAGTTGGCGCAGCAGGGTGCGGCGTGAGCAGTCGACGGTGATCCGCGCCTGATCGGGCGTGGGCGGTTCGCTTCCGGCGGGGACGACCGGTAGATAGGGCACCTGTCCGGCCCCTGCGCACAGCACGAGCTCGTCGCGGGACACCAGATCGCCCAGGAGCTCGGCGAGTATCCGCTGCGCGGCCCCGCCGCTGTAGGCAGGGGAGGTGTCGACGAGAGTGCCGCCCGCTTCGGTGAACGCGATCAGCTGCGCGGCGGCCGTCTCGGCATCGGTGCGGCTGCCCCAGGTATGGGTGGCCAGCCCGATCCGGGAGACCCGCAGCCCGCTGCGGCCGACGGTGCGCTGTTCCATCACCGGGTCTCCGGGCCAGGCGGACACGGCACGAGCGCGTCAGGACCGGAGGTGGTGGCGGAGCGCAACCACGTAGGACCCTCGCTCACGCGCGGAAGACACAGCACGGTTCGACGTTTCCTCACGGCGCCCAGCCTAGAGCGTGACCGCCCGCTGACCGTCCGCGGCGAACGGTGGGCGCGGCGTGTCCCGGGGCCCGGTCGCCGCGCGCGCCCGGTATCGGGCACTGTAGGGTCGCTGCGGTCGATCGCCGGGGATCGTGCAACGGCTGCGGTGCCGTCGAGTGTGAAGGAAGAGCGGGGTTTTCGGCGTGGTTCAGGAGGTTGTGTGATCGGCGAGTCGATGACCTGGGTACAGGCGCTGGTACTCGGTTTGGTGCAGGGACTGACGGAGTTCCTGCCGGTTTCGTCGTCGGGGCATCTGCGGATCGTGTCCTCGGTGTTCTTCGGTGAGGACGCGGGTGCTTCGTTCACCGCTGTCACCCAGCTCGGTACCGAGGCGGCCGTGCTGTTGTTCTTCGCCAAGGACATCTGGCGGATCGTGCGCGTGTGGTTCGCGACCGTGTTCGAGAAACTGAGCGCCCGGGAGAAGGTGCCGCTCGCCGAACAGGTGACCACGAAACTGCCGGTCGTCACCGGGGCCGGGCCCGTCGGCTACGACCCCGCGGCCGAGGCGCAGCGCGAGCTCGACTACCGCATGGGCTGGTATGTGATCATCGCCACGATCCCGATCGGTCTGGTGGGCTTCGTCTTCAAGGACCAGATCCGTACGGGCGCACGCAATCTGTGGCTGGTGGCGATCATGTTGATCGTTTTCGCGCTGGTGATCGCCGCGGCCGAGCACTACGGCCGCAAAGAGCGCCCGATGGAGCAGCTCACCACCCGCGACGGCCTGGTGATGGGTTTCGCGCAGTGCCTGGCCCTGATTCCCGGTGTTTCGCGTTCCGGCGCCACATCCAGCGCGGGCCTGTTCCTCGGTTTGAAACGCGAGGCGGCGGTGCGGTTCTCGTTCCTGCTGGCGATTCCCGCGGTCACCGCGTCGGGCCTGTTCAGCCTGCCGGACGCCTTCGAACCGGCCGGTGAAGGCCTGAACGCCTCCGGTATGCAATTGCTGGTGGCGACCTTGATCTCGTTCGTGGTCGGGTACGCGTCGATTGCCTGGCTGTTGCGGTTCGTGGAGCGGCATTCGTTCTACTGGTTCGTCGGGTACCGGATCGTGCTGGGGTTCGTGATCATCGGTTTGCTCGCCGGCGGGGTCGTGTCGGCGACGTGAGCCGGTCGGTTCGGGTAGACGAGGCGGTGGCGCGGGGCGGGCTCATCGGGCCTCGCCGCGCCGCGGCCGCCGTTAGGCTGGCAGCATGACGGTGATCCTGTTGCGACACGGCCTGTCGACGTCCAATACCGGAGGGACCCTCGCCGGGCGCAGTCCCGGGGTGGAGCTCACCGACCGCGGCGGCGAACAGGCGCGCGGGGTCGCGACGCGGCTCGCGAACCTGCCGATCACCCGGATCGTGACCTCACCGATGCTGCGCTGCCAGCGCACGGTATCGCCGCTGGCCGCCGATCTGGAACTGGAACCGGTGGTCGACGACCGGCTGGCGGAGGTCGACTACGGCGAGTGGACCGGTCGCAAGATCACAGATCTGCTGGCCGAACCGCTGTGGCAGGTGGTGCAGCGGCATGCGTCGGCCGCGGTGTTCCCCGGTGGGGAAGGGCTGGCGCAGGTGCAGGCCCGGGCGGTGTCGGCGATCCGGGAACACGATCGGGCCCTGGCGGAGTTGCACGACGGGGATCGGCTGTGGGTGGCATGCACCCACGGTGATGTCATCAAGGCAGTGCTCGCCGATGCGCTGGGAATCCACCTCGACGGATTCCAGCGGATCATGGTCGAACCCGCCTCGCTCAGTGTTGTCCGTTATACCCGGACCGCGCCGTTCGTCACCCGGATGAACGACACCGGTTCGGACCTTTCCGGTCTGGCGCCGTCACCGGCCCCCGAATCCGGGGCTTCGGGCCCGGTGCCCGGCGGGGAGATCGGCGCGGGAAGGAAAGACGGATAATGGGTATGCCCGATACCGGCGGATGCGCCACCTCTCGGCGGCGTCGGGCGACTCGGCGTGTGCGCCGGGAAACGGCGCGGCGGAGCACCGCAGCCGAACAGGGTCACGTATCAGGAGGTGCATGTGTCACGAGCAATCCATGTATTCCGCACCCCCGAACGTTTCGTCGCCGGAACTGTCGGTGAGCCGGGCGATCGCGCGTTCTACCTGCAGGCGGTGGAGGAACCCCGGGTGGTGAGCGTGCTGCTGGAGAAGCAGCAGGTGAAGGTGCTCGCGGACCGGATGGGTCTGCTGCTGGACGAGGTGGCGCGGCGGTTCGGTGCCGAGGTGCCACCGCAGGCCGAGCAGGTCAACGACAACGACCCGCTGCTGACCCCGATCGACGCGGAATTCCGGGTCGGCACCATGGGGCTGGGCTGGGATGCCGACGCGGGTGCCGTAGTGGTGGAGTTGCTGGCGATCACCGAGACCGAGGTGGATGAATCGGTGGTCCTCGACGACACCGAGGAGGGGCCCGACGCGGTGCGGGTGTTCCTCACTCCGGATCAGGCGCGGGAGTTCGCCTTGCGGTCCACCCGGGTGATCGCCGCCGGGCGGCCGCCGTGCCCGCTGTGCGGGGAACCGCTGTCGGCGCGCGGGCATATGTGCGTGCGCACCAACGGGTACAAGCGTGGCGAACTGTTCGGCGCGAACGATCTGGAGGAATGAGCGTGGCCGGGGACGCACTGTCCACCGGTGAGCTGACGGTACTGGGCCGGGTGAGTGTCGCCAGTAACGTGACCCTGGTGTGCGACCTCGCGACCGGTGACGGTGCCGTGCGAGTGGTGTACAAACCGGTGCGTGGGGAGCAGCCGCTGTGGGATTTCCCCGACGGCACGCTGGCCGGCCGGGAGGTGGCGTCGTATCTGATCTGTACCGCGCTGGGCTGGCCGGTGATCCCGGAGACGGTGCTGCGGGACGGACCGTACGGTCCCGGGATGGTGCAGCGCTGGATCACGACCCGCGATCCCGCCGAACCCGGCAGCACCCGCCTGGATCTGGTGGACCTGTGCCCGGCCGGGCTGGTTCCGGATGGTTACCGGGAGATCCTGCGGGCCTACGACGGCGCCGGTGACGAAGTATCACTGGTCCACGCCGACGATCCGCGGCTACAGCGGATGGCGGTGCTGGATGTGCTGTTGAACAACGCCGACCGCAAGGGCGGGCATGCGCTGGAGGGCCTGGACGGCGAGGTGTACGGCGTCGATCACGGGATCTGCCTGCACGAGGAGAACAAGCTGCGCACTGTCCTGTGGGGCTGGGCCGGTGATCCCGTTCCGGTGGACCTGCTCGCCGATATCGCCGCCTTCACCGATACCCTGCCGGGGGAACTCGCCGACCGGCTGGCCGAACATCTCACCGATGCCGAGATCGACGCCCTGCTGCGTCGCGCCAAACGGTTGCTGGACGATCCCGTGATGCCGTTACCGGCCACCTCCCGGCCCATTCCGTGGCCGGCGTTCTGACCCCGCCACCGGCGGTTCATCGGATGATTCATTCCTCCTGAGGGCAATGCTTGCCTTCCCCGATCCGCTGGTCCGGCGCAGGTCCACGGGCTGCGAAGGCCCGCGGGCGAGGCCGGGACGGCGGGGTGGGCGGTACCCGGCCGTTACCGACCTCTACTCTCGAAGGTATGCAGTCCTGGTCCGACACCCCGATTCCCGCGGTCCCCGGAGCAGGGCCACCCCTACGTTTGCACGACACCGCCGACTCCTGTACTCGCCCGGTGACCCCCGGTGCGACGGCCACCATGTACGTCTGCGGTATCACCCCCTATGACGCCACGCACCTCGGTCACGCCGCCACCTACCTCACCTTCGATCTGGTGAACCGGATACTGCGCGACAACGGGCACGATGTGCACTACGTGCAGAACGTCACCGATGTCGACGATCCGCTGTTCGAGCGCGCGGCCCGCGACGGTGTGGACTGGCGGGACCTGGGTACCGGGGAGATCGAACTGTTCCGCGCGGATATGGCCGCGCTGCGGGTGCTGCCGCCGCGCGACTACGTGGGGGCGATCGAATCGGTGGACGAGGTGATCGAGCTGGTGCGCAAGCTGCTGGCCGCCGGCGCCGCCTACACCGTCGAGGACACCGAATTCCCGGATATCTACTTCCGCACCGACGCCACCGAACAGTTCGGGTACGAATCGGGTTACGACCGCGAGACCATGGCGCGACTGTTCGCCGAACGCGGCGGCGACCCGGACCGCCCCGGTAAACGTGACCCGCTCGACGCGCTGCTGTGGCGCGCCGAACGCCCCGGGGAACCGTCGTGGCCGTCGCCTTTCGGACCGGGCCGTCCCGGCTGGCATATCGAATGCGCCGCGATCGCGGTGAACCGGCTCGGCACCGAATTCGACATCCAGGGCGGCGGCAGCGATCTGATCTATCCCCATCACGAATATTCCGCGGCGCACGGTGAGGCGCTGGTGGCCGGCCGCCGGTTCGCCCGCCACTATGTGCACACCGGGATGATCGGCCTGGACGGCGAGAAGATGTCGAAGTCCAAGGGCAACCTGGTGCTGGTGTCGAAGCTGCGGGCCGCCGGAGTGGACCCCGGCGCGGTCCGGCTGGGGTTGTTCGCCGGCCACTACCGCGCCGACCGGACGTGGACCGACGAGGTACTCACCGAGGCGCAGGCGCGGCTGGATCGCTGGCGGCGGGCCGTGGCCGCCCCGGCCGCTCCGTCCGCGGCCGACACCGTTGCCCGGCTGCGCATCCACCTGGCCGACGACCTCGATACTCCGCGGGCCCTGGCCGCGATCGACGCCTGGGCCCGCGACACCCTCGATTACGGCGGGACCGATACCGGCGCGGGCGAGCAGATCGCCACCGCGGTCGATGCTCTGCTGGGTGTGCGGTTGCGCTGACCGGCCTGCGGTCCGGCTCGGGCGTGAGCGAGACCGGTGATCGCTCCCAACAGTGACACGAAGCCCGAAGCGCGGGCGCACACAACCACCGCGCCCGACCTGCTCATGCCTGTTCGGGCGCAGTACCTTCGGCCGCGCAGACGGTCCGTGAACAGTCACAACCACCGGCCGTCGCGGTCCGGCGATGCGGTACTGTTCGGTGCTCGAGATCCCATTCGTTCCCCGAGCAGATCGGCGCCGTATGTCTCGTATCGTCAGTAAGGACAACTATTTCGACACCGGCCTGGAGGTGCTGTCCGACCTCGGGTTCCGGCATCTCAACATCGGCGTGCTGTGCCGCCGGCTTGGCGTGACCAGCGGTTCCTTCTACCACCATTTCGGTAGCTGGCAGTCGTATGTCGATGCGCTGCTGGAACATTGGGAGAACCGGCAGGTGGTGATCCTGCGTTCGCTGCGGTTCGATCCGTCCACGCCCGATTCGGCGATCGGGGCGCTGTCGGATCTTACGCTGGGCCTGCATCATCGGGCGGAGGCGGCGATCCGGGCGTGGGCGGCGAACGACGAATCGGTGGCGGTGGCGCTCAAACGGGTCGACGAATCCCGGCGGCGCACCGTACGCCGGACGATCTCCGGTGTGGTCGGTGACGAGGAGATCGCCGCGGTGGACACCGAATTGGGCATGGCCATGCTGATCGGATACCAGCAGATGGTCGCTTCCGGGCAGGATGTGCGCCTGGAGCAGTTGCTGGGCGAGTACGCCCGCCTCGTCTATTCCCACCGGCGGCCCGCGGCGCAGGACTGATCCGGGCCGTCCGGACGCCGACCCACGCATACGGCTCCCGGTGTCTCGCGATTCGTTACCTTGGCACGCGGAGGACGGTCGAAGAAGTGGCCGGCATCAGCAGCAGTCCAATTGCAGGAATTGATCGCCGGTATCGAGGCGCGAGCCGGGATGAACGAGTCCGGGATGAACGAGTAGAGCGGCTGAAACCCCAACTGTTCGGGTGCTGCTGTCGTGCCGCGTTGGAGCCCGGGTCCGGCCGGGTTTGGTCAGTGGAGGTCGCGCAACGCGTGGCGCGAGGTCATGTCACTGTGATCGACGATTCTATGGTGTGTCGGCGTCGGATTCGGTGGATCTGCCGCGTGACGTAACGTTTCAGACATCGCGTGACCTCGCTTCGGGTGTAGGTGTTCGGACTCTGGGTAACCGCCGTCCGCAAGCCTGGAATCCGGAGGAGGTTTCGTCATGAGGAGATGGATTACTCGTCTGTGCGTCACAGCAGCTGCAGCGGGAGCGGTCGCGGTTGCTGCGGCAGGGCAGTCAGGTGCGGCACCGGCCGGCGTGACGATCAACGGCAGTATGCAGGTCCTGGGCCTGAACATCCTGCACGTCGACGCGCAAGGGCAAGGAGACGGGCCGGCTACCGGCACATACAGCGCGACCGGGCAACTCGGAAGCATGCCGCTGCCGGTGAAGGTTACCGGCCCGGTCACCTGCCTGCGCGTGCAGGGCAATACGGTGTCGCTGGTGTATCCGATCACCACTGCCCAGCCGGTGATGGTCTTCGCGCCGGATTCGATGGCCATTCAGGTTACCGTGGCCAAGGGTCAGAACGGCGCACCGAACATGATCGGATACGGCGCCCCGATGCCGACCAGCTCATTCCGTGACTGCATGCCGGGGCCCACGCCACTGGTGTTCGACGGAACAATCGATATCAGGTGACACGGTAGAGTCACCGCCCTCCGAGGTGTCACGACTGCTCGGCGTCGAGCACTCCTTTACCGGTTCAGATCGCTTTCGCCGAGTAGCGGCTTGTATCTGCCGGTTGCGCACCGGCGTACTCGCGGCTGCGCAACTACTTTTCTATCCCTGGCAGCTCGGGCCCCGGTCTGGAGTGCGCGCTCGACCGGACCCACTTCACACTGGGCGCCGTCGGGAGACGTAAAGCCGACTCTGTCGATGCCGAACTCGCGTCGGTGGTGGGCGCATGCCGCGAAGAAACCCACGCACGCCGCGATTCCGGACGGCAGAGAGTCATGACCGCCCCATGTCGCGGGACCGCGGCCGGTGCCGACCAGAACCCGGACCCTCCGGTCTGGCACGCAGAGCCCGTGGTCGCGCCGGCCAGGTTACTTCAGGACGAGCAAGGCGGCGCGCTCCAGTCGGTCGGCGATATCGGCATAGGACTCGTATCCCATCCCGGCGCGGACCAGCGCCCCCGCGTACAGCAATTCCAGCGATTCCACGGTTTCGGGATCGGCCTCCGGTTCCAGCGCGCGGGTGAGGCGGTGCCGGATCTCCACCCCGATGCGGGTGCGCAGATGCTGGACATCCGGATCCCGGCCCAGCAGGGCGCTGGTCACCGCGCCCGACAGTTCCTGTTCGTCGGCCACCAGCAGCGCGATTCCGCGTAGTTCGGCCAGCACCCGCACCGTGGGATCGGTGTCTTCGCTGACCGGCGTCTCCGACGACCGCAGCCGGCGCCAGAAGATCTCCGCGACCAGATGCTCCTTCGAGGAGAAGTAGGTGTAGGCGGTGGCGGTGCCCACGCCGGCGGCGCCGGCGACCATCCGGACGGTGAGCCCGGCGAAACCTTCCCGCGAGAGCACTTCCATGGCCGCTCTGGTGAGCTTGTCGACAGTGTCCGCCTGCTTTCCGCTCAGCCGGCGCCGGGTGGCCTCGAGAATTCTGGAATCGCCTTCGGACATGTGTCTAGATAGTAGTGTCGGTGCGGTACCGGATCAACCGACTCCCCGGCCACCCGGGGCGAGTAGTGTCGGTCACCGCGTGCCGGACGTGAACTGCGGAAGAGAGACCACACCTGCGATGACTGCCCCAGCCCCCACCGCACCGCTGACCGACGAGCAGCTGTTCGACCACGCCCGCCGCGCCACCGGGTTCATGCCGGAGGACGAGGGCCGGGCCCTGCACGCGGCCGCGGTGCAGTACTGCCGCGGCGGGGTGATCACCGAAATCGGCACGTACTGCGGCAAATCCGCGATACTGCTGGGCGCCGCCGCCCGCGCGAAAGACGGGGTCGTGTTCACCGTCGACCACCACCACGGCTCCGAAGAGCACCAGCCCGGCTGGGAATACCACGACACCTCCCTGGTCGACCCGGTGACCGGCCGCTTCGACACCCTGCCCCGATTCCGGCACACCATCGACACCGCGGGCCTGAGCGATACCGTGATCGCGATCGTCGGCGCCTCCGCGCGCGTCGCGGCCACCTGGCGCACCCCGATCGAATTCCTGTTCATCGACGGTGGTCACACCGAGGAAGCCGCCGACCGCGACTACCGCGGCTGGGCCAAATGGGTCGTGCCCGGCGGCGGCCTCGCCATCCACGATGTGTTCCCCGACCCGGCCGACGGCGGGCAAGCTCCCTACGGTATCTACCGTCGCGCCCTCGACAGCGGCGAATTCCGCGAGGTCTCGGCCACCAGTTCCCTCCGCATCCTCGAACGGGTCGCCCCATCCGCCGAAACGCCGGTGAACTGACCTCACGATCCTTGCAGCTGGTGATGGTCGGGGCCGGAGAGAACCGGGCTCGGAAGACGCCGCGAACATTTCGATGTGCGCGCATCCCAACGGTTTGTGTGGAGCCGGGGTTCAGGCGAACTGGGCGACCCCGTCGAATTCCGCACGGGGTGCCGGCCCGCACACCTCGTATTCGAGCAGGAGCAGGCCGCGGTCGGTGGCCTCGTGGCGGATGAGCCGAAGGCCGGTGGTCGCACCGGTGCCGGCGAGCAGTTGCCGACCCGTTCGTAGCACGGCCGGGGCGACGGCGAGCCGGACGATATCGACGAGTCCGGCGGAAAGTAGATGATCGCCGAGACGCGCGCTGCCGTGGATCTGTAGTTCGCGGCCCGGCCGGTTCTTCAGCTCGGCGACAGTATCGATCGGGTCGCCGGGCAGCAGCGTCGTCGGGTTCCAGCTGCCCGCTGTCAGAGTGTTGGACACCACGTATTTCGGCAGCGCGTTCATCCGCACGGTGAACGGATCTCGGGGATCGGTGATCGCGGGCCAGTCGCGGGCGAACGCCTCGTAGGTGCGGCGACCGAGCAGAAGTCCATCGGCGGCATCGAGCCATCCGGAGGTGCGCCGGACGAACAACTCGTCCAGATACGGCACCAGCCAGCCACCGTGACCGAATCCGTCGCTGGTGTCCTCGGCCGGTGAGCCCGGTCCCTGGCTCACTCCATCCAGGGTGATGAACTCGGTCAGTACCAGTTTCATGCCCTGACCTCGCTTTCGGCCAGCCGGGCGAGTTGATCGGTGACCGTCCCCCACCCGTGAGCGAAGCCCAGCTCTTCGTGCCGGGCCCGGGCGGCCGGGTCGCCGTGGCGGACGAGGACTCGATAGTCGGTGCCGTCGGGGTGATCGCGCAGGGTGATCTCGGCGGTCATCGGAACCGGGGCAGGCGCGGCCGGACGCCAGCCGCTGTCGAGCGCGTTGGTGAATACGAGGCGTTCGTATTCCTCGACCAACAGGAAGCAGGCGTCCAGGTGGGGAACGAACTCCGTGCCGTCGTCGCTCATCCTGGTGACGAATGCGCCCGCGGGCCGGAGTTCGAGTCTTTCGACGCGACACAGGGTCGGCGCGGGAAGCCACCACCGTGCCAGGCTGTCGGCATCGGTCCAGGCGTTCCACACGCCGGTACGGGGCGCCCGGATGACGCGGTGGACGGTGAGATCGAGATCAGGATTCATCAGGCGACTCCTTGTTTGCGGTGAGGAAATTCTCGAGCCGGTCGGTGCGGCCCTCCCAGATGCGGCGCTGTTCGGCAAGCCAGTCGTCGACCAGTGCGAACCGTTCCCGATCGAGTTCGCAGTGCCGTACCCGGCCGGTTTTGGTCGTTCGGATCAGCCCGCTGGCTTCCAGGACGCGAATGTGTTTCAGGAACGACGGCAAGGTGATCGGCGCCGATTCGGCGAGCTCACCGACACTCGCCGGGCCGGACCCGAGACGCTGGACCACTGCGCGTCGCGACGGGTCCGCAAGGGCGGCGAATACGTCATCCAACACGCCGTAATACTTAGCCACAAGGCTAAGTATTAGTGCATACCGCCCCGCCGCGCAACATGCGGATCACCCGGTGGTGGTCCAGCGCACCGCATGCGGGCCTGCTGTCGTCGCGGCAGCGCGAACACCGGGTCGCCTCGGTGAACGCGGATACCACAGCATTCGCTGCACCCCGAGATGGCGAATGCTCATGGCCCCGAACCTCATCCGCCGTGCACATCCGCCTCGTTTGACCCGGCGCCCGACCGCGCCGGGCCCCGAAAGGCGCCGCATATCCCTTCCGGCTACGTGCGGATGAGACCGCGCCGGATCAGTCCAGGCAGAACTCGTTGCCCTCGGGGTCGGCCATCACGATGAATCCGCTTTCCATCGGCGGGTTCGGTTCGAACCGCTTCATCCGGGTCGCGCCCAGTGCGACCAATCGCTCGCATTCCGCCTCGAGCGCCGCCATCCGCTCGTCGCCCTGCAATCCGGGGGCCGCCCGGACATCGAGGTGCACGCGGTTCTTGGCCACCTTGTCTTCCGGCACCTGCTGGAAGAAAACGCGCGGACCGCGGCCGTCCGGATCCTCGATGGCCGACCGGGTATTGCGCTGATCGGGTGGCACACCGATCCCGGCGAGGAACTCGTCCCACGCGGCCAGCGGGTCGGCGCCCTCGGGCAACGGGGCTCCCGGCGGTCCGGGATGGACGTAACCCAGGACATCGCGCCAAAAGGTCGACAGCGCCCGCGGATCGTGGGCGTCGAAGGTGATCTGGATATCGCGGCTCATCGGGGTTCTCCGTTCGTAGCAGGGTGGGTGTGCAGGTAGAGGTCGCGCAGCAGGCAGACTTCGGACAGATGGTGGATCAGTTCCCGGTGAATATGAAGCACCAGGTCGGCCATGGGCGCGTCCGGGTAGGGCTCTTTCGGGCCGACCGGGACGGCCAGCGCGGCGTCACCGAGCCCTCGCACACCGTCCAGCCAGGTCCCCAGCTGGGCTTCGAGCTGGTCGAATGCCGTTTTCGCGTCACCGGCGTACTCCCAGGATTCATAGGATGCGGCGGGCGCACCGAAATGCGCCGCGTTGCGGGCGGCGAGCACGCCGACGATGACGTGCCCGAGCCGCCAGGCGATGGTGGTGAACGGTGCGGGATCCGGCTCCGGAAACCCGTAGTCGATGGTGAACTCCCCGGTGCCGGCCTGAATCGGCGCGGACGAGGTGCCGCGGGGGCGCACGCTCCAGGCTCCCGGCACCGGCGACCAGAAGTACTCCTCATCGGTGAGGTCGTGCAGCCGGTCGCGGAGCTGATGGTTCCAGTGGAACTCGACCTGCTCGCGCAAGGTCCGATTCCAGTCGAGTGTGTCGGTGTCCATGACGCCACCCTGGCACCTATGGCGGACAGGATCGGTCCGCTATCTCTGGAAAGCTGGACTGTGTGGCGGAACGTGACGATCGGAGTACGACCGAGCGGGTGCTCACCCTGCTCGGCCTGTTGCAGCAGCGCCGGGTGTGGACCGGTCCCGAACTCGCCGATCGGCTGCGGGTCACCCCGCGCACGATCCGGCGCGATGTCGAGCGGCTGCGCGCGCTCGGTTACCCCGTGTACGCGGGTCAGGGGGTCGGTGGCGGGTACCGGCTCGGCCCGGGGCAGGATCTGCCGCCGCTGCTGCTCGACGACGAAGAAGCGATCGCCACCGCGGTTTCGCTGCTCGTGGGTGCGGGCGGCGCGAGCACCGGCGATGCCGCACTACGGGCACTGACCAAAATCGACCGGGTCCTACCCACCCGGCTGCGGCAGGAAGTACGCACACTCGCCGGCTCGGTGGAGTCCTTCGGTACCGGCCGCCCGTCCGCCGACGCCGAAGCTCTGATGACGCTGGCCCGGGCCTGTCGCGACGAGGTCGAGGCAGGTTTCGACTATCCGTCCGCGGGCCGGGGCACACGCCGGCGGGTCGAACCGTACCGCCTGGTCGCCTCGGACCGGCGCTGGTACCTGCTTGCCTACGACCTGGACCGCGACGACTGGCGCATCTTCCGCGTCGACAGGATGACCGCGGTGACCGCGCGCACCTGGCGTTTCCGTCCGCGACCCGCCCCCGACGCCGCCACGTACGTACAGGAGGGCGTGGCGAGCCGGGCCTACCCGCACAGCGCGCGGTTTCTCGTCCACGCACCCGCCGAGACCGTCCGCGACCAGGTCCCGGCGGCCGCGGCCGTGATACGACCACGCGGCAGCGATCACTGCGAACTGGTCAGCGGCGCCGGCGATCTCGATCGCGTGCTCGCCCACGTACTACTGCTCGGGCACGAGTTCGAGGTGCTCGACCCGCCGGAACTGGCGGCCCGGTGCCACACCCTGGCCCGACGGCTCGCCCGGGCCGGTGCGACGAAGGCACCGGAACCAGATCCGGAACGCTGACCAGGGCCGGCGGTACCGCGTTCGCTGCCGTGACCGGTTCCGGCGATTCGACAGCCACGCTGTGTGATCGAATTACCGGGCACGGATGTGTCGAGGTGACCTCCCTGGCCACCTGCCTGAGCGCCGAACTGCCGGCATCAGCCTCCTCGGCGCCACCGCCGCGGGCGTGATACTCGCCGGTCTCGTTGCGCACGGCGGACCGGGTGGTCGGCACTTTGTCCCCAATCGGCCCCGCGCAGTGGTGGGCCCGGCCGCTGCGGTAGCCCGAGACCAGGCGTGGCGCGGGACGATCCGGCTTCGGACGTGAACCGGAGCCGCGAGTTCGCGTCCGCTGTGCCACCGGCAGTTCGCTCGCGGTGGCGCCCCTGCCTCGCGGCGCGCCGACCAGATCGGCACCGGCGCCCCGAGGAATGCGGTCTCCATTCCGGGGGAGGGTCCCGTGCCGTCTACGATCAGTCGGCGCGGTAGTCGGGCGCGCGATCCGCCGCGTACTTCCGAGCCCATGTGTAGTCGGGTTTCCCGCTGGGAGAACGGGTTACCGCCTCCGTGACCCAGATCGCGCGCGGGACCTTGTATCCGGCGAGATGATTCCGGACATGGCTCTGCAGGTCGGGCAGGTCGAGCACACCGCCCGCAGCGGCCGACAGACTCACCACCGCGGCCACCTGCTGACCCCAGCGTGGATGGTCGATCCCGATCACCGTCGCGTCGTAAACGGCGGGATGGGCCTTCACCACACCCTCTACCTCTTCGGCGAATACTTTCTCCCCGCCGGTGTTGACGACCATATTGCCGCGACCGATCAGGCTGATGGTGCCGTCGTCCTCCAGGATCGCCCGGTCGTCGGTGACGACGATTCGTTCACCGTCGACCGTTTTGAACAGTTTCGCGGACTTGGCCTCGTCCTTGTAGTAACCCAGCGGTACCGCCCCGGTTTTCGCCAGCCAGCCCTCTTCCCCGGGCTGTACGGGCCGGCCGTCGTCGTCGACGACCGCCGCGCCGCGTCCGATCGAGACCCGCGGTTTTCGGGCGGGGTCGGCGTCGCGTTGCGCGAAACCGATCCCGCCGAAACCGGTTTCGGAGGATCCGATGGAATCGGAGACGAACAGATTCGGGATGAGGTCCAGCAGGTCGTTCTTCGTGGCCTGGGTGAGCAGTGCCGCACCGGAGGCGATCATGAACAGGCCGGTGGTGTCCACGGGGGTGGCGCGATAGGAGTCGATCAGCGGCCGGGCCATGGCGTCGCCGGTGATCACCATGACGCCGGGGCGTTCGGCAGCCACCGTCTGCCAGACGCGCGCCGGGTCGAAGCGAGGTTCGAAGATCACGCAGTTCCCGGACCACAATGCGATGAAGGTGGGCATCATCGCCGCCAGATGCATCAGCGGCGGCAGGATCAGCCAGGTGGAGGGTTCGCCGGCCGCGCCGGTGCGGGATTGCTGGTATTCGTCGGTGACGGGTTCATTGCTGTAGAAGTCGATTCCCCCGCCGAGGACCCGCCACATATCCTCCTGCCGCCACAACACACCCTTGGGCATACCGGTGGTGCCGCCGGTGTACATGATGAACCGGTCGTCGGCGGTGCGGCCGACCTCGGGGCGGGTCGCGGGCGCGGCCTCGGTGACCTCGGCCAGGCAGTCCACTCCGTTGTCCGCCGCCGTCCGGTCGTCCGCGGCGCACAGCAGGTATCTCAACCGCGGCGATCGTTGCGCGGCCGCGCGCACCGCCTCCCCGTAGCAGGCGTGGTACACGAGGTGTTCGAGGTCGGCGTTGTCGTAGAGGTAGGCGAGTTCCTCCGGCCCGTACCGGAAGTTGATGTTCACCGGGGCCGCCGCCAGTTTGAAACAGGCGATCAGCGTTTGCATCGTATCGATGCTGTTGTGCATCTGGAACCCGACGTGGGTTCCGCGTCCGACGCCCACCGAGGCGAGATGGTGGGCCAGCCGGTTGGCCCGCTCGTCCAGCTCGCGGTAGGTGATGCGCCGGCCCTGTTCGATCAGTGCGATCCGATCGGGCATGGCATCGACGGAATGTTCGAACAGGTCGGCGAAATTATTGGCCATATCAATCCTGCGGTGCTGGCGGAACCTCCCGGCGGGAGGGTCAGAGAACGGTGAGGGGCAGGGGTATTCCGCGATCGGTGAAGTGGAAGTCGACGCCGGTGCTGAACCGGGTGATCGCCACCTCGGAGGCCTCGGCGAACGGTTCGGCGGCCGCGGTGATCTCGGCGGTCCAGCCGCCGGGCCCGTTGTCGGTGACCCGGCTGTGGAAGTGCGGGTTCACACCTCGCACCAGGGAATCCAGTGGCCCGAGATGATCGGGGTCGATCATCGACGGCCAGGCGCGGTCGGTGAGTGCACCGCTGGCTCCCGGGAACCGCACCCGCACGGAATCGATGCCGGACTCGACTTCGACATCGGTGTAGTGCAGGGGGTTGAGCGCCGGATGGATGCGCAGCACCTGCGCGAGCGCGTCCATATCGTCACCGAGGTCCAAGCAGGCCCGGATCCGTTCGGAGGCGACCCCGGCGATCCCGGTGAACTGTTTACGGCCGATTTCCAGCGCCGAATCGTCGTCGGTGCGTTCGTGGACGGCGATCATGAAACCGAGTACCAGCAGATGCTGTTGCAGGCACACCTCCTCGGCGATCCGCACGAGTGCGGAATGGGAGAAATCCGGGAACCGCAGATCGCTGAGCAACGGGCCGCTGTAATCGCCGCGGCCCGTGTCGGCGGGGTCGATCGCGGCGAGCGGTAGCCGGGCGGCCACCGATTCCGCGACCAGCGGCGCATTGCGCGGAACCTCCGGCGGCGTATGGGATTCGTCGATGATCACCGTCCACGCGCAGACCGGATGCCGGTCGGCGGGTCGGCGCGGCGGCCGGTGGATCGGCCGCACCTGGGCGTACTTGTTGGTCGCCAGCGCGGTGGCATCGAAGGTGGGGTCCTCGATGTCGTGGCACATCGCCTTCACATAGGGCTCGCCCATCGGCTCCACATCCGCGAGCGCGCCGCAGTGATCGAGCCAGAACTCGCCGTGGCGGGAATCATCGACCCGGAACCGGAAATCCATGAACTGCGGCGGCGCCCCGATATCGAGCTGCAGGCCCTTGAAAATGGTGACGATATCGTCGCCGGTGTAACCGAGGGCCTGCTGCATCCGGCGGGTATAGACCGGGCTGGACAGCTGCCATTCCTCGATCGCGACTTCGGCCATCCCCTCTCGGCCGAAGGCGGAAATGCAGTGCGCCATCCCGGATCGGTCGATGAGCTGCCCGCACAGCAGCAGCTCGGGTACCAGCGCGGCCAGAGCCTCCCGGCTCAGCGCGTGGAACCTACTGGTGGGCAAGGTCATCGGGGTCACCACAGGGAAGCCGGCGCGGTGCCGATCCGGTACCAGCCGGGTAGCCGGGAGGCGGTGGATTTCGCGATCCGCTGGTTCATCGGCTCCGACATCGCCTTGTCGGCCATCATTTCCAGGAACAACGCCGAGACATTCCCGAAATCGAAGAAGTCGCGCTGCCACGACCACTGGTAGTTGCCGCCGTAGCGGAACCAGCTGCCGCCGATTCCGTTCACTGTGTACAGGCTGCCGTCCGCCCTGGGCGTGGTGGTGTACATCTGCTTCCAGAATCCGATGCAATCACCGCTGCGCTCGTCGATGACGAACTGCTGGTACGGGTACTCCCAGCCCTGCAGGCCCTCCATCTCCTGGCCGAGGGCCAGCTCGCGGATCTCGTCGCGGCCCACCGCCATGAACTCGTCCTTGGGACCGTAGTTCCAGCCGTAGGTGGCGTCTTCGGTGTACATCTCGGCCAGCGGCTTCCAGTCACCCAGTTTCTCGCAGCGCTCGTTCTCGGCGATCCAGCGGCGCACCATCTCGTCGAGTTCGGCGCGATCGAAACCTGTCATCGGTGTTGTTCCCTTTCGAAAAGAACCTGTGGGGCTGTGCATCGGTTCGGTTGCTGTGCTCATCGCAGGAGGCGAGTGTCCGCGCGGGTGACGCCGACGCGCGTTGCTCGCTCAGTCCGTGTCGTCGGCGAGCAAGAGGGCCTGGGTCGGGCAGTAGCGCACGGCGTTCTCGACATCGGCCTTGTGTTCCGGGCCAGGATTCGGGTCGAGGATCTCCACCTGGCCGCGTTTGGGTACGGCGAAGATGTCCGGCGCCTCGGCGGCGCAGACGGCGTGCCCCTGACACAGGTCCATATCGGCCACGATTTTCATGGTGTGTGCTCCCTCGGCGTCGGATATTCCGAGAACGAGTTCTTCCCGGTTCGCGACGGGCGAACCCGTTGGGAAGACACATAGCTGGACATGTGTCTGGACGCTACCACCGGCGGCTCCGTCCGACAACGATTCAGCGATTTTTCCAGAACACGGCGCGGCTTCGAGGTGGTTTGCGAATGCCGGTGCGGGCGGTCGGTTCATCGGCCGGCGACCGGTCCGACGAGAACATGTTCTTGCGTGGTGGAGAGTGTCCGAATTATATTCCGTACACCTGTCCAGACACTTTCGCCGGACCGTTGCGGCGCCGAAGGAGCAGCATGACCGATCCCACGACCCAGCCCGCGGCGCACGACCCTGCCGCCCAGCCCACGGTGCGGGAGCGGGGGCTGGCCAAGATGGCGGAAGTCTACGGATGGGAATTCCAGGACGGCCCCGGCGACCATTTCGCGGTCACCGCCGACCACCTGTTCGCCGATATCTGGTCCCGACCCGGGCTGTCGTTGCGGGACCGGCGGTTGCTGCTGCTCGGCGCGCTCACCGCGCAGGGCCTGTTCGATGTCGCCGGTATCCAGATCGGCGCCGCGCTGAAGAACAGCGAACTCGACGAAACCGCGCTGCGCGAGATCTCGCTGTTCCTGTGCCACTACGTGGGCTGGCCTGCCGGTACCTCGCTGGACCACGTGATCGGCGCCCAGCTCGACCAGCACGCCAAAGCTGCGAGGAAGGCCGCCCGCGACGGCCGGTGAGAGCATGAGCGGCCGCGCCACGCGACCGCGCAGATTCTCGCTCATGTTCGACAGGCACCGCCGACTTCTCCACCGGGACGCTGCCGCGACCCGCTCCACCACCACCACGACAGACAAGGCTCAGGTATGCGCTTCGGCATCGTTCTGTTCACCAGTGATCGCGGGATCGGTCCCGCCGCCGCCGCCCGCGCGGCCGAGGACAACGGCTTCTCCTCGTTCTACGTCCCCGAACACACCCATATCCCGGTGAAGCGCGAGGCCGCGCACCCGCAGACCGGCGACGCCACCCTCCCCGACGACCGCTATATGCGCACCCTCGACCCGTGGGTCTCCCTGGCCATGGCGGCCGCGGTCACCGAACGGATCGAACTCGCCACCGCGGTCGCGCTCCCGGTCGAACACGATCCCATCACCCTCGCCAAAACCATCGCCTCCCTCGACCACCTCTCCGGCGGCCGCGTCACCCTCGGCGCCGGTTTCGGCTGGAACACCGACGAGCTGGCCGACCACGGCATCCCCGGCAACAAACGGCGTACCGCGCTGCGCGAATACCTGGAGGCCATGCGCGCCCTGTGGCGCGAGGACGAAGCGTCCTACAACGGCGACTTCGTGCAGTTCGGGCCGAGCTGGGCCTGGCCCAAACCGGTCGACCGCACCGTTCCCGTGCTCATCGGCGCGGCGGGCACCGAACGCACGTGCGCGTGGATCGCCGCCCACGCCGACGGCTGGATCACCACCCCCGGCGAAACCGATATCTCCGGCCGGCTGGCGACTCTGAAGAAGGCGTGGGCCGACGCCGGCCGCGAGGGCGTCCCGCGGGTAGTGGCACTGGACTTCAAACCCGACGCCGACCGGCTCGCCGCCTGGGCCGCCGACGGCGTCACCGATGTGCTGTACGGGTTGCCGGACAAGCCGGAACCGGAGGTGCGTGCCTACCTCGAACGGCTGGCTGGCAAACTGCGGGACATGAATTCGATCACTCGTGAGGTCAGCTAGCCGTGCGAATTGCCTTGTTGTCCTACCGCAGCAAGCCTCATTGCGGTGGGCAGGGGGTCTATGTGCGCCGGCTCAGCGCCGGACTGGCCGAACTCGGCCACCAGGTGGAGGTGTTCTCCGGCCAGCCCTACCCGGCCGACCTCGACCCGCGCGTGACCCTGACCGAGGTGCCCAGCCTGGACCTCTACCGTGAGGACGACCCCTTCCGCACGCCGCGGCCCAGCGAGATCAGGGACCGGATCGATCTGCTGGAACTGGCCACCATGTGGACCGCCGGATTCCCCGAACCCCGCACCTTCAGCCTGCGCGCGGCGCGGATCCTGCGCGACCGGGTCCACGACTTCGACGTCGTGCACGACAACCAGTGCCTGGGCAGCGGGCTGCTGGATATCGCACAGCGGCTGCCGCTGGTCGCCACGGTGCACCACCCCATCACCAAGGACCGCGAGGTGGACCTGGCGGCCGCGATCTGGCGGCGCAAACCGCTGGTGCGCCGCTGGTACGGGTTCCTCGGTATGCAGCAGCGCATCGCCCGCCGGATTCCCGATCTGCTCACCGTGTCCTCGTCGTCGGCGACCGATATCGCCGACGATTTCGGTGTCGACCCGGCGCAGCTGAAAGTGGTCCCCCTCGGCGTGGACACCGAATTGTTCGCACCGCGCGGCCCGCGGGTTCCCGGCCGGATCGTCGCCGTCGCCAGCGCCGACAAACCCCTCAAGGGCATCTCGCATCTACTGCAGGCCCTCACCCGGCTGCGGGTGACCCACAAGGTGGAACTGCAACTGGTCGCGAAGCTGGAACCGAACGGCCCGACCGAGAAACAGATCGCCGAACTCGGGCTCTCCGATATCGTCACCGTCCGCCCCGGGCTGACCGATACCGAACTCGCCGAACTCCTCGCCTCCGCCGAAATCGCGTGCATCCCCTCCCTCTACGAGGGGTTCTCCCTGCCCGCGGTGGAAGCAATGGCCTCGGGCACCCCGCTCGTGGTCAGCCGTACCGGGGCCCTGCCGGAGGTCGTCGGGGAACCCGGCGTATGCGCCGAACTCACCGAACCCGGCGATTCGGCCGCACTGGTCCGGGTGATCGGCCGCCTGCTCGACTCCCCGCAGATCCGGCAGCGGATGCAGGCCGCCGGTCGCGACCGCGCCGTCTCCGTGTTCAGCTGGGAATCGGTGGCCGCCCAGACCGTGCAGGTCTACCGGAACGCGATCGACCGGCACGCCGGCCGGGTCGTGGGCGACCGGGGAACCGGCGCATCCGTCCAGCTCACCACCACAGGAGGCGCCTCGTGCTGACCGTCGACTTCGACCGCGCCGGGATCGGGCCGGGAACCCGGGTCATCGATGTGGGCTGCGGTGCCGGGCGCCATTCGTTCGAGGCATACCGGCGCGGCGCCGATGTGGTCGCCTTCGATCAGGACGCCCCCGAACTCGCGAACGTCGCCACCATGTTCGAGGCAATGGCGCAGGTGGGGGAGGCCCCGGCCGGTGCCAAGGCCGAAGCGGTCGAGGGTAACGCTCTCGACCTGCCCTACGGTGCGGGCGAATTCGATGTCGTGATCGCCTCCGAAATTCTCGAACACGTGCCCGCCGACGATGCCGCCATCGCCGAACTCGTGCGCGTGCTGCGCCCGGGCGGCCAACTGGTGGTCACCGTGCCGCGCTGGCTGCCCGAGCGGGTGTGCTGGGCGCTGTCGGACGAATACCACGCCAACGAGGGCGGCCATATCCGCATCTACAAGGCCGACGAGTTGCGGGACAAGATCACCGCCCGCGGGCTGCGGCACACCCACCGCACCCATGTGCACGCCCTGCACTCGCCCTACTGGTGGATCAAATGCGCGGTCGGCGTGCACAAACCCGATCATCCGCTGGTACGCGCCTATCATCGAATGCTGGTGTGGGACATGATGAAACAGCCGCTGCTCACCCGTACCGCCGAGAAGGCACTCGATCCGCTGATCGGCAAGAGCGTGGCCCTGTACTTCAGCAAACCGGCGGTGACCCGTGCCGCCGGTTGAGCTACCGTCGGTACCCTCGGTTCTCACCCGCCGCCAGTGTCTGCAGACCGCGCAATCCATCGCCGCCGATCAAGAACCTTCCGGCGCCATCCCCTGGTTCTCCGGCGGCCACACCGACCCGTGGGACCACGTGGAATCCGCGATGGCGCTCACCGTGGCCGGGCTGCGCGACGAAGCCGTCGCCGCCTACACCTGGTCGGCCCGCACCCAGCGGCCCGACGGGTCGTGGCCGATGCAGTTCCGCGACGGCGAAATCGAGAACGCTGCCACCGATATCAACTTCTGCGCCTATATCGCCACGGGCCTCTGGCACTACCTCGCGACCACCGGTGACACCGCCTTCGCGTCCGAGATGTGGCCGGTCGTCCGCGCGGCGATCGACCTCGTCATCGACTGCCAGGGCGAACAGGGGCAGATCTACTGGCTGCGCGACGGCACCGCCGTCCTGCCCGAAGCGCTGGTCACCGGCTCGGCGAGCATATACCACAGTATCGGCGCCGCACTGGAATTGGCGCGCTGCCTGGGTGATCCACACCCGGAGTGGGAGCTGGCCCGCACTCGGCTCGGCACCGCGCTCCGAGAGCATCCGGAGCTGTTCACCGCGAAAGACCGGTACTCGATGGACTGGTACTACCCCGTCCTCGGCGGCGCATTACGCGGTTCCGCCGGGCGGGCGCGGATCGCCGAACGCTGGGATACGTTCGTGGTCGGCAATATCGGTATCCGCTGTGTCTCGGACCGGCCGTGGGTCACCGGTGCCGAAACCTGCGAACTGGTGCTGTCGCTCGACGCGCTCGGCGACCGCGAACGCGCTCACCAGCTCTTCGCGAATATGCAGCATCTCCGCGAAACCGACGGCTCGTACTGGACCGGCCTGGTCTACGCCGACGGCAAGCGCTGGCCGGTGGAACGCACCACCTGGACCGGCGCCGCGGTGATCCTCGCCGCCGACGCTCTCTCCCGGACCACGCCCGGTAACGGAATCTTCCGCGACCTCGCCGCCGACGCCGTCCCCGCCCAGCCGGTACCGCTGCGGGTCAGCAGCGGATAACCTCGCCGTCCGGCGGACACCGGACACGGGCCCGGATAGTCCTTTCCGAACTGTCCGCGGGCAGGACCGAGACCGAGCCGCTGTGATGCTCGACGCCCGGTCACCTGCGGATCCGGTCCGTGCCGCGGTGCTCGTCACCAGGCCGAACGGAGAAGAGGGCGCGGTACAGCAATTCGTCGAGTCCGGGCCGTGGATATGGTCACGGGTTGCCTGGCGGCCGCGCCGGTACACCCGACGATCCGGCGCTTCTCCTCGAATGGCCGATCTCCGATACCTGCCGCTGAGTGGTGGGGCAGATCATCGATTCCGAAGGCGGCTCCCGACGGCCCCGATCCTGTCCCACCATCCGCGGTCAGAGGTCGGCGAGCTGCGGTACGACCGACCCCACGCTGTCGATCCACGCCGCCGGCGAGCCACCGGGCGGCATCACGATCGCGGTGTGCACCCCGAGGTCGGCGTAACCGGCCATCTGCCGGACGAAATCGTCGAGC
>NZ_JARWOV010000317.1 GCF_029868855.1 Nocardia carnea | reverse complement strand
GTACTGGCCGATGCGTTCGCGGCGCTCGCGACCGGAGCCACCGTGGTCGCGGTGGGTCTCGGTACCGGTGTGCCGCCCATCGATGTGCGCGATATGGTCCTGCAGGGCAAAACGATCCGCGGTTGCCGGGGGGGGTCCCGGCCACGCCCACTGGGTCCCGGCCCCCGGCGCCGGTCGGCGGCCGCGGAGCCGCTTCGGCCACCGCGCCGAACCGAAGGATTCCGGCTCAGGGGTGGATGGCGATATCGAAGAGATTGCCCTCCGGATCGGCCAGCGTGGCCCATCGGAAGCCGTGCTCGTCGAAATCACCGATATGCCGCGCTCCCAAGGCCACGGCCCGCTCGACCTCGGCAGCCAGATCGGTGGCGATGAGATCCAGATGGACCGAATTCTTGCCCGGTGTCTTGTCGGGCACCTGCAGGAAGAAAAGCGGCGGTGTCAGCCCGGATTCGCGTCCTACAGTGGCGACGTATTCGCTGGCCTCCGGGTCGACCGGATGGTCCAGCAGGCGCGCGTAGAAACCCGCCAGTGCGGCGGCGTCCGCGCAGTCGTAAGTGGTAGCGGCAATGGTCGGGGCCATGGTCTCTTCCTGTCCTCGTACGGGGTGGTGGCCGCATCATTCACCGGCCCACCGACAAGAACCCGCCGACACCGATCCGGGCCGGTGTGAGCGGAGGCGGAGCTGGTCCCACTAGGCTGAATCCTGACTCGTCCGTAGAGAGGAATGCCGTGCAGCCCGATGGTCAGTTCGATATGCAGCAGTTGCTCCAGCAGGCCCAGCAGATGCAGGAGCAGATGATGGCGGCGCAGGCCGAGATCGCTGCTGCCGAAGTCGAGGGCCAGGCGGGAAACGGCCTGGTCAAGGTAGTAATCAAAGCGACCGGTGAGATCGTGTCGCTGAATATCGACCCCAAGGCGGTGGATCCCGAGGATGTGGAGACGCTGCAGGATCTGGTGATCGGCGCGATCAACCAGGCGATGGCCAACGCCCAGCAGCTGGCCGCCGAGCGGCTGGGTCCGCTGGCCGGCGGCGGTGGCGCGCCGGGCCTGCCCGGCTTCTGAGCCGTCCCGGAGTAACGCGGTGTACGAGGGTCCGGTTCAGGATCTCATCGACGAACTGGGCAAACTACCGGGCGTCGGTCCCAAGAGTGCCCAGCGGATCGCCTTCCACCTGTTGCAGGTGGAACCGCCGGAGATCGACCGGTTACAGGCGGTACTGCAGAAGATCCGCGACGGTGTGCGGTTCTGCGCGCAATGCGGCACCGTCGCCGACGGCGAACTGTGCCGGATCTGCGCGGACCCACGCCGGGATCGCAGCATGATCTGCGTGGTCGAAGAGCCCAAGGACGTTCCGGCCATCGAGCGCACCCGCGAATTCCGCGGGCGCTATCACGTGCTGGGTGGCGCACTGGACCCGCTGAGCGGTGTGGGCCCCGAACAGTTGCGGATCCGGGAGCTGCTCACCCGGATCGGCAACCAGGACGACGGGGTGGACGTCACCGAGGTCATCATCGCCACCGACCCGAACACCGAAGGCGAGGCCACCGCGACCTATCTGGTGCGCATGCTGCGCGATTTCCCGGGGCTCACCGTCACCCGCCTGGCCTCCGGCCTCCCGATGGGCGGCGACCTGGAGTTCGCCGACGAACTGACTCTCGGCCGCGCATTCTCCGGCCGCCGCGCGCTGTAATATTTGCGCCGCCTCCGGCGGCGCGGGGTTTGGGCCCCGGGCGTGCCGGCGTCGGAGAGAGCCCCCCCCCCGCGCGCGCCCGGCGGGGAGGGGGCCGGGCCCCGGGGGGCGGGGCCCGCGAGGGGGGGCGGCGGGAGG
>NZ_JARWOV010000316.1 GCF_029868855.1 Nocardia carnea | reverse complement strand
TAAACCCGGGGGGGCGCGCTAACGGGCGTTGCGGGCGCCCGCCTAACATCGGGGCGCGGGCGGGTTCACACTCCCCTACACCGCGCCCCGCGCCGGCGCGGCAACCGCCGCGACCACCACAGCGGAGCTGGCGAGCCTGTTCACCGACCTCCCGGCCGCGCCGGCACCGTCGGCACCGCCGCCGCCCGCCGATCCCACCGCCGGTTTCGCGATCATGGCCGGATGTGCCGCCGCTTTCGCCTTCGCCCTCGCTCTCGCCTTCGGCGGGTGGCTGTGGCTGTTGCTGCTGGTCGTTGTCTTGGTCTCGGCGCCGCTGCTACCCACCGCGCTGCGCCGCCGCCGTACACCGGGACGTCCCTGAGCAGTTCACCACCGGGTACGCGGCCGGACACTGTTTGCCAGGTCCACCAGCCGATACCGGTGCAGCCGCTCGGGAGCACTGCGAGCCAGTGCGCGCAGCCGCGACTCCAGACCACTGCGCAAACCGGCCACAGTGAGCGGGTACCCCAGCAGGGTGGTGGAGGTGGTGGCGGGTCGCATCCGCGAACGCAGCCATTCCAGCGCCGCCCCCACCACCACGACCTGTAGCTGTAAGGCCCGCGGTTCGTCGGCAATCTCCAGCCGGGAAGCCGCCTCGAGCAGATCGACCTCGCTGATCTCGCTGTGCGGCCGGGATACCAGCAGCAGGCTGCCGGTCATCCGAGCGGTGCGGTAGTGACGTGAGGTATCGGGCACCTCGTCGAGTACCTGCACTGCCTGCAGCGGTTCACCGTCGGCCGCCAATCGCCGCGCCAGACCGAATGCCGCGCTCACCACACCATGGTTGGTCTGCCAGACCAGGCGGTAGAACTCGGTGGCGGCCCGGTGCCAGCGATCGGCATCGCCGAGGTCACCGGTGGACTTCTCGTACTGCAATACCAGTTCCGCGGTGGCGGCGAGCGCCAGCGCGGGCGCGATTTCCCCGGGCAGCATGGTGTGCACTTCGTCGAAGTGCAGGTAGGCACGCTGATACTGGCCCTCCAGCAGCGCCGCCACCCCACTGAACCATTCCACCCGCCAGTCGGTGACCGCACGCGGCCGCAGCACGTCCAGCAAGGCCATCGCCGAGGACAGGTCACCCAGATCGATATGGGCACGGATTGCTGTCAGTGCCCCTTCGACCTCGAAGGTCTCCGGGGCATCGATGGTGCCGGCCGCGATCCGTTCGGCGGTCTGGCGCAACGAATCCAGCGTGCGGCGCGCGTCGCCGTGCAACAGCGGCGCGAGTAATTCCACACTGGGGTCGTCCGCGTCGATCAGTGGAATCGGCAAAGCCGCCACGACCGACTCGGTGTCGAGAACGGAGCTGCGGTGCGCGCCGTCGACCATTCCGTCGGTCTGCCCGATCAGCGCGTCGATCCCGAAATCGCCCCGCAGTGATCCGAATTCGGCAGAGGCCTGCGGGTGCTCGCGGCCGGTGTCGGCGGCCAGCACCATCCGCAGCACGCCGGCCAGCTGGCAGTACATGGCGTAGGTGGACGGAAAGCGGCGGCTCGGATCGGGATGGGTCGCCCTTACCAGCAGCCGGTGCAGGCACGGATACTTCCGCAGCAGCGGATACCCCTCCGGCGTGGGTATATCCGCGCAGTAATCGCCCTGGGCGTCTTTGCGCAGATCGAGGATGAGCGCCGCCAGGGTCCGACCGGCGGCGTAGATATCCGAGGCGACCGTCGGCCCGGTTTCGATGATCTCCGGCGCCTGATAGCCCGGTGTGCCGTAGATGCTGCCGTAGGACTCCATCGCCGCCACCGCGCCGAGATCGATGAGTTTGACCTCGTCGTCGGTGACCATGATGTTGTCCGGTTTCAGGTCGTTGTAGGCCAAACCGAACGAATGCAGGTAGTCGAGTGCGGGTAGCACCTCCATCATGTAGGCGAGGGTCTCGGCCACCGGAATACGCTCCGGGCCGGCCAGATCCAGCATCTTCTTCAACGACCGCCCGCCGACGTATTCCATGACGATATAGCCGTCGGCCACCTCCCGATGGGAGCGGTGCTTGACGAAGTTGTAGATCTTGACCACGCCGGGATGGGTGATCTCGGACAAGAACTGACGTTCGGCCAGCGCCACCACGTGTGCTTCGAAGTCCTGGGGATTCTGCAAGCCCTTGAGCACGACCCAGCGGTCACTGACGTTCGTATCGACCGCCAGGTAGATCCAGCCGAGGCCACCGTGGGCCAGACACCCTTTGACCACGTACTGCTCGGCGACCACCTCGCCTGTGGACAGGGCGGGCAGGAAGTTGTAGGCGGAACCGCAGCGCGCGCATTCCCCCGCGACCGCACCGGGTCCGTCCGGGCCGGATCGCCCGGTGGGCGCCTGGCATTTCCAGCAGAAACGTTTGTTCTCGGGGACCACCGGATCCGCCAGGACAGCGGTGGCGGGGTCGACCGGATCCACCCGGGGCAAGGCCACCAGCCCGGCGCCCAGCCGCCGCACACTCGGCCGGGAGCGGGCATTGCGACCCGAGAGGGATTCGTCGTCGAACCCGGCGAAGGGATCGAAATCGGCGTCGGGATCGTCGTCATCCGCCAGCAGGAGGGCTTCGAGGTCGTCGTCCTCCGGGTCGCCGAGGCTGTTGAGCCGCGCGATATCGTCGCCCGTGAGCGCGGCGATGGCCCGGTCGAAATCGGAGAGACCGGACAGGTCACCGGAATCGCCGGCCTGCTGATCTGCGGAAACCCCGCCGTCCGTTTCCCTTTCGCGGTCCGGCGCAACGGCACCGCCGGCGGCCGAGTCCATATCCCCACCGGAGTCCGGGGCGGAGGCGGTCTGCGGGGGCGCCCCGATCACCGGGGCCTGGCCGACGGTCACCGGAACGAATACCCCGGATCCACTCGGCGGCGCAGCGGCGTCGGTGGGACTACGCGGACCACTCGCACCGGATTCGGCGAGCAACTCCTCGGCGGCGCGCGTGAGGTCCGATTCCGACGCCGGTCCCCGGTGCACACTTCCGCTGCTGGTGGTGCGCCGGGTCGACCAGGTGTGCGCGGCCCGCCGCGGCATCGCCGCGCCGCGTACCCGCCGCGGCGACCAGGGTGGCGACAGCGGGGGCTCGGACGGGCTGGAATGCTCTGGCATGCACGACCTCTCAAACCCACAGGGTGAACCGAGAGTCCATTGTGATCCCGCACCCCGAGCGCCGAGACACCGGCGTTCCCTTTCCTGGGAAATGCGTACGTCCCCGGACGCAGTGTCCGGGGAAGTACGCGGTTACGGTGCGATCTACTGCTGATCTTCCGGCTCGTCCAGAACGCGGACCGTCTCGGCCGATTCCGTGGATTTCGCGAGCGAAGGAGCCGGCTCGGCACGCTCCGCCACGAGTTCACCGACCCGCTTGCGGGCGAGGAACCAGCCACCCACCAGCGCCGGAACACCGACCAGCACCATGGCGATCACCGCTGCCCGCTGTTCGATCTCATCGCTGAACAGCATCAGCAGGACGACGCCGGCCAGGAAGACCAAGGTCGCGTAGTTGGTGTACGGGGCACCGGGCAACCGGAACTTCGGCCGGTCCACCTTACCCTCCTGGGACCAGCGGTACAGCTTCTGCTGGCAGAGCAGGATCGCCGCCCACGAGAAGATGGTGCCCAGTGCCGAAACGTTCAGCACGATCTCGAACGCCTGCTCGGGCACCAGCGCGTTCAGTCCTACACCGACCAGTGCGATGGCGCCGGTCGCGAGGATCCCGACGTAGGGCACACCGCTCTTGGACATCCGGCCCGCCACCTTCGGCGCACTGCCGTTCATCGACATGGAGCGCAGGATGCGACCCGTCGAGTACAGGCCGGCGTTCAGGCTGGAGAAGGCTGCGGTCAGCACCACCAGGTTCATCATCGAACCGGCGCCGTCGATGCCGATCTTGGAGAAGAAGGTGACGAACGGGCTCTCACC
Organism: Nocardia carnea; assembly: GCF_029868855.1. Classification (GTDB taxonomy): domain Bacteria; phylum Actinomycetota; class Actinomycetes; order Mycobacteriales; family Mycobacteriaceae; genus Nocardia; species Nocardia carnea_A. The sequence goes on along the minus strand of NZ_JARWOV010000316.1, from coordinate 4,231 downwards.
GGCGGTGAAGGCGGTGTAGGGCAGCAGCAGGGCGAGCAGGATCAGCGAGCCGACGTAGAACAGTGCGATCCGGGCGATCACCGAGTTGATGGCGCGCGGCATGATCTTTTCGGGGTTCTCCGTTTCACCGGCCGCGGTGCCCACGAGTTCCACCGCGGCGTAGGCGAAGACCACACCGGTGGTGACGACGATCAGGGGCAGGAAACCGGTCGGGAACCAACCGCCGTTGTCACTGACGACGCTGAAGCCGGTGGCCTGGCCGTCGATCTCGAAACGTCCGGCCAGGAAGATCGTGCCGAGGATCAGGAAGCCCACCAGGGCCACGACCTTGATCAGTGCCGCCCAGAACTCCAGTTCACCGAACCATTTCACCGAGATCATATTGATCGCGACGACAATGGCCAGGGCGATCAGCGCGATGGTCCACTGCGGTATCACCTCGAACGCGCCCCAGAAGTGGACATAGGTGGCGATCGCGGTGATATCCACGATGCCGGTCATGCACCAGTGGAAGAAGTACATCCAGCCGACCGAGAAAGCCAGCTTCTCCCCGTGGAACTCGCGAGCGTAGGAGACGAACGAGCCCGACGACGGGCGGTGCAGGACCAGTTCGCCCAGGGCGCGCAGAATGAAGAATACGAAGATGCCGCAAACGGCGAATACCAGGAACAGGCCCGGACCGGCCTCGCGGAGCCGGCCGGCGGCGCCGAGGAACAGCCCGGTGCCGATGGCGCCACCGATGGCGATCATCTGGAGCTGCCGAGGGCGCAGCGACTTGTGGTAGCCCGCATCTTCGGCGTGCAGACCGTCCGCCGGCGCCTCCTGTCCCCGAGGCTCTTGAACAGTTGTCATCAGTCTTGCCTTTCGAGTGGCGCAGATCATGTCTGCGAGCAATGTACCGCTAGTTAGCGGCACGATCAATAGGTGGCCGCCAGATGAAATCCAGCGAGAATCCGTAACTTTCAGCAGCAAGGAGGTTTAGACGCAGGTTGACCGCCCGATTGATCGAGCCGCTGAACGTCGTTACGCTGGATAAGTCAACTGCTGAGGAGTGCCCGATGGCCTGGTTCGAACGCGAGTTCATCGCCGTCCCGGAGACCGGCAAGAAACAACTCGTCTACAAGTGGCCGGATGTGAACATCCGGCGCTACTCCCGCGCCATCGTCAACGCCGACCAGACCGCGCTGTTCGTGAAGTCCGGTCACGTCCTGGGCGTTCTGGGGCCGGGCCGGCACCGAATAGACGCCGACGAGCTGCCCGTGCTGGGCGCCCTGGTGGACACTCTGTCCGGTGGCAACTATTACCGGGCCGAGCTCTATTTCGTCTCGACCCGCGAGTTCGCCGGTGTCAAGTTCGGTGGCCGGCTGGCCGATATCGCGGACCCGGTCAGCGAGCAGATCCTCACATTGCGTGTGTTCGGGGAATTCGCCCTGACGGTCCGCGATGCCGAGCAGCTGATCACCTCACTGGCCGGCAGCACCGATCTGCACGATCCGGCCGGAATCGAGTCGTGGAGCTCCGACCTGCTGCTCAAATCCATGAAGATCGCGGTCACACGAGGGGTTTCCAGCGGCGAATGGCCTGTGCTCGGTTTGTCGGGCGAACTGCCCGCTATCGAGCGTGCCGTCCTGCAGCAGACCAACACCACGCTCTACGAATACGGCCTGCGGGTCCCCAGGCTCGGAAACTTCGACATCACGCTCGCCCCGGAAGACGCCGACCGCCTCAAACGACTGGCGAAAGACGTCACCTATATCCGGCTGGCCGGTGACTTCCGGCAGTACGCGGCCGGAGAGATGGCGCTGGGCGCCGGTCAAGGGCTGGCCACCGGACACGGACACGACGGCGGATTCCTCGGCGCGGCCCTGGGGATCAATGCCCTGCAACAGTCGAATCCCCCGGCGCCCGGGGGCCGGCCGGCGTCACCGTGGCAGCACCGGGAGCACGCGGAGCAGCCGGCTCCGCAGCAAGGTCTGCCACCGGGAACCGGCTCCGCCCAACTACCGGGCGGAAGCGCCTCGGGCGGGTCACGATCGGAGGCCGCCGCACCGGTGTGTACCGGATGCGCCACGGTGAATCCGGAAGGCGCCAACTTCTGTGTGAACTGCGGAATTCGGTTCGCACCCGCACAGGTACCGGCCTGCCGGGAATGCGGGGCGCAACTCCTCGCGACGGCGAAATTCTGCGCATCGTGCGGAGGTCCCACCCAGCTCAGCTGATCTGCGCCGGCCCTTCCCGGAGCACGCCTGTCCCCTGCTTTCCGCCGCGGACTCGGCGGCTGCACCGCGTCGTCCGAGTACGGAAAGCAGGGGTGGGTATTCTCAGGCGACGGCGGCCGACTCCGAGGTCCCGGCCAGCGAGCGGACCTGGCGGGCCGCCACCGAGAGAGTGGCCAGGTCGTGACGGGTGACTCCGAATATCTCGGTGAGGGTCGCCCGAGCTCGGGCCAGGCGCGACCGATTCGTCTGTTCCCAGTAGTCCAGCTTCTCCGATACCGGGTCCTCGGCGTCGGTGGCGCTGGCGATATCGAGCGTCAGCAGGCGCAGCGATTCGTAGAGATCATCACGCAATGCCAGCCGGGCCAGACCGGCCCAGCGCTGGTCGTAGTCGAGCTCGCCCACCGCATCGATCAGCCGGGTGATCTCCAGGTGGGCGTTGAGCGCGAAATACAGCTCGGCCACCTCGTGCGCGTCCCGTTCGGCGATATCGGCGATATCCAGAACGTCCAGCAGGGGGAACAAGTGGATGAGGTGATAGACCTCAGTGCCCAGATCGGCGGGCGCGCCGTCCGCCGCCGCGGCTGCGGCGCGCGCGGCTACTCGTTCGGACAGGGGCGCCGGCAACCAGCCGGCGACCTCACCGGCAAGCGCCTGGACACCGTCGCGGTAACGAGCGATATCGGCGCTGATGGCAATCGGCTGAGGGCGATTCAGCAACAACCACCGGGCGGCCCGCTCCAGGACGCGGTTGGTCTCCTGCTCGAGCCGGTCACGAACCACCGTCGGCATGGGGGTCGTCCGGATGCGATGCCACACGTCCCGCAGCCGGAAAATATCCACCGCGGCGGCGAATGCCCGCACGGCATCATCGGTCGTGGCACCGATCTCCTCGGCCAGCCGGAACGCGTAGGTCGCGCTGCCGAAATCGACCATCTCGTTGACCACGACAGTTGCCACGATCTCGCGGCGCAGTGGATGATTGGCGATCGCGCCGGCGAACCGTTCGCGCAGCGGGGTCGGGAAATAGTCGGGGAGCCGCGAACTGAAGAATGCGCTGTCGGGCAGATCGCCGGCCAGCAGATCGGCCTTCAGCGCCAGCTTGACATGAGCGATGACGGTCGCCAGTTCCGGTGACGTGAGTCCGGTACCCGCCGCGACGCGCCGCTCCATCTCCGCATCCGACGGCAGCGCCTCCAAGTGGCGATCCACACCGCGGCGGGTTTCCAGTTCGGTGAGCAACCGCCGATGAACGGCTCCGCGCCGCGCGGCGACCGAACGCGAGAGCCCGATCCGGAAGTTCTGCGAAATATTGTCCCGCAAGACCAGTTGGGCGACTTCGTCGGTCATTTCCGCGAGCAGCGGATTGCGGTCGGTGATATCCAGTTCGCCCGCCGAGACGGCGGCGTCGAGCAGAATCTTGATGTTCACCTCGTGATCGGAGCAGTCGACACCGGCGGAATTGTCCAGCGCATCCGTGTTCATCTTCCCGCCGTTACGGCAGAATTCGATCCGGCCCAGCGCCGTGGCACCCAGGTTGCCACCTTCACCGATAACCTTGACCCGCAGCCGATCGGCGTTCACCCGGACAGCGTCGTTCGATTTATCGCCGACGTCGGCGTTGGTTTCGGCGCTTGCCTTGATATAGGTGCCGATACCGCCGTTCCACAGCAGATCCACCGGCGCCTCGAGAATTGCCCGGATCATTTCCGGCGGGGACAACCTGGTGGTGGACTGCGGAAGCCCCAGGGCCACACGGACCTGCGGTGTCACCGGTATCGCCTTGGCGGTGCGGTCGTATATCCCGCCGCCCGCGCTGATCAGCGACCGATCGTAATCCGCCCAACTCGACCGCGCCAACCCGAACAACCGCTGCCGCTCGGCAAACGACGACGCAGCATCCGGATCCGGATCCAAGAAAATATGCCGATGATCGAACGCCGCCACCAACCGAATATGTTCCGACAACAACATCCCGTTACCGAACACATCCCCACTCATATCCCCCACACCCA
>NZ_JARWOV010000315.1 GCF_029868855.1 Nocardia carnea | reverse complement strand
CGATGTTCTCGGTGTCGACCGTATCGGCGCGGATGATGATTTCTTCGCTCTCGGTGGTAACTCGCTGATCGCGACCCAGGTCGCGGCCCGGGTCGGAAAAGCATTGGATGCGCAGGTCCCGGTGCGGATGCTGTTCGAAGCGTCGACGGTGACCGCGCTTGCCGCGCGGATCGAGGAACAGGCCGGAGCAGGCGGACGCGCTGCGCTGGTACCGCAGCCGCGGCCGGACCGGGAGCTGGTCTCGGGTGAGGTCGTGGCAGCGGCGCCGTTGTCGCTGGCGCAGCAGCGGATGTGGTTCCTCAATCGCTTCGATCAGCAGTCGGTGGCGTACAACCTGCCGATGGCGATCCGGCTGTCCGGTGAGCTGGACGTCGATGCCCTGCGGGCCGCGGTCGCGGATCTGGTGGCGCGGCACGAGGTGTTGCGGACGGTGTACCCGGAGACCGAATCAGGTCCCGTGCAGGTGGTGTTGCCGGTGGGGCAGGCGGTGCCGCAGCTCGAGGTGCGGACCGTGGCGGGCGACGAGATCGTGGCCGCGGTATCGGAGCTGGCGTCGTCCGGTTTCGATGTGACCGCCGAGGTACCGCTGCGGGTAACCCTTTTCGAGGTGCGCCCGGCGCCGGATGCTCCGGACCCGGCCGCCGAATTCGTGCTCGCAATGGTGGTGCACCACATCGCCGGCGACGGCTCGTCGGTCGGCCCACTGACCCGCGACTTGATGACCGCGTATGTCGCGCGGTCCGCGGGTGAGGCTCCGGCGTGGGCGCCGTTGCCGGTGCAGTATGCCGATTTCAGTATCTGGCAGCGGAATCTGCTGGGTGACGAGTCCGATCCGGAATCGCTGGCGGCGAAGCAGGTCGGGTATTGGGAGTCGGCGCTGGCCGGGATTCCGGATCAGCTGGATCTGCCGGCGGATCGCCCGCGGCCCGCGGTGCAGTCCTATGTGGGCGGCCGGGTCGAGGTCCGGATCGACGCCGACACCCATGCCGGGCTGCTGGACATCGGTCAGCAGCAGGGCGCCACCATGTTCATGGTGGTGCATTCGGCACTGGCGGTGCTGCTGTCGCGGCTGTCGGGTACCGACGACATCACCATCGGTACCCCGGTGGCCGGTCGTGGTGAGCAGGTTCTCGACGATCTGATCGGGATGTTCGTGAACACCTTGGTGTTCCGGACGCAACTCGATCGCGGCGAGGCGTTCACCGATCTGCTGGCGCGGCAACGCGAAATCGATATCGCCGCCTTCGCACACGCCGATATTCCTTTCGAACGTCTGGTGGAGGTGCTGAACCCGGTTCGCTCGCAGGCGCGGCATCCGCTGTTCCAGGTGGGATTGACCTTCCAGAACATGGCGCGGTCCGCTCTCGAGTTGCCGGGGTTGACGGTCTCCGGTGTCGACGTCGATATCGAGATATCGCAGTTCGATCTGCATCTGATGGTCGGCGACAGTTACGACGCCGCGGGAGTTCCCGCGGGCGTGGCCGGCTACCTGACCTACGCCACAGATCTGTTCGACCGCGCGACCGCGCAGGAGTTCGTGGAGCGGTTCACCCGGTTATTGGGCGCGATCGTCGCGGATGCGTCGGTGCCGGTGGGTGATCTGGAGATCCTGGCTCCGGTCGAGCGTGCCCGGGTGCTGGCGGAGTGGAATGCGACCGAGCATGCGTTGCCGGAGCGGTTGTTGCTGGACGGGTTCGAGCGGGCGGTTGCTGCGTATCCGGATCGG
>NZ_JARWOV010000314.1 GCF_029868855.1 Nocardia carnea | reverse complement strand
CGGCGTTTATCCCTCGGCCCCCCCCCCGCCCCGTGGGGCCGGGGTCCCCCGGCCCCGCTGGGGGCGGGGGCCCCGGGGGCCGGAGCAGTCACCCGCTGCGGTCAGGCAGCGGACATGGTCGACAGCATCTGCGCCAGCTGCGCCATCCCCGCCGCTTCGTTGGCCGAGGAGCCCGGCGCGATCGGCAGCTGTACCGAATCGGCGGACGGAGCGGTCACCTCGGTGGCCGGCTGCAACGGCAGCCCGGTACCGGCGCTCGCCTGCGCCGCACCGGCTACGGTGCCGATCGCGATCGCTGCTACGGCGATACTGCTCGACAGAAGACGTGTCATCGTAATTTCTCCCATTGATCTTTCCGCGGTTGCGGATTCCTCCCGACCCGTCCCCATCCAACTCGGTCGGACCCGTGTCGGGCAAGCCGTATCCCTATCGCATGACCCCGGTGTGCCCGGTGGAGTAGCGACCCGGCTGCGGCCACACGGTCAGGCCGTGCGGTCCTTGGCCGACGGGAATACGGGCCGATAACTTCCAGTCGATGATATCGATCGCATAGACCTCGCCGTGTTTGCGTCCGGATACCCAGAAGGTCCGGCCGTCGGCGGAGAGATTGCCCATGTCCGGGCTACCGCCGCCGGGCAGGAACCATTTGTGCACAAGCCCGTTCGCAGCGAAGTCCCAGACCGAGATACTGCCTTCGTCACGGTTCGTGATGAGCATCTGTTTCGAATTGCGGGTTACATACAGGCCGTGTGTACCGGCTCCGGTCGGGATGAACCCGGTGTTGTCGAAGGTGAGTGCGTCGAAGGTGTAGATACCGCCGGCGTGCATATCGGCGACGAAGAAGGTGCGGCCGTCCGGGGAGAGCTTGACGTCCTGCGGCATCCCGTGCCGGCCGCCCGGCAGATCGATGGTGCGCACCAGCGTGCGTCCGGCGATATCGACAACCGACATCCGGCCGGCGAATTCACAGCTGGCCAAGGCGAACCGGCCGTCGGCGGTGAAATCCATATGATCGACCCCGGCGCAGTCCGGGACCGGCACGGCATGTTTCTTCTCCCAGGTCACCGGATCGTAGAAGTCGAGCGATTTATCCGCTTCGGCGACAACGAGGGCGAACTTGCCGTCCGGGGTGTAATACATGTTGTACGGATCCCGCACCGGGAAACTCGTACCCGGTCTACCGGTGCGCGGGTCGATCGGCAGCAGACTGCCGCCGCCGATCGGCAGATCATTGGTGACATAGAGGGTTTGCAGGTCGTAGGACGGCACCACATGCTGCGGTTCCACGCCACCGGCCGGAAAGGTGTCGATCACCTGGAAGGTCGCGGGGTCGATCACCGACACATCATGGGACCGGCTGTTCGGCACATACACCAGTTCGCGATGGCCGGCGACCGCCGGACTCAATTCCCGGTTGGCCGCGTAGATATCGTCGAACCGCAGCGGAGCGGGCATACCGGGCAGCAGGTTCGCCATATGCTCCGGCGGCGGTGGCGGGCTCGCGGAGGTTGCCGGGGATCCGGTGGATTCGTCCGTCGATACTGCCTGACCCGAGGAACAGCCTGTCACCGCGATGAGAACGGCGGCTGCCGCGGTGAGCCGGACCGAATGGTCGCGCCGCAGGGTGGTCACTGACACCGATGTCCTTTCGTCCTGCCGAGCGTTCACCAGGCCGAAAAGGAGATGCCTCGAGCCACGGTCTCCTTCGAGCACATCGGTGGTAACACTCGAGCGCAATATGAGACAAACAGTTCGTGCACGATTTCCGCATCCGGAAGACTAGTGGAGCGGCCGCGACGCGCCAAAAGGCAATCCTCCGGCTACTCACCGTGACCCACGCCGGGATTCGTGGCAGGCGCGGGCGGCGGCCCGCAGAGCGCTCGGCTTAGGATTCCAGGGTGGCACTGCTGTTCGAGACACGGGCATCGGATTCACCGTGGGTGGATTCCGTGTGGACCTGCCGGGCCGAGCAGGTTTCGGAGATGACATCGGTGGCCACCGAGACCTGGGGTCTGGTGTTCTGGGAGCAGGAGGGGCGCCGCTGTGCGGCGATCACCGGCCCGGAGAGCCGCACCGGAACCGTGCCGGTGCCCGAAGGCGCGGACTTCGTCGGCATCCAGTTCGCGGTGGGGACCGCCCTGCGCGCGACGGCGACGCCGACGCTGGTCGACGGCGGTATCGCACTACCCGATGTGACCGGCCGGACCTTCTGGCTGGATGGCGCCCACCGGGAAACCCCGCGGGCTGACGACGCCGAGGCGCTGGTCGACCGGCTCGTCCGCGAGGAAGTGGTGATCCGCGACCCCCTGGTCACGGCGGCGCTGGCGGGTTCGCCGCCGGCAGTCACCGAGCGGACTCTCGAACGACGGTTCCGGGCGGCGACGGGGCTCACCCAGGGCGCCGTCCGGCAGATCGAGCGCGCCCGCACCGCCGCTCTCCTGCTGACATCGGGCGAGACGCCCGGCGATATCGTCGGCAAACTCGGGTACTACGACGAGCCTCACCTCGCCCGCGCGCTACGCCGGTACGTCGGCCGGACCGCTCAGGAGTTGCGCACCCGGACCGGTGGCGCGCTCGCGCTCGATCCCGGTCAGTGCGCGACCTCGTAGACGAGTTTGGTCACTCCGTTGGAGTAGGTGGCCGAGTCCCGCAACCGCAGTGTCTGCTTATCGCGGTCCGACCGGGCGAACAGGCTTTTACCCGCACCCAGCAGCACGGGGAACACCAGCAGGTTGTACCGGTCGATCAGGTCGGCGTCCGACAGGCGGCGGGCCAGTTCGGCGCTGCCGTGGATGTAGATGGCGCCGCCGTCGGTCTGCTTCAGCTTCGCGACATCATCCGCCGATCTCAGGATCGTGGTCGGACCCCATCCGTCGATCAGAGCATCTTCGCTCAGGCCGGCCGAGACGACATATTTGGGCAGGTCCTTGTAGGCGGCGTGGTCGTCGGAATCGCGCCAGACCGGGGCGAACGCCTCGTAGCTGCGGCGGCCGAACAGCAACGCGGTCGTATCGGCGAGTTCCTCGGCCTTGAGCGAATACGCCTCGGGCACGAATTCGGTATCCATCACCCAGCCGCCGCTGCGATGCCCCTCGGCCGTGCCACCCGGCGAGTCCACGACGCCGTCCAGCGACATGAAACCCGTGTAGACCAGTTCGCGTGTCATCAATTCCTCCAGGACGTAGGCGTCGGATTCGAGCTGCACTCAGCCTAGGAAGAGCCGTTGCCGCTGTCTTGGACGAAACCGACACCACCTACCGGTCGACTGCCCCGGAGGCGGTCATTCACCCGGGGATGACCGGCCGGGCCGAGCGCGGCGATCCGCAGTTGCTGCCCGAGCGCTTCGCGGCAGCGGCGGTGCCCGTGGGGGTCTGCGGCACGGCAGGTGTCCGGTTGGCCGGCCGGGGACGACGGCGCCGGGTGGTCTGCCGTTCGCGGCGCACCGGGCCGAATTGACTGTCGGCCTTACGGGGTGATTCGGCTCGGGCCAGGAGGCGCTGGTGACCGATGCCGTGGTCGTCGTCGTAGACGTACTGGACCGCATCGGGCAGTTGCCGGGTGTAGTGCAGGACGAGGTCGAGCTGCTCTTCCAGGCCCGCATCGTCTGCGTGGCGCGTCTCCGCAATGCCGATCCACACACGGTCGGCCTCGTCGGGGCGCAGACCGTTCGCCCGCACCCCGGTATCCCCCGGGATGCGTCGGGTCAGGCTCCCCGCGCTGAGGGCGAGTACGGCGGTCAGCACCACGATCAGAACGCAGATCAGCGCCTGGTTCGTCAATGCGGCGGTCGCCACCCTTTGGGCCGTATCGGCAGTCGGTCCCGTCCCGCCGATCAGAGTGCTCAGGACATCACCGAGTGAGGTTTTCAGTTCGTCGTGGTACTCGGTCATCTCGCGCAGGCCCGCGGTTTTGCCGTTGAGGTAAAGCAACGTCACCGGAACCAGGACGATATTGGCCGTGCCGGCGACGGCGACCACCGACGATCCGACGCCGAGGAACCGGTACGAGCACGCCGCGGCCACCGTGATCACCGCGGCCGCGGCGGCCAGCATGCCCCATAAACCGCTGATGGAAACGACACCCTCGGTCAGGCGTTCGCCGACATTGCGGAGGGCGGGAACAGAGCCGTCGAGCCTGCCGAAGGCATCCGATTGCACGTCACCGTGCGGACCCGAGGCCGTCAGCCAGGGCTGGAACAGGAGCACCAGGGTGAGCAGACTCAATGCCGAAATGGACCAGAACTTCCATGGGGGTAGGAATTCCGAATTTCGTCGCTCGATATTTCCGTTCCGAGGTTCGGTTGAATATTCCGACGTATTCCTGGTCTCGACCCTGTGGTCCACCGTTTCGCCTTACCGCGCGAATTTCAGGGGTGCGACATCGCATCCGATCGCATCCCCGATGAGCTCTTGCCGCTCATCGACTTTCCTAAGCCTAGAACACCACACCCGCAGGTCAAGTGGCATTTGGTGGATAAAGAGAGCTGTGCCACAATACCTTTCGGTAACTTGGCGACAAGGCAATTCGACATCGAACCATCCGTGCTCCCGAAACACCCTGGCAACAAGCGTATTTCGCATGGTTTCGGCGCCGGAACGCACCGAGGCAACCGAAGATGCGTGTGACCGGATCCACGTATCGCATTCCATTCACCCTTCGTGACCGAGCACACGTCGATATATCCCCGGCCGGATCCGGAGCCACAGTGTCCGGGGTGCGACCGGAGCCGATCACACCCCGGACCGCAGGTCAGGACTGGACGTACTCGGCCGCAACGTCGAGGACCCAGGTGATGCCGAAACGATCGGTCAGCATCCCGAAGGCGGGCGCCCACTGGGCCGGGCCGTATTCCTCGATGACCGTCGCGCCGTCGGCGAGGCGTTCCCAGAGCGCGCCGACCTCGTCGACGGTCTCGCCCCGCACGGAGAGGAAGAAGGGTTCTTCGGTGACGGTGGTGCCGTTTTCGCGCCGGGTGGTCGGAGCCGGCGGGGCGGCCGGGGCGGCCGCACCGGGCACGTCATAGGCCATCACCCGGAAGCCGTTGTCTGCGACCAGCTGACCGAACACCACCTTGGTTGCGTCGGGCAGCTCGGCGGGCATCCCGAAGTCGCCATAGGTGGCGATGGTGGTCTGCCCGCCGAACACCGACCGATAGAACTCCAGCGCCGGCCGGGCCTGGCCGTGGAAATTCAAGTGGGCGACAGCGTTCAACGACATAGTGGATTCCGTCCTTCACAAAGGTTTCGGCGCCGAGGACCCTCGGCGACGGAAGCCACCCTGTCAGTAGTACCGGCCAGGGATTGTCCGCTACTCGTGGCACTCTCTCGAATATGCCGACCGCCTCATCGACGGGAACCTCACGCCGACTGCTCTCGCTGCTGTCCCTGCTGCAGGTCCGGCGGGACTGGCCGGGTGGTCTGCTCGCCCAGCGGCTGAATGTCAGTGAACGCACGGTGCGCCGCGATATCGATCGCCTGCGTGAGCTCGGTTATCCGGTGCTTGCGGTCAAGGGCCCGGACGGTGGCTACCGACTCGGAGCAGGCAGCGAACTGCCGCCGCTGCTGTTCGACGACGAGCAGGCGGTCGCCCTCGCCGTGGCACTGCGCCACGCGGCGGCGACGGGCGCCGGTATCGAGGAATCCGCGGCCCGGGCACTGACGACCGTCCGCCAGGTACTGCCTTCCCGTTTGCGGCAGCGGGTCGACGCCATAGAGATCAGCGCGGTCGAACCGGCCGGAGACGAAGCGCAGGCCGATACCCATGTCCTGCTCGCGCTGAGTGCCGCGATCCGTTCCCGGGAGGAGGTGCGGTTCGACTACCGCCCACCGGGGCAGGCTCCGGACACCGCCGAACCACCACCTCGCCGAGTGCAACCGCACCACCTCGTCGTCCGGCGCGGCCGCTGGTATCTCATCGGATGGGCACCGGAACGTGTGGACTGGCGTATCTACCGCGCCGACCGGATAACCCTGCGCATTCCCAACGGACCCCGGTTCACACCTCGGCAGCTGCCGGGTGGCGATACCGCGGCATTCCTCGCCGCCCGCTTCAAGGGATCCGAGAACGCAAACGAGTGGCCGTGCCGCGGCGAACTGATCGTCGAACTCCCTGTCACACAGGTGGTTCCCTTCGCCGGCGACGGTGTCGTCGAAGAACTCGAGCCCACTCGGACAAGACTGCACACGGGGTCCTGGTCTTGGGCAGCACTCGCCGCGACAGTGGCACGCTTCGACGCCGAGATCGAGGTGGTCGGACCGCAACAACTACGAGACGCGTTCGCCGATCTCGCCCGTCGAGCGCAGCGCGCGGCTGACACCGGGCGCTGCTGATCCACGCTACGCAGCTGTTCGTGGGTCGTTTGCGCCGCGCCGGGTTCCCGTTGGCCGGAGCCGCGGTAGACGATTTCGACGGTATCTCGGTCGACCGAGCGGGCGCCCGGATCTATTCGGTGGAGTTTATTCAACCGAAGGGTTGACCAAGCGTCGGCAATCGCTCTAGCTTTGTAATCAACCAAAGAGTTGAGGACGACGATGAACGAAACCGGCGACCGGCTCAGCCGGGTTTTCGCGGCTCTGGGCGACCCCACCCGCCGCGAACTGGTAGCCCGCCTGGCGGCAGCGGACGCCACGGTGGGCGAACTCGCCGAGCCCCACGAGATAAGCCTCCAAGCGATTTCCAAGCACGTGAAAGTCCTCGAGGATGCCGGGCTGGTGACGCGGAGTAGAGATGCCCAGCGGCGGCCGGTCCATCTGAACGCCGAAGTATTCGAGCTGATGACGAAGTGGATCGAACGTTATCGCCGCACCGCGGAGCAGCGCTACCGGCGTCTCGACGCGGTGCTGGCCCAGATGGCCGAGGACGACGAACACCCGCAGACATTTCCCCCGAAGGAGGCATCATGACCACAACCGGGTACGAGACCAGGATTGTCGCGGACGAGAACGTCCCCACGATCGAGATCATCCGGGAATTCGACGCGGAGCCCGCGCAGGTGTTCCGTGCGCATATCGACCCCCACCTCTACGCACAATGGGTCGGGCCGCGTTCGATGAGTACGAAAATCACCCGGTGGGACGCCCGCACGGGCGGCTCGTGGGCGTTCGCCAGCGAACGCGACGGCGCGGAGATCGCTGCGTTCTACGGCAGTTTTCACGAAGTGCGGCCGCCCGGACGAATCGTGTGGACGTTCACCTACACGGGCGACCCGGACGGGGTCGCGCTGGAGACGGTGACCTTCGAGAAAGTCGGCGAGCGCCGCACGCGGCTGCGGACATTGAGCGTCGTCGCGGATTTCGAGACGCGGGACGGCATGCTGGCGAGCGGGATGGACACCGGCGTGCGAGACGGCTACGACAAACTCGACCACCTGCTGGCACAGAAGGCCGCAACGCCCGCCGTCGCAGGTCCGGCGACCCGGCACTTCGCGGACGCAGCTCGATTCACCGCACTCGTGGAATCCGCCTCCCCCCAGGATTGGGCGCGTCCCAGCCCGGTCCCCGAATGGACGGCACTCGATATCGTGCGGCATCTGGTCGAGTGGTCGCGCGCGTTCCTCGGCGGCGCCGGAATCGAGCTGCCCGCCCTGGATGTCGAGGCCGACCCGGTGACGGCGTGGAAGCGGCATGTCGCCGATATCCAGGCCATTCTCGACAACCCCGCCGACCGGATGCACAGCAACCCGCACACCGGCGAACAGCCGGTGGAGCAGGCGATCGACACCTTCTACACACCCGATATCTGGATGCACACCTGGGATCTGGCCAAGGCCCTCGGCCGTGCACCCGGTCTGGACGAGCAGCGCTGCCGCGCGGCTCTCGAGGGTATGGCACCGATGGATCGAATGCTGCGCGAGAGCGGGCAGTACGGTCCGGCCGTGCCGGTCGGCGAGAACGCTTCGGCCCAGGACAAGCTGATGGCCTTCATCGGCCGGGATCCCGCCTGGCACCCGCCCGTCACCGCGTCGTGAATCGGGGCGGCGACACTGCCGAGTACACGCGATCCCGTACCCGCGCGCTCGGTGGAGGTGGTGGCGGTACGCCGCGGACGATGGCAGCCGAATCGAGCCCGCAGGGGGCGTTCTCCGGTCGGCCCGAGCCTCGGAAACCACGCTGACCAGTATCGATCCAGCCTGCGACCGGTGGTAGCTTTTTGGTATGAACCCCGGTGCTCGACCGGCGGACCGGGCCGGTACGGACAGGTGAACCGATGTCGCCGGATCCGGTGCCGCCATGACGGTCACGGTCCTGCTCGGTGGTGACGTCATGCTCGGCCGTGGCGTGGATCAGCTCCTGCCACGACCCGGCCACCCCGTACTGCGGGAGCCGTGTGTGCGCGATGCCCGGCGCTATGTCGAGCTGGCCGAGCAGGCCGCGGGGCCGATTCCGCGGCCCTACGGGTTCACCGGGCCCTGGGGTGAGGTGACCCGGATTCTCGACGAACTCGCGCCCGACGTGCGGCTGGTGAACCTGGAAACCGCGATCACCGCGGACGGCAGTTTCGCGGCCGGTAAAGGCGTCCACTATCGCATGCACCCGGGCAACCTTGCGGCGCTCACCGCACTCCGGCCCGACGCCTGCGCATTGAGCAACAACCATTCCCTCGATTTCGGTATCCGCGGCCTGACCGACACCCTCGAGGCGCTGTCCCGCGCGGGTATCCGCGCCCTCGGCGCGGGCATGAACCTCGCTGCCGCACAACGACCGGGCGAGGTGCCGGTCAGCGGGGATCACCGTGTGCTGATCGCGTCGATATCGACACTGTCCAGCGGCGTTCCGTCGAGCTGGGCAGCACGCGGCGACCGCCCGGGCGTCTGGCTGATCGACCATCCTTCCGCCCGGCACGCCGACGAGGTGACGGCCCGGTTCGCACCTGTCCGCCGCAGCGGTGACCATACGATCGTGTCGGTGCACTGGGGTCCCAACTGGGGCTGTGGCACCGGCCTGAGCGAGCGCGAGTTCGCCCACCGGCTGATCGACACCGGCACCGATATCGTGCACGGCCACTCGGCGCACCACCCTCGCGCGATCGAAATCTACCGGGGCAGGCCGATCCTGTACGGGTGTGGCGATGTCGTCGACGACTACGAGGGTATCGGCGGACACGAGTCCTACCGGCCCGAGCTGCGGCTGCTGTACCTGGTCACCCTCGTTCTCGGCGGACCCGCCGAAGTGCGCATGCTGCCGCTGCGCATCAGGCATATGCGACTCGAGCGGGCCGGACCGGCCGATGTCCGGTGGCTGCAAACCAGGCTCGGCGATATCAGCAGCCGGTTCGGCACGCGGATCGATACCGGCCCCGACGGCCTGCTGAGGGCATACCGGTAGCCCGTCCGAGTACGCACCGACACGGGCCTCAGTTCTCGGCCACAAGAGCCTCCGGCACAGCGGATACGGCCGACCGACACCGTTCGGCCCTCGCTGTTGATTTCCCATCTCGGTGTCCGGTCCACTTGTCCCGAGCCAGGTGGCGGTATCGGCGGCGGCTACCCCGTCTCGAATCGGTTGTTGTCACCATCGGCGCCGTCCATTTCGAGCCGGGCCCGGACCGTCTCCATACGCCGGGCCAGCTCGGTTTCGTCGATGACTTTCCGGGCGATCAGCGAATGTGCCAGTGCGACGAGCTGATTCTCCGGGAACGGCAGCGCCTGATACACCTGTCCGGTGAGGCGATCCTCCTCGTCACGCCGGGTGAGCAGCGGCAGCGCGGTTCCTTCCCGGTCGAGTGCGTCGCATACTCCGTCCAGACTCGTTTTCCACGGGGGCGAAGGGTTCTCGACACCGTATTCAGCGGCCATTCGCGGCCACACCTGCCCCCGGGCGATCAACTGTTCCAGCAGCTGCACTCTGGTTCGCGTGACATCCTGGTTCATCGGCATCTATTGTCCCTTCGGCCGGTCAATAATCCTGTGCGGGGTGGACCGCGGCATGTACCGGCCGGACCACATCCGTGGTTCTTCCGGGCTTGGGCAGCGCGACACCGATCAGGCAGTCACGCGTCACGATCTGCGTGAGCTGCTCCTCGTTCCATCCCTGCGTGCCGTCCGGCTGCACCGGAAGCACCATGAACCGGTGCTTGGAATTGGAGTCCTCGACCCGGATCTGGATATCTTCGGTGAGGTAGAGGCCGAATTCGGCGAGGACCTGACGTGGCCAGCGGACGAGCCGGCGGCGGTAGTTCGGCGTGCGATACCACTCGGGTGAATTCCCGAGCAGCGGACGTGGATAACAGGAGCACAGGCTGCAACAGACCACGTGATGCAGTGTCGGTGTGTCCTCGAGTATGTGCAGCGCGGTGAAATCGCTCGGCGTCCCGAATCCGGTCGGTTTCAGCCAATCGATGCCGACTTCATGGCACGCGGTAACGGCGTCTTCCAGGGCAAGCTGCTTGAAGTCGGGATCGGACCACGCCTTGGCGACGAACCGGGCGCCCGGCGCGGGCCCGAGTTGCTCGAAATACTCGGTGTACCGGCGGTGATCTTCGGCGGTGAACAATCCCTTTTCGATCGCGAGCTCACGGAGCGCGATTTCGAGGACCTCGAAATCGGTGACCTCCTCGACCATCGGCGCGGCGTGCCGAGGAGCCGTATCGTCCTCGTCTTCGTTCGATATCCCGCTCATCGTGTCCTCTCGTCGAGGTGTGACCCGGTCTACGAGATCGCCCGGAGCCAGGGCTCCGATATTTCGGCTTGCAAAGTGTCGTCTGCGCATCCCCGGTACGGGTCCCACAGATCGTTCATGGCGAAACGAACGATGTAGAACCATTCCGGCCGGCGGTCCTCGCGGTCGAAGGCCTCGTCCTCCGGTATCGGGCTCTCGTACGAGACCTTGACAATCGTGCCCGGTTTACCGCGCAGGTATTCCTGGGTGCGCGTGTAGAACAGTGTCGGAAATTCACGAACCAGCACCCGATCACCGACAGCGAATCGGGGTGGCTCCGCCCGACCGGCAAAACACTGGGGATCACCGTGCCCGACGGCGTCCTGGTGATGGAGGTTCCGGACGACCTCGGCACCTTCCCCGACGCTGCGGGGCGCGGCTTCCAGCGGGCCGGTGCGGCCGGCGCAACGCTCCCGCACTTCCTCGGTTCGTTCGAGCAGTTCACGCAGCGTGATATGGCGTTTTTCGATGAGGCAGCGGGCAATGGCGAGCACCCAGCGCCCGTAATACGGAAAACCGAGATACTGCATACGCCCGATATCGACGTTCCCTATTCTCCGGCGTTCCTCGGACGTCCAAATACCGCGCCAGCCGAGCACTTCGCAGGTGATGAACGTATTGAGTTCCCAGATCTCCTCCTGCTTCTCCTCGAACACCGCCGGTGCATCGGGTTCGCCGCCCACATCGTGCGGGTTCTTCATGAATGCCCGGAAAAGCTCGTGATCTATCTGATCGGGGTAAGGCCAATCGCTGAGCTGGTGTAACGCCACCCGTAGCTGGCTGACGTAGTCGTTCATGACCGAATTTGCCATGCTCACCATCTCCTGGAGTAGGTAGGCAGGTATCAACCTTAAACGGGGCAGCCCGGCTTTTCGGGTTTCGAATCCATCAAGTCTGCCGCCCTCCTGGAACAGAGGGCCTCGCCCCGGTCATAGCCGCCACCCGCCGAGCTTGTCGTACAATAAGTCGTACGACCTCGAGAGGATGTCGAAATGGCCAAAGCGCTACCGATCTCTACTGTCCGCCAGAACCTCTTCGGACTGGTTCAGCAGGTCAACGACGACCACGACACCGTCACTGTCGTCTCCAAGAGCGGCGAAAACGCCGTCCTCATGGCCGAGAGCGACTACAACTCGCTGATGGAAACCCTGTACGTGCTGCGCACCCACGGCGGTATGCGGTTGCTCCAGTCCGCCGAGGACGCGCGCGCCGGCCGAACCGAAGCCCATCCGCTGCTCGACCCGGACGACGAGTGATGTCCGCCGATCGGAAACTCACGTTCACAGCACAAGGCTGGAAGTCGTATACGAGCTGGCTCGCCACCGACAGGTCCGTGCTGAGAGGCGCGAACAAGATTATCGACGCGGCCCTGCGCGATCCATTCGCGGGAATCGGCAAACCCGAACCGCTGCGGCATCAGCTCGCTGGGCACTGGTCCCGAAGGATCACTCAGGAACATCGACTGATCTACTTCGTCACCGATACCGAAATCGTGGTGGTTCAGGTGGGCTCCCACTACGAAGGCTGACTATCGGGACCGCCGACGGATCCAGTGCCTCGATACGCGGCGCTGCGGAACCGGCGTACCGGGCGAACGGGTTCACCGGCGCGGTAGTAACAGGGCGGGTATCACGGCGAGAGCCATGAGGGTCGGCGCGATCAGGTAGACGTCCTGGAACGCCTCGGCCAGAGCGGGTGCCAGGGTCACATGCGTGGCGGGATCCAGACCGTGCAGCGCCTGCAGACCGCCGGTGATCGGCAGCAGGGCGGAGAGCACCACCGCGACCACCGCGGTGCCGATCGCCATGGCCGTCGTGCTGATCAAGTTCACGGTTGTACTGCCACCGGCCTGCTGCTCGGGCGTCAAGGCCCGGGTCGCGGTGGTGATGGCGGGCATCATCGTGCCGCCACCGCCGGCGCCCATCAGGAGCATGGCCGCACAGAGCCCCCAGTACGACGAATCGGTGTCCAGCTGGGCGCGGAAGAGCAGGAAACCCGCTATCCCGACCGCGATCGAGACCGGCAGGTAACGACCCGGCGGGAACCGGTCGATGAGCCGGCCCGCGATCTGCATGGTGATTCCGGAGGCCAGTGCGAACGGGATACCGAGCGCCCCTGCTATCAGGGCGGATTCACCGCGCACCACCTGGAAGTACAGGGGCTGCAGCAGCATCGCGCCGAAATAGCCCGCCGCGAACAAACCGAGCAGCGCGGCGGCGGCCCCGACCTCGCGGCGGCGCAGGATCCGCAGATCCAGCAGCGGCTCCGGGGCAGTGAATCCGCGGTGCACGAAGGCCGTCACCAGGATCGCGCCGAGCACCAGCGGCACCACGACCTGGCCGAGCGGAAGACCACCGTGTTCACCCGCGGCGGTGACCCCGTAGATCAGCAGAGCCAGTCCGGGCGACATGAGCGCGACACCGACCGCGTCGATCCGCCGCCGCGGTTGCGGATCGTCGATCGGGAAAACCCGCAGGGCGAGGAACAGCACCACCGCGGCGACCGGAACGTTCACGAAGAACATCCACCGCCAGGACATCTCGTCGATGAGGTAACCGCCGAGCACCGGGCCCGCGAGCGGACCCACCAGTATCGCCAGTCCCATCGTGCTCATCGCGCGACCCAGCCGCTCCGGGCTCGCCGCGCGCAGCAGCACGGTCATGCCCACCGGCATGAGCAACCCACCGCCGAGACCTTGCAGCACCCGAAAGGCGATCAGCGATTCGATATTCCAGGCCGCGCCGGCCAGTAGCGAACCGATCGCGAATATCGTGACGGCCACCAGGTACAGGTGTTTCGCCCCGAATCTGCCCATCGCCCACGCGGCTACGGGGACCACCCCGGCGACCGCGAGCGCGTATCCGGTCGACACCCACTGGATGGTGGCCAGCGGTGCCGCGAATTCGGCGGAGAGCCGGTTGATCGCCACATTGACGATGGTTTGGTCGAGGGTGGCCATGATCGACCCGACCACCAGGACCAAGGCCACCGTCATCGGGTTGCGGGCCGCGGGCCGGGTCTCGGCTTTCGTCACACTGTTCGGCATCACGACCCTCACTGCCCGTAGGGCCGGGTGGCACGCGCCGCACGTAGGGCTTCGCCCCACCAGATCAGCTGATCCAGCAGCGTTTTCGCGGCGGTATCGGCAGCTTCGGTCGCGAACGGGTCGTCCTGCGCGTCACCGTTGTGCCACGGATTGTGGAAGCTGACGGTGTCGCGCACGGTGACCGCGTGGAGTTCGGCGAAAACGCCGCGCAGGTGTTCGACCGCCCGCAGACCACCCGATATCCCGCCGTAGCTGACGAAACCCACGGGTTTGGCCTGCCACTCTCGTCCATGCGTGTCGATCAGGTTCTTCAGCGCGGCCGGATAGCTGTGGTTGTACTCGGGCGTGACGATGACGAAGGCATCCGCCTCGGCGAGCGCGGCCCGGGTCTCGGCGGCTCCAGGAGCGGGGGTGCCGAAGGTGTGCGGCAGGTCCAGTTCGCCCACGTCGACGACGCCGACCGTGAGGTCGGGTCGCGCGGTCGCGTGCTCGCGGAACCAGTCGGCCACGGTCGGGGCGAAGCGGCCCTGCCGGCTACTGCCGATCACCACGGTCAGCCGCAACGGTGGCGTGATGGTGGCGGTGGCGGTCGATTTCGTCGTCATCGGTCTCTCCCCTACTGCGTCCGGCGGCTCCATCGACCGCCCGCAGACCACCTTGCTTCCTCAACTAATGTTGAGGTCAAGTGCTGGCGCAAAACCTCCTGACGACCGGAGCATCGCCCGTGTCAGCGGGCATATCAGCCCGGCATCAGGCCCGTATCAGTCCATCCGGCGACTGTGTGTCCCATGAGTAGTTCAGCAATCGCGGCCTCGGGGCTGCGGAAGGCGTACGGGGACAAAACCGTCCTCGACGGTATCGACCTGAACATCGGTACCGGCACGATTTTCTCCCTGCTCGGCCCCAACGGCGCGGGAAAGACCACCACCGTCAACGTCCTCACCACCCTGTTGCGGGCCGACGGCGGAACAGCGCAGGTGGCAGGTCACGACATCACCACCGAGACCCGGGCGGTCCGGGCGGCGATCGGGGTGACCGGCCAATTCGCCGCGGTGGACGACCTGCTGACCGGCGCGGAGAACCTGGAACTGATGGCCGATATCCACCGGCTGCGGGGCGACGCCCGCAAACGGGTCGTCACCGGCCTGCTGGAGCGGTTCGGCCTGGCAGACGCGGCCCGGAAACGAGCAGCGACCTATTCCGGGGGTATGCGACGGAAGCTGGACCTGGCGATGACGCTGGTCACCAAGCCGGAAATCGTTTTCCTGGACGAACCGACCACGGGGCTGGATCCACGCAGCCGGCGCACCATGTGGGAGATCGTGCGAGATCTGACCGACGAGGGCGTGACGATCTTCCTCACCACCCAGTACCTCGAAGAAGCCGATCAGCTGGCCGACCGGATCGCCGTGCTCGACCAGGGCCGGATCGTCGCCGAGGGCACCCCCGACGAACTCAAGCGCCGAGTACCCGGCAGCTATATCCGGCTGCGATTCGACCATATCGACGACCTGGATACGGCGGTTCGGGCGCTGCCCGGTTCCACCCGCGACGACGAGACACTCACCCTGCGGGTACCGGGTGACGGCGGTTCGAAATCACTGCGCCACGTCCTGGACCGGCTCGACGCGGCCGCACTCGAGGCCGCCGAGATAACCGTGCACACCCCCGATCTCGACGATGTCTTCCTCTCCCTCACCGGCCATTCGACCACGGAGGTCACCGCGCAATGAGCACCATCACCGCACCACTGGCCGATTCGTCGATCATGCTGCGCCGCAACTTCAAACACATCACCCGCAACCCGGTGACCGTGTTCAACGCCGCCTTCATGCCGGTGGTGATGATGCTGATCTTCGTCTACGTGTTCGGCAGCGCATTCGACGTCGGCGGCGACTACATCGACTACGCGACACCGGGCATGCTGCTGCTGGCCGTCAGCTACGGATTGTCGGGCACCGCGGTCGCGGTGAGCTCGGATATGTCGAAGGGCATCATCAACAGGTTCAAGGTCATGGACGTCTCCCGCAGTGCCGTCCTGACCGGCCACGTCGTGGCCACCATCCTCACCAACGCGGTGGCCATCGTGGCGATTTTCGCCATGGCGTTCGCGCTGGGGTTCCGGCCGCCCGCCAGCGGACTCGACTGGTTCGGCGCGCTCGGTATCATCGCGGCCACCTCGTTCGCGGCCTCCTGGCTCACGGTCGCGCTGGGTATGGCGGCCAAGACCCCGGAATCCGCGGGGATGGGCGTGGTGCCGTTGATCATGCTGCCGTTCGTGAGCACCGCGATCGTACCGGCGGAGAAGATGGGTCAGGGGGTACGGCAGTTCGCGCAATATCAGCCGTTCACACCCATCATCGAATCGCTGCGTGGATTCCTGGCCGGCAATCCCTCCGGTGGCCATACCGCCGCGGCGCTCGCCTGGTGCGCCGGGTTCGCCGCCGTCGGATACCTATGGTCCCGGGCCACATTCAACAAGCGCGCCTGACAGCCGCAGGGCCCCGTCAACGAGCGAGCACGGCGGCGGCCAGTTCCCGCCAATCCGCTGTCGCGCCCTCCCGCATCGCCTCGGTGAACTCCGCTTCACCGAGGCGATCTCGTGCTGTCCGCTCGACCCGGGCCGCGTCGGGCTGAGAACGGTCGGGCACCCCGTGGACCGCCGCGCTCACTCCGAGCAGTCGCGCGGCATCGGCCTCGTGGCCGGCCCGCAGCGCCAGATCCGCGATCCCGACGAGCACCTGGGCGACCAGCAGCGAATGGCCGGCCTCGGTCGCCGCCCGGAAGGCCGCGGCATGATGTTTCCGCGCCTGCTCGACATCGGTGCCGAGGTAGCCGCGCAGGGTGTGTACGGCCGCCGCGAACTGCGGCATCTCGGCTTCGCCGCCCGATACGGTCGTCGCGGTATCGATCTGTTCGAGGGCCTGCTCGGGATCGCCCTGCCAACGGGCCAGCTCCGCTCTCGCCAGGGCCAGTTCGGCCAGCGCGAACGGCCAGGCCACTCGATCCGCGCGACGCTGCGCCTCGGCCACGGCGGCCGCGCTCGCCTCGGGATCGCCTGCCAGCCAGTACAGCTGGGCCTGACGCGACAGCAGCGCCACGATATCCTCCGCCGAACCGATCTCGGAGACGACGGCGATCCCCTCTTCGTAGAGTTCGCAGGCCGAGGCGAATTCGCCGCGAGTGGCGCGCCGGTTCGCCAGCTCGGTGAGCGCGAACGAGATCCCCCACCGTTCCCCCAGTGCCCGGAACTCGGCGAGCGCCCCTTCCAGATAGGCGTCCACATCCGGCCCGTCCTGCCCGACCACGATCCGCATTTTGCCCATCTGCAACCGGGACAGTGCCCGCACCCAGGGGTCGTCATCGGTGAGCAGCGGTTCGAAAGCGGTCGGCAATGCCTCCGGCCCCCGCAACATCGCATCCAGCGCATCGATGAACGCGAGTGTGGGATGACCGGCCCGGACACCGCGGCTGAACCGGTGGGCCTTGCGAATCCACTCCCCCACTTGGACCGCGTCATTGCGGCCGGAGCTCATGAAATGCGTGACCAGCCCGTAAACCAGCGCGCGGGTCGCGTCGTCGATATCGGCGGGTTCGTCGGCGACCGCCGTGAGCAGCTCCTGACCTTCGGCTTTGTGTCCGCCGAGCCACCAGTACCAACCGGCGGCCGCGGCGAGCCGGAGCGCCCCGGTGGCATCACCCGCCGCGAGCGCGGTGCGTATCGCGGCCGAAATATTGTCGTGCTCGGCCTCCAGTACAGCGAGCCATTCCAGTTGCTCGGCACGTCGCAGGTGCGGTTCCGCGGTATCGGCGAGGCCGGTGAAGTAGGCGAGATGCGCCCGGCGCGCCGATTCGGCTTCCCCCGCCGCCACGAGCCGCTCCTGCGCGTATTGCCGGATCGTATCGAGCATCCGGAAGCGCGGCTGGCGCTGACCCGCGCCGCTCGGCACGTCCCGGCCGGTGCCGGCTGTGTCGCCGCGCACGCCGCGTTCCGCAGTGAGCAGAAGTGATTTCTCGGTCAGCGTGGTGAGCAGATCGAGCACCTCGAACTGTTCGACCACCACCTCCTGCCCGGCGCCGAAATCCGCACAGATCTGCTCGGCCGCTTCCAGACTCGCGCCTCCGGCGAATACCGCGAGCCGGCGCAACACCGTTCGTTCGGCCTCGGTGAGCAGCTCCCAGCTCCAGTCGACCACCGCGCGCAGTGTCCGATGCTGCGGGATCGCGGTGCGACTCCCGCCGGTGAGCAACCGGAACCGGTCGTCGAGGCGTTCGGCGAGCTGGTCCAGCGAGATGGTGCGCAGCCGCGCGGCAGCCAGTTCGATCGCCAGCGGTATCCCGTCCAGCGCCCGGCATACGCGGGCCATGGTCGCGAGGGTGCGGGGATCGGCCGTGAGATCCTTACGCACCGCGTGGGCCCGATCCCGCAGCAACCGCACGGCCGGGGAGGATTCGATCGCCTCGGGGGCGGCATCCGCGGCGGGCAGAGCCAGCGGCTCGACCTGCCACAACGCCTCACCGGTGATACCCAGCGGTTCGCGGCTGGTCGCCAGGATCCGCAACCGCGGGCACTCGCCGAGCACCCGATGCGCGAACGCGGCCACGGATTCGATCACGTGCTCGCAGTTGTCCAGGATCAACAGGGTTTCGCGGTCACGGACCGCCGCGATCAGCCGGTCCACCGGTTCGGTGTTCAGGGCATTGCCGAGCAGCGCATCGCGGAGTCCGATCGCGGCGAGTGCCGACTGTGCCACATCACCACTCGTACCGACCGAGGCCAGTTCCACCAGCCACGCGCCGTCCGGGAGATCCTCGAGCAGGGTCTGCGCTGTTTCCACGGCGAGCCTCGTTTTCCCGGAGCCGCCGGGCCCGGTCAACGTGGTGAGGCGATGACCGGCGATGAGGTCGCGGACGGCGGCGATATCGGCGAATTTGCCGACGTATTCGGTCAGCTCGGCCCGCAGGTTCGTCCGGCGCTCGGCCGTCTGCTGCACACCCACTTCGCCGCGCAGCAGCGCGACGTGCAGCGCGGAGAGCTCCGGTGAAGGGTCCACGCCCAGCGTATCGGCCAGAGCTTCGCGGGCGTTCTGGTAGACGACCAGCGCCTCGGAACCACGCCCGGCGGCGCCGAGCGCGCGCATCAACGCGGCGACCAGCCGCTCCCGCACCGGGTTCCGGGCCACCAGCTCGGTCAGTTCGGGCACCAACTGCGCGCCGAGACCGAGGTTGATCTCCGCTTCGTACAGATCTTCGAGGGCGGCGGAATGCAGACCCTCGAACCGGGTGATCACGGCATCGACAGCCTCGCTGTCCCGCACCTCGATGCCCTGCATCGGCGCTCCCCGCCACAGGTCGAGTGCCTCGCGCAGCAATTCGGCACGGTGTGCCTCGCCGCTCCCGCGCGCCCGGTCGAGAAGCTGTTCGAACCGGACAGCATCGACAGCGCCGGGGTCCACCAGCAGCCGGTAACCACCCGCCTCACCCTCGAGGGCCCCCTCGGGGAGCGCCTTACGCAGGCGCGAAACCAGCGCTTGCAGGGCATTGGATGCGTCGGCGGGGGGTTGTTCACCCCAGATCCAGTCGACCAACGTCGTTTTCGGCACCACCCGCCCGGGTTCGAGCGCGAGCGCGATCAACAACGCACGCAACCGGGCACCTGGAACCTCTACCGACCCGCCGTCCGCTGTCCGGATCTCGAGCGGTCCCAGCAACACGATATGCACCCGGCTATTCTGCCTGGGCGGGGCCGCGAGCGATCATGCTGCCCGGCAGACCAGCCCTGCCCTTCCTGCTGCGCCGGCCGGTATCGGGTTGCCCACTCGATTCTTCGTCGGCTCCGGATGTGCGTCCGGCCTCGGCTGCTTGCGTATGCGTGCGCCTCGGGAGAGGGTTCGGCGGTTGGGGCTACGGGCTACGGGCGCATGCGGGGATGCAGGTAGACCTTCCGTGAAGGGGCGGGCTGTAATTTCGGAGCCGCTCCGCGGCTCGAGGGTGGGGCCCTCGTGACCCCTGGTCTTCACTCCTCCGCTCCTCCGCTTCGCTCCCCCGCTCCGTCGCTCCAGACCAGGGGCGGGCCCCACCCAGGGGGGTGAATCGCAGAGGGTGAGAGCTGGGGGCGTGCCGCGATGGGCTCGGGTTGCTTCGGTTCCGGCGAGCGCGGCCGGGGGGCCGGACGGGCTGTCAGTGGGCGTGTCAGGTGGATGTCAGGGCGGTATCAGGCGGGACCGCGACAGTACTCACATGAACAGCACGGCACCTTCCGAACCAGGGGCGAACTCGCACCGGAGCGGAGACGCACCGATGGAAATCCGGGTCGATCGCGAGCGCTGCATCGGCGCCGGGATGTGCGTACTGACCGCCCCCGGAGTTTTCGATCAGGACGACACGGACGGCCGCGTGATCGCGTTGACCACCGCACCCACGACCGACCAGGGGCCGGACGTCCGTGCGGCCGTCCAGATGTGCCCAGCCGGGGCGATAGCCCTTCTCGGCCACTGACCCCGGTATCCACACCCGACACAGGAGAATCCGATGACCCGCACAGTCCCCGTACCGCACGGCCTGCCCACCGAACGCAACGCCGGCCCCTTCGACCCGCCCCGCGAGATCACCGAGCTGCGCGAGAAGCGCCCGGTCAGCCCGCTGATCTTCCCCGACGGGCACGAGGGCTGGCTGGTCACCGGCTACGACGCCGTCCGGCAGGTGCTCGCCGATACCCGGTTCAGTTCCCGCCAGGACCTCGGCGTGCTGCACGCGCTGGACGCCGACCCCGATATGCCCGTCCAGACCGAACCGTCCCCGCAGATCCCGGGCATGTTCATCGCGATGGATCCACCGGACCACACCAGGCTGCGCCGCAAGCTCATCAGCGCCTTCACCGTCAAACGGATGAAGCAGCTCGAGGAGCACATCATCGAAATCGCCGAGCGGCAGCTGGACGAGATGGCGAACCTGACCCCGCCGATCGACCTGGTCGCGGAGTTCGCGCTACCGCTGCCGTCCCTGGTGATCTGCGAAATGCTCGGCGTTCCCTATGCCGACCGGGCGAGCTTCCAGTCCAACTCCGCCAAGTTCATGCTCCGGGAACAGCCGATCGAGGAGAAGATGGCCGCCTACGGCGCGATGATGGCGTACCTGGGCGAACTGGTCACCGGCAAACGAGCGGAACCCGGTGACGATATCCTCTCCGACCTGGCCCGCGACGAGGACCTCAGCATCGAGGAACTGACCGGGATCTCGTTCCTGCTGCTGCTCGCCGGCCACGAAACCACCGCCAACATGCTGGCGCTCGGGACATTCGCGCTGCTCGAACACCCCGATCAGCTGGCCGAACTGCGCGCCGACCCCGAGCTGGTCCCCGGTGCAGTCGAGGAACTCCTGCGTTATCTGGCGGTCGCCGATATCTTCTACCGTTACGCCACCGAGGATCTCGAGCTCGGCGGCGAAACGATTCCCGCGGGCTCGACGGTTGTGGTCTCGCTGCTGGCAGCCAATCGGGACCCGCTGCGTTTCACCGAACCCGACGCCCTCGATATCCACCGCACGGCCCGCGGACTGGTCTCCTTCGGCCACGGCGTGCACCAGTGCCTGGGTCAGCAACTCGCCCGGGTCGAGATGCGCGCCGGTTTCGCGGCGCTGATCAGCCGCTTCCCGACCCTCGCCCTCGCCGTCCCCGCCGGCGAAGTGAAACTGCGGACCGACATGAATATCTATGGGGTCCACGAACTGCCGGTCACCTGGACCGAAACGTCTCGTTAGTCCCGCCGGCCGAGACCGGAAATTCCGGCTCCGCAGCAATGCAGTTCCGGCCCGCAGCCCGTCATCGAACACCACATTCATCCAGAGGAGAACCGCAATGCCTACCTTCCAGACCCCGGGCCCGATCGCCGTAGCCGTCGAGGTGCTGTCCGCCGATGTCACCGTGCATGCCGCCGACCGCACCGACACCGTCGTCGATATCCGGCCGGCAGACGAATCCAAGAAAGGCGATATCCGCGCCGCCGAGCAGACCCGGGTCGATTTCACCGGCGACGTCCTGACCGTGACAACCCCGAAGGACTGGCGTACCCACACCCCGTTCGGCGGCAATCCGACCATCTCGGTGACCATCGAGGTGCCCACCGGTTCCCGGCTGACGAGCACCGCCGGAGTCGGCCGGATCGCGACGACCGGCGAACTCGGCCGGTGCGACCTCGACATTGCCGCCGGCGATATCTCCGTCGAGCGCGCCGTGGATTCGGTGACCGCGAAGGTCGCCAAGGGCGATATCCGTATCGGCGAAGCCATCCGCGGCGAACTGCGGCTGGAAACGTCCATGGGCGAACTGGAGATCGGCATCAGCTCCGGCAGTGCGGTACAGCTGGAGGTCAATGCCCTGCAGGGCAGCGTGCACAACCGGATGGGGCCGGTCGGTCGCCCGCAGTCCGAAGCGGAAGTCGTACGGGTGTACGCCCGGAACTCCTACGGGAATATCGCCATCCGGCACGCCGTGCCCGCCTGATCGGCACCGTGCACCCGACGTGCACCGGCGAAACGGCTCCGATCGACCTCCCCCCAGGTCGACCGGAGCCGTTTACTGTCCCGGCCCGGCAAGTGCGCGGCCGCGATCAGTCTCCGCGGCCACCCGGCAACGGAACCCGCGCCCGAGTATTGGTGATGGATCGTCGCGCCACCGGACGATTGCCAGATCCCTCCAGCAGTGCGCCGACGCTGCCGGTGGTCACGACGGCCCCTACGAATAGACGGTTCGGCAACCGCGACTGAACCTTCGGCCGCTCCGGGCATCGGTGCGCATACCGCGCGCGGTGCCGGCGCACGGCTAGGTCTCGGTGCGATGCGCCGCGACACCGGCGACGGCCGCGACGACCTCTTCCTGGAAGCGGGGGCATTCGGTGAAGTCTTCGTACCGGCAGGTCAGCACGTGGGCGATCAGCTGCTTCGAGGTCTGGATCCGTTCGATCTGCTCGTCGAGCGCGTCCAGCTGGGATTGCAGGATCCGGCGGCGGCCGCGGCCGTCACAGGCGTCGAGCAGGTCGCGGATCTGTGCCAGGCTCAAGCCGATCTCCTTGCTGCGCAGGATCATCGCGACCCGAGCGAGATGCGCCGGGGTGTAGCGGCGCCGGCCGCCGACCCGGGTGGCAGGGGTGAGCAGGCCCACGGATTCCCAGTGCCGGAGTACATGCGGCGCGAGATCGAAGTATCCGGCGATCTCACCGATCGAATAGATCGCACCGTTCGGGTCCTCGGACTGGCTTGACTTCATGTTCACATTAACTTGCAGAGTGGTTCGTGTCGTCAAGACATCACCATGAGGAGTGACAGATGGAAATCCGGACACCGGCCGAACTGTGGAACGAGCGCTACACCGAACCGTTCGCGTCGTACGGCACCGAACCCAACGACTACCTGCGGGAAGTTGCCGAACGAATTCCTGCCGGGCCCGTGCTGTGCCTGGCCGAAGGCGAGGGCCGCAACGCCGTATACCTGGCGAGCCGAGGCCATTCGGTCACGGCGGTGGACCTGTCCGATGTGGGCCTGGCGAACGCCCGGAAACTGGCGGCCCGGAACGGGGTCACCATAGATACCGTCGTCGCCGACCTCACCACCTTCGACTTCGGCGAGGCACGCTGGTCCGGAATCATCTCGATCTGGGCCCATATGCCCTCGGCGGCCCGCCCGGCGCTGCACGCGGCCTGTGCGCGAGCCCTGCGATCGGGCGGCGTTTTCGTCCTCGAGGCCTATACCCCGCGCCACCTGGACCGGCCCGGTGTCGGCGGACCACCGGTCGCGGACGCGCTCCCGACTCCGGCCGAACTCCGCCGCGATCTGGCCGGCCTGCGGCTGGAACACTGCCGGGAAGTGGATCGCGAGATCACCGAGGGGAAATACCATCACGGCCCGAGCACCACGGTTCAGGTGCTGGCGATCAAATCGCCGGCCGATGCGGCGCGGCAGGATTCGCGCGACGGCGAGCGGTACTGATCGACCGGCGCTTCTCGCGGAGCGCCGGGGGTCAGCCGATCCAGCCCTGGGAGAGCATCACATGGGCGGCCAGGTCTTCGATCGTCATCATTTCGGGATGGCTGTAGTACACCAGCTCGAACCGCCGCCACCGCCACTGCACCGGATCCATCCGACCCTCATGGCTGGTATCGCACAACGCTTCCAGCCGGTCCAGATCGAAGGGCTCCTTACCGCGGGCGTGCGCGTCCGCTTTGACGGCGGCCAGCCGTTCCGGCCCGGACAGATCCGGGCGCCGCCATATTGCGCCCGCGAACCGACGGGCGCCCTCGACATCCATTCCGTTCCCCTGCCTGCTCGCGGATTCGTTCGAACCCGCTACTGTCGAGGATAGAGCCGTCCGGTCCCGGGCCGGTGTTCAGGAGGCCGGGCGATCGGACAAGGCAGGTAGGCATTTTCGCCCGGTGACCAGATCGTGCGCGAGGGTCTCGTAGGCGACGTATTCACCGACGAGCCGCCGCCGGTTCGCCCCCTCGGGGCCGTCCAGGACGAAGCGGTCGAAACTGACTGTGTAGAGATGCGCCATCCGGCCGAATACCGCGCCGAGTCCCTCGTGATGCGGCACCGAATCGGGGCGTGGCGGCCCGAGGATCCGGCGGGCCTCGAGGTCGATCGACAGCATATGGCGCTGCACTTCGTCGCAGGCGCAGGCGAAAGGGTCGGCGGCGGAGCCGTTCTCCGGAGGACCCGGCGACCGTCCCCAGGGCAGCACGATTTCGTCCCACACCGGTCGCGCCGCGGCCATCCTGCGATGCGCCACCACGAGACCCGCCAGCGATTCGAGCATTCCGCAGCCGACTTCCGCGGCCGCGGACCGATCGAATTCGGCCGCGCGGGTGAATACCGTCGATATGATCCGGCTGCTCGGGAACGGCCCCAATTCATCGGCGTCGCTCACCCCGGTCCCCTTTCGTCCCCCGGGCGAAACCGCTGAGAACTCAGCCCCCCGGACATACTCCGCAGCCGGCGACCCACTCGCCGGCTCCCCTGGCAGATTGCCGGATACAGGTTAGCCAGTTCTGCGCGACCGAGAGGACTGTTCGGTGACTATCGATAATCGAATTTCACGTTGCGACAATGCTTTCCACAAACAATTGGTTGCTCGTTGGAAAATCGTGGCCGGCTTCGGCGTCAGGGGGAACGCGTGCCGCCGCCGGGTACACAGCGCACCGTCCAGCGCCCCTCCCATGCCTCCCCCGGTTCGAGGCGGCGTAGACCGTCTCCGGAATTGAGCGCGTCCGGAGCCGCGGTCATGGGTTCCAGCGCGACCGCGAGCCCGGGACCGGCCGGTCGCGGAAACTCCTTCGCGGTGAACACCTGGAGATAGCGCCAGTCGTCGTCGAGGAGAAGCTCCACCCGTGTCCCGTCCGGTGCGGTGAGCCGGGCGGCGACACCCGGATCCACGCCACCGAAGGGTGTGTCCAGCGTCAGGTTCGCCAGCGTGACCCCGGCCCGCAGATCGTATGGGGTGCCGTCGACAGGATGCTGCGCGACCGGATTCATCCGCGCGTCGACCTCGTAGTAGGTGGCCGCCGCCACGGTGAGTTCCAATTCCTCGACCGGCACCGCGCCGACCCGGAAATACGGATGCGCGCCCACCGCGTACGGCGCCGGCCGGCCCGAATGATTGACCACCCCGTGGGTCACCGTCAGCCCGTCGGCGCGTAGTTCGTAGCGCACCCAGGTATCCAGCAGGAACGGCCAGCCGTGCTGTGGCGGTATCAGCGCACCGAGGGTCGCCGAATCCGGTCTCTGCGCGCGTACTTCGTAATCGGTGTTACGCAGCAGTCCGTGGATCGCGTTCGAGCGCGCGACTTCGGTGATATCGAGTTGCTGGGGCCGCCCGTCGAGCATCCAGACCGCATCGCGGACGCGATTGGGCCACGGCGCCAGCACGATACCGGCGGCCATCGGCGGGGCGGACCCGGCGGGAAGCTGTTCGGTCACCGCGATACCGTCGACGGTGAGACCGCGCAGCACGGCCGCCACCGTACCGATCTCGGCGCGGACACCACCGGCTGTCAGCACAAGCGAACGGCCGGTCGGACTGAGGTCGGATACCGTCACACCACCAGCGTAGATTCCGGCCCCACCGGACAGCCGCGTTCGCACGGGTGAGTTCGGCACTTCGGCCGAGATATCGGCCTGCATCCGGGATCGGCCCGGGCGCCGATGTTATCGGCCGGCCCGGACCACTCGTCGGGGTTACAGACCGTTGACGATCACGGCATTGCAGTCCGCCGCCGCCTGCCGCAGCGGGATCGCGGCCTGGTATTCCGCGGATTCGTACCACGCGCGCGCGGCCTCCGGGGATTCGAACTCCAGCACCACGGTCTGGGTGGCGGGCCACTCCCCCTCCAGGACCTGCGGTTTCGTATCGACCGCCAGGACTTTCACACCGTTGGCCATCGCCTTTGCGGCCGCCTTACCGTATTCGGCCATACCCGCCGGATCCTTGATCGACTCGGTCACGATGACATAGCCCTTGGCCATCCCGGAACTCCTCACTCACACACGAGAGCCGGACACTCTCGACTCCCCGACGACCATACTCAAAACGGGATTTCCGATTGAGGGAATCCCATATGGTGAAACCGGTCGTTACACTCTCCCACCTGGCTCAGCAGGTCAGGATTTACCGTTACGGCGCAGCAGATGCGGGCGCAGCCGGTTGAAACCGCGGACTCGGACACTGCGCAGATGCCGGATGGTGAACTCCTTCTCCCCTTCCAGTTCCACCGCCGCGCCGTCGTCGACCAGGATCGTGCCCGGGCGGGCGACACCGGTGAGGCGGGCGGCGATATTCACCACCGACCCGTACAGGTCGCCGAAACGCTGCAGCACCGGACCGTATGCGATGGCCACCCGCAATTCCGGGGTGGTACCGACGGTCATGGTGGATTCTTGAATGGCCACGGCGATCCGGGCAGCGGCCAGCGGGGATTCGGCCGCGAACATCACTTCGTCGCCGACATTCTTGATCACCCAGCCCCCGTTCTCGGTGATCGCGGCGGTGGTGGTGGATTCGAACGCCTCCAGCAAGGTGGAGAGCTCGTCGGGATGCAGATGCCGGGTGAGGCGGGTGTAGCCGACCATATCGGCGAACCCGACGGCCAGCGTCCGGGTGGAATCCTGAGTCGGCCCGGTCTCCTCCAGATGCCGGATGAGTGCCGCGTCGAGATGGCGCCGCCAGGCGTAGGACAGCAGGCTCTCCATGAGTTCCACCGTTTCCGCGGTGGCATTGCGGGTGATCGCGTCGGGATCGGCGCCGGGCCCGGCCGCCGCGACCCGCCGATCGATTTCCTCGAGCACCAGATCGACCTGCCATTCGGCCAGTCGCGCCATGGCCTGCCCGATCGTGCGGGCGGTCGCGGCCTGCTGCCGGGATCCGGCAGCGGACAGCACCTCGACCTCGCGGAACCGGTGGATGGCCGCGATATCGGAATCGGTGTAATCCGGTGCGTTGTCGTCCTCGCTGGCCGGGAAACCCAGCGATACCCACAGCCGGCGCGCCAGCTCGGGCGTCACCCCGGCCTTTTCCGCCACCTCCAGGCGGTTGTACCGCCGACTACCGGCGAGCAGGCTCGTCTCCGCCGCCGACCGAACCAGTTCGGACCTCTCCTGCGACCCCATGCGCGCCACATTACGACGCACCGGCGTCCACGCGGGCAAACCGGGCATATCGACCGGTGATCTGCGTCATGCCCCGCGGCGCAGTCTGCCGGCCGGCGATTCGGGAGTGCGCCCTGGCCGGATACAGCGGGCGGCGCCGCGCAGTTCGGCTTAGGTGTCCACGACGGTCGCCGCGAATCGAGGGTCGGCGGGAACGATCAGGCCGCTGACAGGGAACCCCGCCCCCGCCCCGGCGGCCGTGGCCGTGACCTGATCACCGGCAGGTGGGTCGAGGTGCTGGTCTACAACATCCAGACCGAGTGGTCCGAGGCGATGCGGTCACAGCCGATCGCGGTTCCGGCCGGGCGCGGTGCGCGATGAAATACCGGGCAGACGCTATGGCTGCGATGTCGCGGACCGCGGTGAGGTGTATTCCGGGATCGGCGCGGGCGACCGGGTCGGTGAGAGAGCGGGTTGCGTCGACTGCGGTCCCGGTCCGGCGGGCACGGGTGGCGGGGAGTTCCGTACCGCCGGCTGCTGGGGTTGCGGAGTCTCGGCGCGCGGAACTCCGGTGGACTCGGAAGTTTCCACCGACGGGGCCGCCGGCTGCCGTGGGACACCGCCGGGTTCGGTGTGGCCGGTGGTCGGTGCCGGAAGTACAGGGCCGGTAGGAGCGGTGGGCGAAACCGGCGCTCCGGCCGACTCCGGTGCCTGTTCCGGGCGTGTGGTGGGCGTCGCCTGCCCGGGCGGGGCGGTGGACGTACTCGGCGCGGCGGGCAAGGCCGGGACCACCGCGGGTCGTGGAACGGCGGACGGCCGGCCCGAAGCGTCGGGCAGCGGGCGGTCGGTCGGGAGGTTGACGAAGCTCGGGGCGGCCGGATCCAGCGCGAGATGCTGGGGTTTGAGTTCGGTGTCGTTGAGCATCGGCCGGAACGCCAGGGCTTTGGGGGCGTTGGCGGCGAATACGTCGAGGCGGAGGCGGTGGCCGGGTTCGAGCACGGCCTGGGTCGGGATCACCCCGATATCCAGCGCGACCGGCTCACCCGGCGGCACCGGCTGCACACTGTCCAGTGTGATCGGATTGAACGGGGCGGTCAGGTCGCCGTTGGGTGAGCGGGTGCTGCGGGCTTCGTCGATCGCGCGCAGCGAGGCGGTGAGCTGGCCGGTACTCAGCACGGTCGAGGTGCCGTCGGGCGAGACATCGTTCACCGTGACGCTCCAGTAGCCGTCCGCGGCGTCGTGCACGGTGTTGAGATGCACGTTGATCGGACCCGAGATCACGGTCCGTTCGGTGACCTCGGCGCTGGTGAAGGTGAGCGCACCGCGTTCGGCGATCCGGGAATCCTTGGCGCACGCATCGAACGCCGCACCGATCCCGGCCGAACCCTGTGCCATATCCCGCGAGCAGAATGTGGTTATCCCCGGCGCCACGGTGAGCTGCGCCTTGTCCCCCGGCTGTCCGATCAGCGATCCGTCGTGCACGCTCTCGGTACCGGTGCCGCTGGGTGTGCCCGACAGATACACCCGCCGATGCGCCATTCCGGGCTGCGGGAACTGTTCGAGGAAAACCCAGCCGCCACCCTGTTCCCAGACGATCACGGGCCCGTAGTCGACGATGCCGTTGTCGATGTCCTGGAGCCAGTGGTCGAACCACGCTCGTTGCAGGACATCCAACCGCGGCGGAGCGCCGGGCCGCCCCGTCCCGGCGCCCGGATTGGCGTGATAGGTGTCGCCGACGACGAGTTGTTTGTGGCCGGGCTGCAGCGGGATGTCGTTGTAGAGGGCGGTGGCGCTGTTTGCGAAAATATCGTGCCAGCCGCCGTAGACGAAGGTGGGAACGGTGATCTTCGACGGATCGCCCAGGATGCCCTGCCGGAACGGGCTGTTCTCGTCCAGCGCCGCCGCCAGCGTGGGGGGCATTTTGTTCAGCGACGGAGTGAGCAGCGCCTGGGCGAGCAGATCGTAATTGGTCGCGGGGTCGGCCAGCCGGTCGGCGAGCCACTGCCAGTCGAAGGTGCCGTTCAGCATCGACTGCACATCCGGCATGAGTTTGGCCTGGTTCACCTGGTTGAGCCACAGCGGCAGGAAGGTCACCCCCACACCGCCGCCGGGCGCCACCACATCGCGCATGAGATCGCTGCCGGGTTCCACCGGAAAGATGGCCTGTAACGGTTTCGGGGCGTTCTCGGCGGCACGCAACTGATTGATGCCCGAATACGAACCGCCGCTCATCGCGACCCGCCCGTTCGACCACGGTTGCGCCGCCGACCATTCGATCACCTCACGGGTGTCGAGTTGTTCGCGCGCACCGAGGGTGTCCCACAGTCCCTGCGACTGTCCGGTACCGCGCACATCCACCGAGACCACGGTGTATCCGGCGTGCACCAGTTTCCTGTCGAGCCCGAGCACCGTGGCGACGGTACCGCCGTCGAGGGCGTGCAGCAGATCCTCGAAACCGCTGATCGGGGTGCCGGACAGGTTGATCCGGCGCACCAGGTCCATGGTGAACCGCTGCGCTTCGGGGTTGTTCATCGCCGAATCGATCAGGGCCGACATCATTTTCGAGTACGGCGTCATCGTGACGATGGTGGGCCGCGGTTCGGTCTCCACCCGGTCACCCGCGTGGGCGGGGCGGTACACATCGGCTTTCAGCACCACACCGTCGCTCATGGTGATGTGGACATCCTTGTCGATGTGCACCTCGGGGTAGGGCTGCGGGCCGTCGTGGGTGCCGGTCCACTGCTGCGCGAGTTCGGCCGGGGAGGCGGCCGGCGTGGTATCCCGGCTGACCGGGTGCCGGGCGGCCTGCGCTATCACCAGGATCACGGCGAGGGCGACGACGGAGATCGCCGCTGCGGCCGCGAACCCGTGGATCCGGTACAGCCGCATGAACAACCCTCCACCTCATGGTTCCGGTTTCCGCGCACAGTTGCCGCCGACGATAGCAATCAGCTCTCGTCGCAGCGTGTATCGACGCGCGGGTCCGGATACAGGTGGCGGCGGCGGAACTCCGGCGCAGGCCGCCCAGGCATTCAGTCCGCGCGGCGCAACCGCAGGACGAGATCTTTCATCTGATGGCCGGCCGCGGGACGGTTACGGTCGCGTCGTTCGTCCACCTGCACCGTCCACTGGCCGTCGAGCAAGCCGACGATATCGGCGGGTAGGTAGTAGGCGTAGGGATCGAACCGGTGCTGCTGTTCTTCCTGCTCGTGCGGATGCTCTCCCGCAGCGGGGAATTCCGCCGGATCGTGGGCGACGAACAAGAACGTGCCACCCGGTGCGACCGACTCCAGCAGGCCGCGCACGGTGGCGTGGTCGGGTTCGTGCGCGATCGGGAAGTAGTGCGCCGACACCAGATCGAACGATCGGGCGGGCAGTGGCGTCACGGTGATGTCGGCCTGCCGCCACGAGATCTCCGGATGCCCGGCCGACGCGCGTTCGATCGCCACCTCCGAAATATCCACCGCCGTGACCTGCCAGCCGCGCTCGGCCAGCCAGTAGGCGTCCGCACCTTCACCACAGCCGAGATCGAGCGCCTGACCGGGCGCCATTCCGGTGACCTCCGCGACCAGGGCGTCGTTCGGCAGTCCGCTGAATCTCTGCCCGGTCTCGCTGTACATATCATCCCAGAACTGCTGGTCCATCCGTATCTCCTGATCTCTTCGGGGCTTGTCGTCCAGCATCCGGAGACAGTGGCGTCTTGACAAATTTATTTGCCATAACTGCAATAGAGGTATGGATCCGGAGTTCGGCGATGTCATCGATGCGATCGGTCCGCGGCTGCGTGAGCTGCGGCGACGTAACGGCACCACGCTGGCCGCACTGTCCGAGCTCACCGGCATACCGGTGAGCACCCTGTCGCGACTGGAATCGGGCCAGCGCAAACCCAGCCTCGAACTGCTGCTACCCCTGGCCAAGGCCCATCGCGTCCCACTGGACGAACTGGTCGCCGCACCGGAAACCGGCGACCCCCGGGTCAATATCCGCCCGATCACCCGGCACGGACAGACCCTGATTCCACTCACCCGTAAACCCGGCGGCCTGCAGGCCTACAAGCAGATCCTGTCCGGCCGCTCCTGGGCCGAACCCGATCTGCACACCCATGAGGGTTATCACTGGCTCTACGTCCTCAACGGAAAGATGCGCCTGATCCTCGGCGACCGGGATATGGTGCTCACGCCCGGTGAGGTCGCCGAATTCGACACCCACCTCCCCCACTGGTTCGGCAATGCCGACGAGCACCCCGTCGAATACCTGAGCCTGTTCGGACCACAGGGCGAACGGTTCCACATCAAGGCGCGGTATCGCCCGTCGTAATTCCGATACACCTCCTACGCTGGACGAATACGAACCGTTATCGTTCCGTTAGCCAACTTGTCCGTGTCGTTTCCGAAGTCTGCGCGACGGACAGCGAAACATGACTTCCCGGGTTTGCAGGACCGACATATAGCTGTGGTGTATTTCCAACGCTGTTCGAGTAGTCGGTGAATTCCTCGCCGCGTTATCGGCGGTGAAAGCTTTTGTGATCCACCGGCTCTCGACCTGAGCACGGAGGACCGCAATTATGGAGTCAGTACCGCTAGTCCGAAAACGGATGGCCGTCATGGCCGTTCTCGCCGCGGCGGCAGGTTCTGTTCTCTGCACCGCCGCCCCAGCCGAAGCCCGGCCGGTCACAGTGCCCGGTCTCGGTGTTTTCGAAGTTCCCGATCACGTTCCGCTACCGGCCGGAATCCCCGGCATCGCGACCCCGCCCCCCGCCCCGCGATACGAGCCCGCCCCGGGAGACCTCGCGGTCCAGGCGGCGCGCAGCAAGCTCGGCGCCCCGTACGTCTCGGGTGGCACCGGACCCAACACCTTCGACTGCTCCGGACTGGTGAAATGGGCATACCAGCAGGCGGGCGTGGACGTCCCCCGCACCAGCTGGTCCCAGCTGTCCGCCGGCACACCGGTCCCGCTCGACCAGCTACGTGTAGGTGATGTGATCTCCTACAGCGGGGGTGGTCATTCCGCCCTCTACGCCGGTGACGGCCAGGTGATCCACGCCGCGACCAGCACGGTCGAAATCTCACCCATGTCTTATTCGCCCGTGGTCGGAGCACGCCGCTACTGACCCGCGGCCGCGCCGTGGCCCCTCTTCGGCGGCAAGCCCGAACCACAGCACGGGCCCACGACGCACCGATGGACCGCCCCTCCGGGCATATACCGGAGAGGCGGTCCGTCCGGTATCAGAGCCGTTCGATGATGGTGGCGTTCGCCAGCCCGCCCGCTTCACACATGGTCTGCAACCCGTAGCGGCCGCCGGTCTGCTCGAGATGGTTGACCATGGTGGCCAGGATCCGCACACCCGAGGCGCCCAGCGGATGCCCCAGCGCAATCGCCCCGCCACGCGGATTCAGCTTCTCCGGGTCGGCCTTCAGTTCGTGCTGCCACACCAGCGGTACCGGGGCAAATGCCTCGTTCACCTCGTAGGTGTCGATATCGTCGATTTTCAGACCGGCCCGGTCCAGTACTTTCTTCGACGCCGGAACGGGCGCGGTCAGCATGAGCAGCGGATCGTCGCCGAGCACCGCGAACGAATGGAAACGGGCCCGCGGGGTCAGCCCCAGCTTCGCTGCCATCTGCTCGCTCATGATCAGCGCCGCCGACGCGCCGTCGGTGAGCGGTGAGGAGTTACCCGGGGTGATCGACCAGTCGATCTCCGGGAACCGCCGCGTGTACCGCTCGT
Organism: Nocardia carnea; assembly: GCF_029868855.1. Classification (GTDB taxonomy): domain Bacteria; phylum Actinomycetota; class Actinomycetes; order Mycobacteriales; family Mycobacteriaceae; genus Nocardia; species Nocardia carnea_A. Next base: position 37,263 of record NZ_JARWOV010000314.1, on the reverse strand, counting down.
CGGCGAACGCCGGCTTCAGTCCCGCCAGTTTCTCCGGGGTGGACCCGGCCCGGATGGTTTCGTCCGCGGTGAGCTCGCCGGCGGCCACCAGTTCCCGGTCGAATCCACCCGCCGCCGCGGTCTCGGCTGCCAGCCGGTGCGAACGCGCCGCGAATGCGTCGAGGGTCGCGCGATCGAATTTCCAGCGCGCGGCCAGGATCTCGGCCGCGATCCCCTGCTGCACCAATCCGTCCGGGTACCGGTGTGCGATCGGCCCGCGGTTGGCGTCCTGCCCCTGCGCGTTCGAGAACATGGGCACCCGGCTCATCGACTCCACACCACAGGCGATGGCGATATCGTAGGCACCCGACAGCACGCCTTGTGCCGCGAAATGCGCCGCCTGCTGGCTGGATCCGCACTGCCGGTCCACAGTGGTCGCCGGCACCGATTCGGGGAATCCCGCCGCGAGCACGGCGGTCCGCGAAATATTGAACGCCTGCTCACCACTCTGGGTGACGCACCCACCCACCACATCGTCGACCAGCGCCGGGTCCAGGTCGTTGCGCCGGATCAGTTCCTCGAGCACCCCGGCCAGCAGGGCCGCCGGGTGTACCCCCGACAAACCCCCGCCCACCTTGCCTTTCCCGGACGGCGTGCGAACCACATCGACGATGACCGCGGACTGCATGGGTCCCTCCTGACCTGCTCGGCACGGTCGCTCAAGTCAGTGACCGTTCGAAATTAAGTTAACACGGATTCGCATTCGTTGGCCAGAATCGGTAGCACGCACCAGGTCCGTGCCAGCTCCTCGCGACGCGAGTGCGCGGCCGAATCCGCGAGTGCACCAGTGGAGGCAGAGCGTAGCGAGACCGGCCGCCGAACAGCTCAATCCACATACGGGTCGGTCAAGGATGTCGGCGTTCGGGCAATCTCGAGCACAGCCTCCGGAAATCGCGGACCGGTGACGTAGATACGTGCGCGCGTGCGACCCATCGGCTCCAGGATCCCCCTGCGCGCCAGCTCACGCAGGTCTCGCTGAGCTTGCTGAAGGATGACTGGACGGACAGTAGCCGCCGGAGCGCCGTCGGGGTGTGTCCGAGCTGCTCACGCACAGTCCGGGACAGATGCTTGGTCCGCGAAACCGAGGTTTGCGGCCGGCTCCGCGAGGCCGATCTCGTCGCGGAGAGCCGGTCCACAGCCCACCCCACCCGCACACGGTTGCGGTAGCGCCGGCTCGTGCACTTGGCTGTCGTTCGGCGGTCAACCGAGCTCGTGACTTCCACGAGCATCCGGCCGTGATCCGGGCCGCCGGAATTCCGACCGCAGTGTGCTGGTGGGCGCTCGCGGTCCGCTCGAGGCGGTTGAGCGTGTTCTCCCGGCTCGTTCGGCGGCCGAGACGGGTTCTAGGGCATCGCACGTTGCACCAGTACCGCGCCGATGAGCAGTATCGCCGCCCCGGCCAGCTGCGCCGGTAGCAGCGCTTGCCCGAGCAACAGCCACGCCAGCGCGGCGGCGACGAGCGGTTCCACCATGGCCAGCACACCGGCCAGGGGCGCGGGCAGGTCCCGTAGTGCCCGCAATCCGGCCAGGTACGGCAGCACAGTGCCCGCCACGGCCAGCACCAGCAGCACCACCCAGACGGGGGCGTCCACACTACCCAGCACAGCGGGCATGCTCAGCAGCTCGAATGGCAGCGTCCACGGCGGCGCGACCGCGACCATCACCGCCGCGCCGATCACCAACCCGATCGCGGTCATCCCGAAGGGGTCGTGCCTGCTCGCGCCGTGCTCACCGAGCAGGAAGAACCCGGCCGAGCACGCCGCCGCGCCCAAGCCCGCCGCGACACCCACCGGATCCAGCCGGGCACCGTGCCGAACCTGCGCGATCAGGACCAAACCCGCGAGCGCCAGCCCGAGACCCACCCACACCGGCCCGGGGAGCCGGGTCCCGCGCACGACCCGTACCCACAACGCGACCAGCGCCGGCGCCAGGTTGACCAGCACCATCGCAATGCCCACCGGAACCCGGGCCACCGCTACGAAGAACAACAGTTGCACCCCGGCGACACCGAGCAGCCCGTAGCCGAGCAGAAGCCAGAGATCACCGCGGCCGAACCGCAGCGCCCGCGGCCGCCATACCGCCACCACCAGAACCAGCAGTACGGCAGCCGATCCGATCCGCACCGAAGTCACCGCCGCCGGCGACCAGCCCGCCACCATCACCGCCGCGGCCAGCGGACCGGAACTCGCGAACAACACCCAGGAGAGCAGGCTCAGCTCGGTCGCCCGCGCACGGTCGGGTACTCGCACCACCTTCTCTGCCCCGGCCATACCTGCAGCTTCGCCGAGCGATCGACCGCTCGCCAATCGATATCCGGCAGAAGTCGCCGGTTTACGTCCGGGAGAAGCTCGGAGGGTCGATGGCGCGAACGCCCGAAAGTCCCGGCATCGAGTGTGAGTGCCGAATTCGTCTCGTCTTCGGCAGCAAGTAGGGAATGACCGTCGGAAGCTGCGGGGTCGACGTCGAGCAGCCCTACTGAACCCGCTCCCACCCCCGCCGCTCGCGCCGGGACCCCAGTTCCACATCGCGACTCCGGTAGACGATATAAGGCCTGGTCAGATAGCCGATGGGCATCGAGAACACATGGACCAGCCGGGTGAACGGCCAGAAGGCGAACAGGACCCATGCGGCTATCACGTGGAGTTGGAAGCCGATGGGGGCGGCGAGGATGAGATCGGTGTCGGGGCGGAAGGAGAGCACGGAGCGGAACCAGGGAGAAACCGTGTGACGGTAGTCGTGCGGGTTTCCGGTGGCATTACCGATCACCGTGGTGCCGAAGCCGAGGACGAGGGTGCCGATCAGCAGGACATACATGATCTTGTCGTTGCGGGTGGTCGCGGAGAACACCGGACCCGTGGTACGGCGGCGGTAGATGAGGATGGCGGCGCCGATCAGGGTGGCGGCGCCGGCGAGGACGCCGAGGCCGACGGACAGCGCGTGGTAGACGGGTTCACTGATACCGACGGCTTCGGTCCAGCCTTCGGGGATCAGCAGTCCGACGATATGGCCGATGATCACCAGCAGGATCCCGAAATGGAACAGCGGGCTGCCGAGACGGAGCAGACGGTTCTCGTACAGCTGAGAGGAGCGGGTGGTCCAGCCGAACTTGTCGTAGCGGTAACGCCAGTAGTGGCCGACCAGGAATATGGCGATGGAGGCGTAGGGCAGGGCTACCCAGAGGAGGATGTCGATCGTGGTGAGCTGTTCGCCCGCCGCGGCGTGAAATGTCGTAGTCATCAACGCACCTCCGTGGGTTCGGCTTCGCCGGCGGCGTGGCAGCGTTCGGGGCGACTATCCGGATTGGTGAGCGACATCGGTGCGACGCCTTTGCGGGACGGTCGGGTCGGGGAGGTATTGGGGTGGGGTGAACGGTGCTAGACCGACGGATTCTTCCGGGGGCCCTTCGGCGATGAGGCGGGTGAGGGCATCTTCTTCACGACCGGCCAGGGCGGGAAGCGTCGCGATCACCGAATCGAGCACATCGGCCCACGGCGAACCGGTTTCGTGGAGTCCGCGTCGCATCAGTTCCAGGCCGGCGCGATGTTCGGTGAGCAATCGCAACCCGGTTTCGGCGTGACCGGAGCCGGCGAACTCCAGGACCACGGACAGATGGTCGGGTAGTTCTTCCTCGCTCAACCGGAGCCCGGCGGCTTGATATGCCTGTTTGAAACGCAGCAGCGCCACCCCGCGTTTACGGGTGTCGCCGTAGGCGAAGTAGGTGAGGTAGGGGCTGAAGCGTTTGCGGTGGTCGAAGGTCGCGACATAGTCGGCGGCCAGTTCGAACATGGAGCTGCGCTGCACATGGGCGAGGAACCGGGCGAGTGGATCGCCGACCGGTTGCGGCAGCGTGGCGGCTACCGCGCCGAGCAGGTCCAGGTTGCGGTGCAGCGTTTCGTCCGGGTAGCCGACCAGCAGGGATTGCGCCTGCCAGGCAGCCGACCTGCGGGCCGGGTCGATCTTCACGGTTTTCGTCACGGCCGCTCCGATCCGGACGGATTGCCCTCGGCGGGCGGGAACAGGCCGTCGGGCGCTTTACCGTCCCAGTTGAGCAGATTCACCCGGCCGTGCCCGCGCACCGTGGTCGTTGCGTCGGCGGTCTGCCGGTTGCGCAGCATATGGAAGTTCTCGACGGCGATCGGTGCGGCCCCGCCGGAGCTTTCCCCGAACGGCCCCGACGCGGTCATTCCCGGTCCGCCTTCGTAATCGAGGCTGCATTCGGTGGCGAGTTCTTCCAAACCGTGTGCCTGCTCGGCGTGAGCGGGCGGGATGACGTAGCGCTCATCGTATTTGGCCAGCGCGAGCAGGCGGAACATATCGTAGATCTGTTCACCGGTCATCCCCACCGCCTCGGCTATCCGCTCCCGAGGCTCCCGGCCGAAATTGATATCCCGCATATAACTGCGCATTGCGGCCAGCCGGCGCAGGACATCGGTGACCGGGGCGGGATCGCCGGCGGTGAACAATTGGGCGAGATAGTCGACCGGGATACGCAATGCCTCGATGGCCGCGAAGAGGTTGCCGTAGTCCTCCGCGTCGTGACCGGTATCGCGGACGATATCGACCACCGGCGACAGCGGGGGGATGTACCAGACCATCGGCAGGGTCCGGTATTCCGGATGTAGCGGCAACGCGACCTTGTAGGTGTTGATGAGCGCGTAGATCGGTGACCTGTCCGCGGCTTCCACCCAGTCGTAGGGTATTCCGGCGCGTTCGGCTTCCCGCCGGACCTCCGGATCCGCCGGGTCCAGGAACACATCCCGTTGCGCCTGGTAGAGACCCTGTTCGTCGGGAGTGGCGGCGGCGTCGAGCACCTTGTCCGCGTCGTAGAGCACCAGGCCGATATAGCGCAACCGGCCCACGCAGGTCTCCGCGCAGACGGTGGGCAGCCCCACCTCGATCCGCGGAAAGCAGAAGGTGCATTTCTCGGCTTTTCCGGTGCGGTGGTTGAAGTACACCTTCTTGTAGGGGCAGCCGGAGACACACATCCGCCAGCCGCGGCAGCGGTCCTGATCGACCAGGACGATGCCGTCCTCGCTGCGCTTGTAGATGGCACCGGAGGGGCATGACGCCGCGCACGACGGGTTCAGGCAGTGCTCGCAGATCCGGGGCAGGTAGAACATGAAGGTCTGCTCGAATTCGAACCGGACCTTTTCGGCGAGTTTGCCCAGCAGCGGGTCGCGGTCACCGTATTCGGTGGCACCACCGAGGTCGTCGTCCCAGTTCGCCGACCATTCGATTTTCGTATCCTTACCGGTGATCAGCGATTTCGGCCGGGCCACCGGGGTGTGCCGCTGGGCGGGGGCGGTGGTGAGGTTCTCGTAGTCGTAGGTCCAGGGTTCGTAGTAGTCGCCGAGTTCGGGCAGGATCGGATTGCTGAAGATGGTGAACAATTTCCGCCAACGGCCGCCCCCTTTGAGCTTCAGGTTTCCGCGACGGTTCAGCTCCCAGCCACCCCGCCATTTCTCCTGGTCCTCATAAGTGCGCGGATATCCCTGCCCGGGGCGGGTTTCCACATTGTTGAACCAGACGTATTCGACACCGGACCGGTTGGTCCACGCCTGCTTACAGGTCACCGAACAGGTATGGCAGCCGATACATTTGTCGAGATTCATCACCATCGCCATCTGCGCCATGACCCGCATCAGTAACTCACCTCCTGTCCGCGACGACGGATCACCGTCACCTCGTCGCGTTGATTTCCGGTGGGACCGAGATAGTTGAACGCGAAGCTGAGCTGGGCGTAGCCGCCGATGAGGTGGCTGGGTTTTATCAACAGGCGGGTGAGGGAGTTGTGGATACCGCCGCGCTGCCCGGAGGTTTCGCTGATCGGGACGTCGATCAGCCGGTCCTGGGCGTGATACATGTACACCGTGCCGGCCGGCATCCGATGCGAGACCACGGCCCGCGCCACCACCACGCCGTTACGGTTGACCGCCTCGACCCATTCGTTGTCCGCGACCTCGATCTTCGCCGCGTCCTGCGGCGACATCCAGATCGTCGGACCGCCCCGGGACAGGCTCAGCATGAACAGGTTGTCCTGGTATTCGGAGTGGATGGACCATTTGCTGTGCGGTGTGAGGTAGCGGACGGTGACGCCGAGCTCGCCCACCGAGCCGATACCCGGTTCACCGAACAGTGCCGCCATGTTCAACGGGGGACGATAGACGGGCAGTCCCTCGCCCAGTTCGGACATCCAGTCGTGGTCGAGATAGAAATGCTGGCGGCCGGTGAGCGTATGCCACGGTTTACGGCGTTCGACATTGATGGTGAACGGTGAATACCGGCGGCCGCCGGACTCTGATCCCGACCATTCCGGCGAGGTGATCACCGGTACCGGCGCGGCCTGGGTATCGGCGAAGGTGATGCGTTTGCCCTCGTGTTCGGCGGCCAGATCGGCCAGCCGCACACCGGTGCGCTGTTCCAAGGAGCGGAAGCCCTCGGTGGCCAGGCGGCCGTTGGTGGTGCCCGACAACGCCAGAATCGCCTCGGCGGCCTGGATCCCGCGCCGCAGCGACGGCCGGCCGTCGGCGGGGCCGCCGCGGATCATGCCGTTCTTGTGCCGTAGATAGTCGACTTCCGGGGCGAGGTCGAAGGTGACACCCTTGGTGGTGGCCCCGAGCTTCTCCGCGAGCGGCCCCAGGGCACGCATCTTGGCGCCGACAGCACCGTAATCACGTTCGACAACAACGAGTTTCGGCATGGTCACACCGGGGACCGGTTCGGCCTCGCCGTACTTCCAATCCGCGACCCGGCCGTGCGGAGTCGCGAGTTCGTCGGGGGTGTCGTGCAGCAGGGGCACCGCCACCACATCCTTGCGGACCCCCAGCCGCGGTCCCGCCAGCTCGCTGAACTTCTCGGCGATCGCCTGGAAGGCATCCCAGTCGCTGCGGGTCTGCCAGGGCGGCGCGATGGCCGGGTTGAACGAATGCACGAACGGGTGCATATCGGTGGTGTTGAGGTCGTGCTTCTCATACCAGGTGGCGGCGGGCAGCACGATATCGGAGAACAGGGTGGTACTGGTCATCCGGAAATCCAGGGTGAGCAGCAGATCGAGTTTGCCGCGCGGCGCTTCGGGCCGCCACACCACATCACGGGGCCGGGCGCCGGCCGGGGTGGGCGAGGCGCGTAGCGAGGATTCGGTGCCGAGCAGATGTTCCAGGAAGTATTCGTTGCCTTTCGCCGACGACCCGAGCAGATTCGCCCGCCACACGCTCAGCACGCGCGGGAAGTTCTCCGGCGCGTCCGGATCCTCGCAAGCGAACCGCATCCGCCCGGCCCGCAGTTCGGAAACCACATAACCGGCCAGCGATCCGCCGTCGGCCTCGGCTGCGTCGACCAGGTCGAGCGGATTGCGATCGAAGGTCGGATAGGAGGGCATCCAGCCCAGGCGGGCCGCCTGCGCGATCACATCTGCGGTGGTCATATCGGCCAGGCGACCGCCGCCGTGCGCGGCCGAGAGGGTGTCGGCACCGAACCAGTCGTAACGGAACTGGTCGGAATGCAGGTACCAGTAGGCGGTCTGGATCATCTGCCGCGGCGGGCGCGACCAGTCCAGCGCCGACGCCAGCTGGGTCCACCCGGTCACCGGCCGGCATTTCTCCTGACCCACGTAGTGCGCCCATCCGCCACCGTTGACGCCCTGGCAGCCGGTGATCGTGGTCAGTGTGAGAAAGGCCCGGTAGATGGTGTCGGAATGGAACCAGTGGTTGGTACCGGCGCCCATCACGATCATCGAACGGCCGTGGCTCTCCTCGGCATTGGTGGCGAATTCGCGCGCGATCCGCAGCACCGCGGCCGCCGGAACCCCGGTGATCGACTCCTGCCAGGCCGGGGTGTAGGGCTGGGCGGGGTCGTCGTAGTCGACCGGCCACAGGCCCGGCAGGCCGTCGCGGTGCACCCCGTACTGCGCCAGCAGCAGATCGAAAACCGTGGTGACCAGATGCCCGTTCACCCGGCGCACCGGGACTCCACGCTGCACGGTCGCGCCTTCGCCGCCCGCGGTGTCGAAGCGCGGCATCAATACGGTGACCGCGTGGTCACCCAGCAGAGTGACCTGCGGCCGGACCCCTTCGAGATCCAGATTCCAGCGGCCGGCCCCGGTTTCACCGAAGCGATAACCGAGGGATCCGTTCGGCACCACCGGCGTGCCCTCGGCATCGAGGACGACTGTTTTGAATGCCGCGTTCTCGGTTCCGAGGTATTCGTCGAGATCGGCAGCGGTCAGGAACTTTCCCGGTAGATAACCGCTGTCGCCCTCCTCCAGCCGCACCAGGAACGGCAGATCCGTGAACTGCCGGATATAACTGGCGAAGTAGGGCACTTCCCGCTCGACGAAGTATTCCCGCAGCACCACATGCCCCATCGCCATCGCCAGGGCGCCGTCGGTGCCGGGATGCGGGGCCAGCCATTCGTCGGCGAATTTCACGTTGTCCGCGTAATCCGGCGATACCGCGACGACCTTCTGGCCCCGGTACCGGGCCTCGGCCATCCAGTGGGCATCCGGGGTGCGGGTCACCGGCAGATTCGACCCCCACATGATCAGATAGCCGGCGTCCCACCAGTCCCCCGACTCCGGAACATCGGTCTGATCGCCGAACATCTGCGGCGACGCGACCGGCAGGTCGGCATACCAGTCGTAGAACGACAGCATCGCCCCGCCGATCAGCGAAACGAACCGTGCCCCCGAAGCATGCGAAACCATCGACATCGCCGGGATCGGCGAGAAGCCCGCGATACGGTCCGGGCCGTACCGCTCGATGGTGTGGATATGTGCGGCGGCGATCATCTCGGTCGCCTCGTCCCAGGTCGCGCGGACCAGGCCACCTTTGCCGCGCGCGGCCTTGTAGCGGCGGGCAGATTCCGGATCCTCCACGATCGCTGCCCAGGCCCGCACCGGATCACCGATGGTGTTCTTCGCCGCCCGGTACATCTCCAGCAGGACCCCGCGGATATACGGATACCGCACGCGGGTCGGCGAATAGGTGTACCAGGAGAACGCCGCGCCACGTGGGCAACCACGCGGTTCGTATTCCGGTTTGTCCGGGCCCACCGACGGATAATCGGTCTGCTGCGTTTCCCAGGTGATGATCCCGTCCTTGACGTAGATCTTCCAGGAACACGACCCCGTGCAGTTCACCCCGTGCGTCGACCGCACCACTTTGTCGTGACTCCAGCGGTCGCGATAGAACTCGTCCGCCTGCCGCCCGCCGGACTCGTACATCGACCGCCGGTCCGGGGAGACCTCGGCGCGGGTGAAGAACCGCCGAGTGCCCACCAGCGCGTCGGTGAGTTCGCCGTCGAGGCGCGCCCCGCCGGAGCCGCGGCGACCCCGGGTCATCGGCACTCCTTCGAAACAGGTGCGTGCTGTTCGCGAATGCCGTGGCGGTATCGCATCATCGGTACTCCTTCTGCATCGTCGATCCGGACGGCTCAGCCGCGCTGCCGGGCCACCTCGCGGCGGACGACCGTGAGAGTGAACACCAGCGCGGCCAGCGCGACCGCGGCCAGCGCCAGCAGCCCCGGGCCGTAATCGGAGGTCGATTCGTAGATGGCGCCCATCACCAGCGGTGGAACGAAACCGCCCAGACCGCCCGCGGCGCCCACGAATCCGGTGATGGCGCCGACCTTGCCGGGCGGCGCGATCTGCGCGACCAGCCCGAAGGTCGCCCCGCTGCCGGCGCCGAGGGCCGCGGCCAGGACCAGGAACGCGATGGTGCCGACCGGCATCAGGTCCGGGGTGGTGGCCTGTACGGCGGCGGCGGCGACCACGAAACCGAGGGTGGTCGCGAGGACGACCGGGCCGTTGAACCGGTCGACCAGCCAGCCGCCGACCGGCCGCATGATGACCGCGAGCAGGACGAACCCGGCCATCCTGTTGGCCGCGTCCGCCTGGGAGAGGTCATAGGCGGTGCGCAGATACGACGGCAGGTACACCGAGAACGCCACGAAACCGCCGAACGCCACGGCGTACAACGCCGAGGCCTCCCAGGTGGCGGGCAGGCGCATGGTCTGCTTCAGCCGGGTGGTCATCGATTCGGTGGGCGCGGTACGACCGGGGGCGTCGCGCAGCAGGAACCAGGCGACGATCGCGTAGCCGGCCAGCGCCGCGGCGCACAGCAGGAAAGGGGTCGCGGTATCGCCCATATCGACCAGTTGCACGGTGGTGAGGGCGCTGATGGCGGTACCGCCCATTCCCATCCCGTACACCCCGATCGCCAGACCCTGCTGCTCCGGCGGGAACCAGCGGCTCACGAACGGCACCCCCACCGCGAACACCGTGCCGCCGATACCGAGGAAGAACCCACCGATGAGCAAGGCCTCCAGCGCCGAATGGCCGACCAGGCCCAAGAACAGCACCGGTACCACGGTGATCAGCGAAACCACCGGGAACATCAGCCGTCCGCCGTAACGATCGGCCAGCGCCCCGACAGGTATCCGGCCCAGCGATCCGACGATCACCGGCACCGCCACCACCAGCGACTCCTGGAACGAATTGAGCCCCAGTTCCTCGCGTAACCGCGGCGCCAGCGGGCTGAGCAGGGCCCAGGCCCAGAAGTTGAGCGCGAAACCCACGGTCGCCAGGACCAGCATCAGGGTGCGTCCACCGGTCATGGTGTGGTCACCGGCCAGCGTGCGGCCGGCGTTCAGCGGAGTCGAAGAGGCCACCATTACTCCCGAGGAGGTCTGTCCGGCAAACTCTTTGCGCCCAGTCCACAAACCGCTCGACGGGCGATTTCGGTCCAACGCGACCGGGACCGCGACCACGTCCCGTGCCGCCGTGTTGCGCTATCGGTGTCTCACGGCCGTACGGTGACTCCGCCTGCTCGATACCGGGCCGGCTCCCGTAGCGCGGCCGGACAGAACAGGCGGAACCGGGACCCGGCAACAACCGAGCGATTCCATCGGCCGCCTTCACACGGCCTGGGCGAAAGCGGCGGCCCGCCTTATTCTGCCCGCAAGATTGCGAAGTGGTCGGTCCATCCGGGATTCCGGGAGTTTCGTGATCACACAGGGCGCGGTGGGTCCGGCCGCCGTATCCGTCGTACGCCGGTGCGTCATCCCTCGCTCGGCGAGGCCGGCAGCGCGGACCGGCCGGATCCCGGTCCCTGGCGACCCCCGCCCTACTCCTACGCTCGACCGGTGGATATCGACTGGCCCGAGCTGCGCGCCCGCTGCCTGCTCACCGAAGACGAGGCGATTCTGGCGCTGAACAAACCCGCCGGGATCTCGGTCACCGGGGAGCGGCACGACACCGATATCGTCGCCGCCGCCGAGGCCACGGGCGAGAAGCTCTACCCGGTGCACCGGATAGACAAGGTCACTTCCGGCCTGGTGCTACTGGCCCGGCAGCTTCCGGCGCACGGGCAGCTGACCCGCCAGTTCAACAAGCAGACCGCCGAGAAGACGTATCTGGCCGTTGTCGCCGCCGGGCCGGAACCACTACCCGAGCGCGGGGTCGTCGAACTACCGCTCAGCGTCGGCCGGAAGAACCGGGTCCGGGTGGCCGCACCCCGCGAAACGATCCAGCGCACCGGCGACCGCTGGTTCGTCGCCGACGCCGACCTGCTGAACACGAAGAACTACCCCTCCCGCACCGAGTTCACCGTCGTGGCCCGGTACCACGACCACACCGTCGTGGCCCTGTATCCGATCACCGGCCGCCGGCATCAGCTACGCGTACACCTGGCCTGGATCGGCTACCCCATCGCCGGCGACCCCCTGTTCGACCGCACCGGCACCCACCCCCGCACCCATCTGCACTCGTGGCGGCTGCGCCTCACCGCCGACTGGCGGCCCGACGGTCGGCTCGACCTGGAAGCGCCGCCCGACGCCGGCTTCTGGGGCCCGCTCGCCTCCCCACCCGCCACCCTCCCTGTCTGACTGCTCGTGGGCCGACGGTATATGCCGGGCCCCACCTCCGGCATCTACCCCCGGACTGCCCGGCCGACAACTCACCCGGAATCGCGGTGCAACCCCGGGCTCCGCCGTCCGGGCAGGTTCGATGATCGGACAATCGCGAGGCACTCGCGCACAGCCGTCCTCACGAACCGGGCGTGGGCCCCGGCAGGCACAGGTCATTCGACGACCTGTTCAGTCCCGGGACCATACACACAGGGACCAGTAGTGGCGTGCCTCATATCCCCGCCGTTGCCGCTGGCCAACTGCCCTAAGCTGGGTGGAGTGACATCGGCGCACGGAACCACCGTGGTGCCGAGATCAGTGAGGCCCTCGGAAGGGTTTCGGCCGTCCTTGCTTTCGGTTCTACGTAGCGAGGCGACGAAACCGCGAGTCCCGAAGGCCGAAAACACGGACCGAAGGGGCCGAAACCCCGCGCGCCGGCGGCGCGCCAATATACACAGGAGCACCGATGATCCTGGTGGCTCAGGTCAGCGATACACATTTCGATCTCGGGACCCGTAACACCGAGCGCGCGCAACGAGTGATGGCCTATCTGGCGGACTTGCGGCGGCGGCCCGATGTGATCGTGGTGACCGGCGATATCACCGATTCCGGTAAACCCGAGCAGTACGCCGAGGCGCGGATGTCGCTACAGGCCGATCTGCCGGTGCTCGCCATCCCCGGAAACCACGACGAGCGGGCCGCGTTCCGGGAAGTACTGCTGTCCGGTACGCCGTCGGACGATCCGGTGAACCAGGTACACCGGATCGGCGACCTGACCTTGATCCTGCTGGACTCCAGCGTCCCCGGGCAATCGGGTGGCCGGCTGTCCGGGGAGACCTACGACTGGCTGGACGACACCCTCGCCGCGACCCCGCCCGACACGGCCGTGCTGCTGGCCCTGCACCATCCGCCGGTTTTCCTGCACAGCCCGGTCGTGGACACGATTGCGCTGGACGATCCGCAGCGGCTGGCTGCGGTGATCGCCGGGGACCGGCGCATCATCGCGACCTTGGCCGGGCACGCGCATACCGCCGGGGTGAGTACCTTCGCGGGCCGCCCGCTGCTCATCGGCCCCAGCACGGCGTCGGTGCTGGGCGGTGAATGGGAACTCGCGCCGCCCGAGCGAGTGATGGACTACGGGCCGGATCCGTCGGTCGCTCTGCACGTGATCGACGACGACCATCGCCTGATCACACATTTCCGCAGCGTTCCGATGGGCGGCTGGATCGCGAGCCCGTACTGACCTTCAGTACCGTCCGGCGCGAGCGCGGCGGTAGGCGGCAGGCGTCGCGCCGGTCCAGCGTTTGAAGGCGTAGATGAAGGTGGATGCCTCGGCGTAGCCGAGCCGGATCGCCACATCGCTCACCGACAGCGGGGTGGTGGTCAGCATTTCCTCGGCCAGTGCCTGACGCACCTCGTCGAGCAGGGCGCGGTAGCTGGTACCGGCCGAATCGAGATGCCGGCGCAGGGTGCGGGTGCTCATATTGAGGTCGGCGGCCACGGCGTCGATACCGGGCGGCGCGGTGAAACCGTCCATCCCGCCCCGGGGCACCAGCCGGGCCCGGACCTCGGCGGCGATCCCGGTGCGGGCGCGGCGCCGATGGACGAGGTCTCGGCATTGCGCCAGGCAGATGGCCAGGGTGTGTTCGTTGGCCTGTGGGAGCGGCTGGTCGAGGATGGCCGGGTCGAGGGCGACCAGGTTTTCCGGGCGGCCGAACCGCGGCGTGGCCACGGTGACCGCGGCGATCCGATCGGCGTACGAGGGTTCGGGAAACCGGAATTCGGCCCGGATCAGTGCCAGGTGCCGGCCCAGCAGATCACTCATCACCTGATGCATGGCGGTCACATCGCGTTCCACCAGGAACTGCCGGATATCGGCCGGTACCGAGTCGTCGAGGATCCGGCCGACGAATTCGCCGTCCTCCCACTGCGTCACCGGCAGGCAGAAGGTGAAGCTCAGTTCCATATAGCGCAGCGCGAAATCGATCGCCTCGGCCAGCGTGGGACTGCTGACACAGGCGAAACCGAAGATGCCGAATGTGGTGATGCGATAGCGGCGGCCCACCTCGACACCCATACCGGGGCGATCGAGTTCGCGCACCAGATTCCGGACCACCGCGAGCTCGGTATGCGCGTCGATCTGGGCATCGGGGTCGCGTAGGCGGGCCTCGGTGAGATCGGTGCCGCGCAGCAGGGCCGCGGGCGTGACCCCGTGTTCGGCGCCGTAGCCCACCATCAGCGCGACACTGGCGACACCGCGCGGAAAATCCCAGTCCCGGACCGACGGACGCTGCACCATACCGACATTATGGCCGAATATCTCTATCGACCGGACGGCGGCTACCAGGACAGTTCCGTGCAGCGGCGGGCGGTATCGGAGGTCTCGATCTGCAGGGTGGCGTGCTCGATATGAAAACGCTCGGCGAGCAGGTGCTGGGCGGCCCGCAGGATCCCATCGCCCGCGTCCGGACCGTACGTGGTGATATGCGCGGAGGCGACCTCCATTCCGGAGGTCAGCGTCCAGACGTGCAGATCGTGCACATCGCAGACCCCGGGCACCGCGGCCAGTTCCGCCGCCACCGCCTCGACGTCGAGCTCTTCCGGACTGTGCTGGAACAGGATCCGCAGCGAGCGGCGAGCCAGCAGATAGGTCCGGGGCAGCACCCACACGCCGATCGCCACGCCCACGACCATATCGGCGTAGTACCAGCCCGTGGTGAGGGTTATCGCCGCCGAGACCAGCACGCCGAACGACCCGACCATATCGGCGAGCACCTCGAGGTACGCGCCGCGCACGTTGAGGCTCTCCGCCGCGCCGCGCCGCAGCAACAGGAAGGACACGATATTGGCGGCGAGACCGATCACCCCCGCGACGAGCACCGGCCCGCCCGGAACCTCCGGTGGTTCACCGAATCGGCGCACCGCCTCTACCAGGACGTAGCCGGCCACTCCGAACAGGAGTACGGCATTGGCCAGGGCCGCGATCACCTCGGCGCGGTAGTAACCGAAGGTGCGGGTGTAGCTGGGCCGGGTGTTGCGGGCCAGCACGATGGCCGAGAGCGCCATCGCGATACCGACGACATCGGTGAGCATATGCGCGGCGTCGGAGAGCAGTGCCAGCGAACCGGTGGCCAGCGCGACCGCCAGTTCGACCAGCATGAACCCGGCACCGATGGCCAGCGCCAGCGCCAGTCGTCCGACATACTTCCCGGAGGCGCTTTCGGGTGATACCCGATGCGTATGATCATGTCCCACGCAGACAACATATGCGTTGATGCGCATGCTTGCAATACCTTCGATTCGCGCCCGGCCGCCGGACTGGCAGACTTGACGTCGTGAGTGACCAGCCCGCAACCGCCCGGCCCGGCACATCCGACCGGCCCGCCCGCGACTCCCGAGACGCGGCACTACGGCCGATCGAACTCGCCAACGGCGCGGTACTGGGCGGCGCGACCGTCGGACTGGTCACGGTCGGCTCGGTGATCCCGTTCGCCGCGGCGCTCCAACTCGTCGCGGCCGTCCCCATGGGATTGCTGGCGCACCGATACCGCTTCCGCGTCGTGTTCACCGCAGCGGTCTCGGCCGCCCTGGTCACCTTCGTCGCGGCCGGTCTGACCGCCGCCATGGCCATGGTCGCCACCGCGACCATCGGCGGTATCGTCGGCGGAGTCAAACGCCGCGGCGGCGGCATCATCGCGGTCACCGGGCTCGCTGTCGTCGCCGGTATCGCCTGGGGCATGTACTCGATCGGTTTCCTGCTGGTCTTCTCGGCCACGCGCGATCTGTTGTTCGACAACATCCGCAACACCGCCACCGGCTTGGCCGATCTCACCTCCCGGCAAGCCCAGCTGGAACCGCTGGGCCGCGGTGTACTCGACGTGGCCGAGACCGTTCTGCAGTGGTGGTGGATCTATATCGGCGCCACCGTCGCGATCGGCACCGTGGTCACCGCACTCGTCTCCTGGTTCGTCCTCGGATCCGTGCTGGACCGGCTGACCTGGCTGCCCGGCACAGATCGGCTCGACGCACCCGCCGACGATCGCCCCATCGCCCCGCTACCGGTCACCTTGCGCGGCGTCGGCTACCGGTATCCGGGCACGCCCGGTGCTGCGCTCGCCGGGATCGACCTGCGGGTAGCGGTGGGCGAATTCGTCGCCGTGGTCGGGCACAACGGGTCCGGGAAATCCACCCTCACCCGGCTGCTGGCCGGTCTGCCGCCGAGCAGTGGCACGGTGGACCGCCCCGGGTCGGCGGGCCTGGGCCATCTCGGCGGTACCGCCCTGGTGCTTCAACGGCCGGAAAGCCAAACGCTGGGAGTACTCGTCGCCGACGATGTCGTCTGGGGGCTGCCCGCCGAACTGGCGGCCGAGGTACGGATCGACGATCTGCTGCGCGAGGTCGGGCTGGACGGAATGGGCGGCCGGGAAACCGCGGCCCTGTCCGGTGGCCAGCAGCAGCGGCTCGCCGTGGCGGCCGCGCTGGCCCGGCGGCCGGCGCTGCTCATCGCCGACGAAGCCACCTCCATGATCGACCCGGACGGCCGCCGCGACCTGGTGGCACTACTGGCCGAACTACCGAAGCGGCATCCGATGGCGGTGGTACTGGTCACCCACCACGAAGCCGACGCGGCCGCCGCCGACCGGGTGATACACCTGGCGGACGGCCGGATGGTCGACCGTCTGCCCGCCTGGCCGAAACCGGCCCGCGCGCACCGCCGCCACCCCATGGGCGACCCGATCCTGGAATTGCGCGGTGTCCGGCACACCTACAACCGCGGCACCCCGTGGGAAGCGCAGGCCCTGCACGGGATCGACCTGACGGTCCGGCGCGGGGAAGCGCTACTGGTGGTCGGCGGGAACGGGTCCGGGAAATCGACCCTGGCCTGGATCATGGCCGGACTCATCGCGCCCAGCGTGGGCCGCTGTGAACTCGCCGGAAAACCGGTCAGCAAACAGATCGGCCGGGTGGAACTGGCCTTCCAGCATTCCCGCCTGCAACTGCAACGACATACCGTGGGCGAGGAGATCGCCGACTGGGGCGGGGACGGCACCGGATCGGGCACGGTCGGTAAGGCCCTGGACGCCGTGGGCCTGGACCGCTCGCTGACCACCCGCTCCATCGAAGAACTCAGCGGCGGTCAGGCGAAACGGGTGGTGCTCGCCGCCATCGTCGCCAGTCATCCCCAGGTGGTGGTGCTGGACGAACCATTGGCGGGCCTGGACCCCGAGGGCCGTGCCGATATCGTCGACCTGCTGGCCCGGCTCCGCGATTCCGGGCTCACCCTGATCGTCATCTCCCACGATGTCGAGGACGTCGCGGCGATCTGCGACCGCACCGTCCATTTGCAGGCCGGGCGTATCCCGGAAACCGAGGCCGCGCATATCCCGGTCCCGGAACCGGACGCCGATACCTCCCCCATTCCACCGGTCCACCCACCCGGTCCGGTCCACCACCCCGCACCGGGCACGGCCTGGCGGCTACGCGGCGACGCCCACGGAGGTGCCCGATGAGCACGGTACTGCTGCGCCAGGTTCCGGTGGCCAGCCCGATCCACCGGCTGTGGGCCGGAACCAAGATGATCGGCGTCTTCCTGATCAGCCTGCTGCTGATGTTCCTGCCCAGCTGGCCGATCCTCGGCGTCACGATCGTCTTCCTGATCGTGATCGGGGCCCTCGCGCGACTCCCCCTCGGCGTCGTACCCCGGCTACCGTGGGCATTCTGGCTGCTGATCGCGCTCGGTGCGCTGATCAGCGCACCGGTCGGCGGGGTCGCGCTGCTGCGCTACGCGCAGGTCGTGGTCTTCGGGTTGATCCTGCTGTCGGCGTCCATGCTGATCGCCTGGACCACCCCGATGAGCGAAATCGCCCCGGCCCTGGCGACCCTCGGCCGCCCCCTGCGCAAACTACGGGTACCGGTCGACGAACTCGCCGTCGTGGTAGCGCTCACCCTGCGGGGACTGCCACTACTGCTGGAGGAGATCCGGATCCTACGGGCGGCCCGCCGCCTACGCCCCAAACCCGATCTGCTGCACCGCACCACAGACCCGCTGATCGATATCCTCACCGCCGCCATGGCGGTTTCGACCCGCCGCGCCGGCGAACTCGGCGAAGCCATCACCGCCCGCGGCGGCACCGGCCGGCTCACCGCCCGCCCGGCCGGCCCCGGCCGCAACGATGCCATCGCCCTCACCGTGGTGGTTGCCGTATGCGCCGGGGCTCTGGCCATGGAACTGATGCTCTGACGAGCGGCCGGAACGCGACGATTGCGGCGCGCCACGTCTCGTCGCTCGACCCGCTGGGATCGCTGCGGAGCCGGGCACGCAGGCACTGCCGATCGTGATGCGGCACCGTCGTCACCACCGAGTCGTCCCGCGCTCGAGGCCGGTTACTTCTGCTGGTCGCGTACAGCTTTCCGCGCCGCGTCCTGCGCCTTGTCGACCTGCGCCGCATACTTGCCGCCGGTTTTCTTGTCCACCGCGTCGCCGACCTTCTCGATCAGCGGATCGACCTTGCCGGCGTTCTTGCGCGCCAGACCCAGTGCCTTGTTCGCCAGCCCCTTGAAATCCATGGTGTGCTCCTCGCTCGAATCCGCTACGGCGATAACGATACCCAGCGGATTCGCCGCGAACGGGGGAACAGCGACAGCCGTCACACCTCGCCGAGCCAGGCGGGATGCCAGAACCGGCCGCCGTCGGTCCAATCCATGTAGCGCACAGTGCCTTTGATCTTCGGTGTCACCCAGATCGCGTCCCGGAGTTCGTCGGCCGACATCTCGTTGACGAACGGCGACGTCTTACGCTGCGACCGGCGCAACCGGGCCGCCAGATCGTTCATCCCCGCCTCGTCGAACCCGGTCCCCACCCGGCCTGCGTACACCAGACCGTCCTCGGCGGGTATCCCGACCAGCAGCGAGGCGAACGGCCGCGCCTTACTGCGCCGCATCCCACCGATCACCACCTCCTGGGTGCGCCAGTTCCGGTGTTTGACCCATGAATGCCCGCGGGTGCCGGGCAGATACACCGAATCCAGTCGTTTGGCGATCACGCCCTCGGCGCCTTCCGCTTCACTGCGCCGCAGGGCTTCGGTGCCGTCGCCCTCGTAGCGCGGCGGCACCCGGAGTTCCGGGGTCGTCGCGGCCAGCGCTTCCAGTACCTGCCGCCGATCGCGGTAGCGTTTGCGCAGCAGCGAGGTGCCGTCGAGAAACAGCAGATCGAAGGCCAGGAATTCGGCGCGGCGCGGATTCGCTTTCAACAGTGCGACGTTCACCGCGCCGTCGGGTCCGCGGACGATGAGTTCGCCGTCGAGTATCACCTGATGGCCTGCCAGTTCCTCGGCCAGCACCGACAACTGTGGGTAGCGCGCGGTGACATCGTTACCCGCCCGGCTGCGCAGCCGTAGTTCCCCGGCATCGACTTCCACGAGCAGCCGGTATCCATCCCATTTCCGTTCGAACGCCCATTCCGATTCCGGCAGCCCGGCCACCTCGCCACTGGTGGCCAGCATGGGAGTGAGCCCGCGCGGCAACTCCGCGGTCGCGGGCTGGTCCTTCATGAGATGCATCAGCCACTGATCGCCCTCGGTCCGGATCAGCGCGTAGCGGCCGTTGAGCCGATCGCCGCGGAACACCACGATCACCTCGTTGTCGCGCCACTTCTCGGCGCGGTAGGTGCCGGTATCCCATACCGACATCTCTCCGGCTCCGTATTCGCCGGCCGGGATCGTGCCGTGGAAGTCCAGATACTCCAGGGGATGATCCTCGGTGTGCACGGCGAGCCGGTTCTGCCGAGTGCTTTCCGGCGGCCCCTTGGGTACCGCCCACGACACCAGTACCCCGTCGCGCTCCAACCGCACATCCCAGTGCAACCGCCGGGCGTGGTGTTCGTGCACGACATAGCGGTCGCCCGGACCCGGCCGGGGTGAATGCGGCGGTACCGGCTCCGGGGTGCGCGCCGGGTCACGCATGGAGCGGTATTTCGTCAGCGCGTCGTTCAGCGGCGTATCCAGGGCGGCCAGCAGATCGCCGTCGGAGCGGTAGCGCTCCAGAACTTCGTCGAACCGCAGTTGCCGCAGCTCATCGGCATCCTCCAGCTCCGCCCAGTGCCGCGGTGCGGCGGCGTTCGGCTGTTCGCGCCCGCGTAGCGAATACGGTGCGATGGTCGTCTTCGACGGGTTGTTCTGACTCCAGTCCAGGAACACCTTCCCGGCCCGCACACTCTTCGCCATGGTGGCAGTGACCAGGTTGGGAAGTAGTTTCTCCAGATTCGTGGCGACCTGTTTGGCCACCGTGGAAGCCCCGCCCGGGCTCAGTGCCCGGTCCAGCGGGACATATAGGTGGATGCCTTTGCTACCGCTGGTCAGCGGGAAGGCACGCATCCCGATTTCGGCCACCATATCCCGCACCCCGAGCGCCACCCGCGCGCATTCGGGTAAGCCCGCGCCGGGGCCGGGATCGAGATCGAACACCAGCCGTGTCGCGGGGCCGCGCCCCTCACCGTCGAACCGCCACTGCGGTACATGGATCTCCAGAGCGGCCTGCTGACCCAGCCAGACCAGGCCGGCCTGGGACGAGATCACCGGATAATGTGCGGTCCGATCGGAGTGTTGCTGGGCCCGCCGCGGCAGCCACGACGGTGTACCCGCGCCGAGGTTCTTCTCGAAGAACGACGATTCGGCGACACCGTTCGGCCACCGTTTACGGGTGATCGGCCGGCCCGCGATATGGGGCAGCATCGCCGGGGCGATCTCGGCGTAGTACTCGATGACCTCGCCTTTGGTGGTGCCGGTCGCCGGATAGAGCACCTTGTCCAGATTGCTCAGCCGGACCTCGATATCCGGCTGCCCCGGTTCACCGCCGAACGCCCGGTGCACGCCGGGTCACCGGTGCGTGCAGTCGACCCCGTACGGCATCCGGCCGCAGGTCACGGCCGCGGGCCCGGCCCCGGTTCGCCGGTCTGTCCCGGACCACCCGGATGGTCGGGCGGAACCACCTTGCGGGCGGCTTCCTTGCCCTTCTGGATCTTGTCCGAGTACTTGCCCTTGGTCTTCTGGTCCAGGAAATCCCCGGCCTTGTCGACCGCCTGGTTGATCTTGTCGGAGTTCTTGGCCGCCGCCTCCTGACCCTTGCCGGCCAGATTCTTCAGGTTGTCCATCAAGCTCATTGCCGAATTCCTTCCTGTCGCCGAGCGGGTGTGTTCACTCCATATCCTCCCACCAGGAACGCCCCGGTGGGAGATCACGGATATCGAGCCGTTGCCCGGGTACCGGCACCACGATCTCGGTACCGGCCGCGCCCGCGGCCGCCACCAGCCGGCGCACCGGTTCGTCCCAGGGATGCGGCGCCAGATTGAAGGTCGCCCAGTGGATCGGCAGCAGCACGCCGTGGCCCGGATCGCCACCGCACAGGTCGGCGTGGGCGCGCACCGCCTCCTCGGGATTCATATGGATATCGGCCCAGCTGTGGTTGTAGGCACCGATGGGCAGCAGGGTGAGGTCGAAGGGGCCGCACTGCGCCCCCGTCTCGGCGAACGCCTTGGTGAACCCGGTATCGCCGCCGAAGTACACCCGATGCGCCGGACCGGCCAGCGCCCAGCCCGCCCACAGGGTCGTGTTGCGGACCAGGCCGCGCCCGGAGAAATGGCGCGCCTCGGCGCAGGTGATCGTCAGCCCATCGCCCGACCCGTCCCGGGCGGGCAGCGAATGCGAGAAGCCCCAATCCAATTCGACGATCCGCGACTCCGGCACACCCCAGTGCCGCAGATGCGCACCGACCCCCAGCGGAACGACGAAAACCGCACGCTGGGTATGCAACAGAGTGGTGATGGTATCGGCGTCGAGATGGTCGTAGTGATCGTGCGAGATGACCACCGCGTCCACCGGCGGCAGCTCTGTCAGTGCCACCGGCACCGGGTGGATTCGGCTCGGGCCCACCAGCCGCGACGGCGAGACCCGCTCGCTCCACACCGGATCGGTGAGCACCCGGAAACCGTCGACCTCGATCAGCGCGCTGGCGTGCCCGTACCAGGTGACGGCCAGTTCTCCGGCCACCGCCGGACGTTCCGGCTCGGCCAGCGGCACGGTCCCCTTCGGCCGCCCCGCCCGCATGGCGGACACCATGGACAACAGTCCGGCGGGATTGTCGGGCACGACGATCGGCGAAGCCGGCTCGGTGTTGTGGAACTGCCGGTTGCGGTAGCTGCGCGCCCCCGTGGCGGTCGGCGCGATCGCGGAAACCGAGGCACCCAGCGCCGCCGGTAACCCGTCCAGCGCACGCAGCACCCAGCCGAGCGCGGTCATTCCGGCCAGACCCGCCACCGCGGCGGGGAGAATACGGGGTCGCATCACCGGCCCACGAATTTCGGGGCGCGCTTCTCCTTGCGGGCCTGCCGGCCCTCCTCGGCGTCCTCGCTGTTCCATGCTGCCTCCAAGGCGGACTGCTGTTCCTTGGGTGACGGCTCTCGGGTGCCGTCGTCGTTCAGTTCCAGTTTCAGGTGACGCAGCGACAGCGGCGCCAGTTCGGCCACCGATTTCGCCCAGGTCTGCGCGTCCGCCAATGTACCGAGACGGTTGGCGAAGCCGAAGGTGTAGGCGTCGGCGGCCGAGATGGGTTCGGCGCCGAGCAGAACGGTACGGGCCGGACCGCCACCCAGCAGCGAGACCAGCCGGCGGGTGGTCCAGCGATCCACCGAGATACCCAGTTTGGCCGCGGGAATCGCCAGGTACGAATCCGGCGCCATCACCCGCAGATCCGCGGCCATGGCCAACTGCACACCGGCGCCGAGCGCGGGACCGTTGAGGGCCGCGATCACCGGTACCGGCAACGCCTCGACCTCGTGCAGCATCTCCAGCAGGGCGTCGAGGAACTCGGTGGAATACACACCGTCGAGATCCGCGCCCGCGCTGAACACCGGCCCCCGGCCCGTGATCACTATGACGCGGGCGTTGTGAGCTGCCTGCAGGAGTGCCTCACGCAGCTGTACGACCAGATCCAGGTTCAGCGCGTTACGACGCTCTTCACGCTGCAGTTCGATGGTGACGACGTCGCCGTCGCGGCTGACCCCGAGCATGTGTGTCCTTCCCCGCTCAACGAATACCGATCCAACAGCCAATAACGAAGCGTTACCGACCACTTTGCCACAGCGACGCGCCGGCCCACCGGGCACGACGCGGGGCCGTGCCCGCCGGTCCCGGGAACGGTGCGGTAGCGGTGCGCGGAACCGTGCGCTCTCAGGTCTCCAGACCGACAGCGAAGGTCGCGGGATCCGCCCCGGTCCGGGTGCCGCTGTCCAATCCGGAGATGGCGCTCATCTGCTCCGCGGAGAGTTCGAAGCCGAAAACATCGAAATTCTGCTCGATCCGCTCCGGTGTCACCGATTTGGGGATGACGATATTGCCGAGCTGGAGATGCCAGCGGATGATCACCTGCGCCGGTGAGCGGTCCACAGCGCCCGCGATCCGGGTGATCACCGGATCGCCGAGCAGCGTGCCCTGGCCGAGTGGACTCCATGCCTCGGTGGCGATGGCGTGTTCGGCGTGGTACTGCCGCAGTTCGCGCTGAATGAGCCGGGGGTGCAATTCGATCTGGTTCACCGACGGCGTCTCCCCCGTTTCGGCGACAACCCTTTCCAGATCGGTTACGCGGAAATTCGAGACACCGATGGAACGCACCCGGCCGTCGGCCTTCAGGCGCTGGAAGGCACGGAAGGTATCCACGAATTTGTCCGCAGCGGGAACGGGCCAATGGATCAGGTACAGGTCGAGGTAGTCCAGGCCCAGCCGGTCGAGACTGGCCTCGCAGGCGCGCAGGGTCGATTCGTAGCCCTGCTCGGAGTTCCAGAGCTTGGTCGTGACGAAGACCTCGTCCCGTGGCAGGCCGAACTGCCGGATGGCGCGACCGGTGCCTTCTTCGTTCTCGTAGGCCGCCGCGGTGTCGATACTGCGGTACCCCGCGCGCAGCGCGGTGGTGACGGTATCGAAGACCTGGTCCGGCGGTACTTGGAAGACCCCGAAACCGAGCTGCGGAATCAGGCTCCCATCGTTGAGCACGATGGGCGGGACAACACCGATCTCACGTCTAGTGGTCACCGCTTCGACGGTAGGAGCGGTTCGACGGCAGGTCAACGAATCCGGGTCTCGTGTCCGCACCGCCTTGACTTATCGTTGTGTTTTTACAACACTATGTTGTGTGAGCCCAGTGAGACGAGGGGAAACCCTCCCGATTTTCAACCGCATCGCAGTATTGCGTGCGGAACACCGGATGTCACGGGCCGCACTGGCGGAGGCGGTGAACGTCAACCCACAGACGATCGGCGCACTCGAACGCGGCAACCACTACCCGAGCCTGGACCTGGCCCTGCGGATCTGCGAGGTGTTCGGGCTACCGGTCGAGGCGGTGTTCTCCCGCACCGAATTCACTCCGCTGTCGGCCGAGCTCTATCCGCGTGAGAAAGGAAAGCTGTGATGACCGCAGCCACCGGACCGTCCACCTTGATCGATCGCTACCAGGCCTACCGCGTCCGGCGGTGGCTCGCCCGGGAGAAACAGCTCGCCGGAATGCTGCCCGGCTGGCGCACCCGCAGCCGTCGGCGCGCGCTGGTGGTCACCGTCACCGTGGCACTCGCCGCCCTGTTCGTCACCGGCGTATTGTGCGCGTTCGGCGTCGAATGGGCCGCACTCTTCGCCGGCCTGAGCGCTCTGCTCTTCCTGCCCTCCTGGACCATGTTGCGGATCGTGTCGCACGCCCAGGACAACGCGCCTGCCGAAACACTCGACGAGCTGGAGATGACCCAGCGCGAAACCGCCCGCTCGATCGGGCTCACCATCACCCAGTCGCTCTGCGTTCTCCCGGTGATGTATCTCATCTACAGCGGCGCGCTGTTCCCCGAGGCCGACGCCTTCCGCACCGCCTACGCCGGCGGTGTCATGCTGCTGGCCACGCTACTGGCCGGAGGTTGCGCACCGGCCATGATCCTCGCCTGGTCGAAACCAGAGCCGGAACCGGAAAGCTGAGGGTGGTCTCGGGACCATCGCAGTTGCCGAACACTGGAGAGCCTGGGCGCACACCGCCGGAATCAGTGTGCGCGGGAACAAGGTCGGCAACTGGGGCACATGGGAACGACGACCGGCCACGGATGGCACTCCCGTCGAGCGGACGGAGCTGCCATCCGTCGCGTACAACCGCAGAACACCGCCGACGGGGGACGACCGAACTAACGTTCCGGAAGCCCCAGTCGGCGGTAGCGCAGGTGCCGGATCTCCCGTAACCGCTCCGCGGGTTGGGTCGACAGCATCCTCAGTTCTTCGGCGACGGCGGCGACCATGCGGCGCGAGAAATCGTCCGGTTCCGCGGCCGCGTCCGGGTATTCGGGCACGATTCGATCCACGATCCCGTCGGCCAGCAGGTCCGCCGACCGGATCCGCTGCTGCGCAGCCAATTCCGCAGCATGCTCGGTGTCGCGGTGGACAATGGCGCTCGCCCCCTCGGGCGGCAACGGTGCCAGCCAGCCGTGTGTCGCGGCCAGTACCCGGTCGGCGGGCAGCAACGCCAGTGCGCCGCCGCCGGTTCCTTGACCGAGCAGTACCGAGATGGTGGGGGTATCCAGTGTCACCAGGTCGGCTATGCAGCGGGCGATTTCGGGAGCCAGGCCGCGCTCCTCCGCCTCCTTGGACAGCG
Organism: Nocardia carnea; assembly: GCF_029868855.1. Classification (GTDB taxonomy): domain Bacteria; phylum Actinomycetota; class Actinomycetes; order Mycobacteriales; family Mycobacteriaceae; genus Nocardia; species Nocardia carnea_A. The sequence continues at coordinate 11,655 of NZ_JARWOV010000314.1, read as the reverse complement.
CCGCACCGATCGTATCGATCACCAACACCAGCGGTAGCCGCAGTTCGGCGGCGAGCTGCATACTGCGTCGCGCCGACCGCAACGCGGCCGGGCCCATGTTGTGCTCCGGATCCTGGTGCGCGCGGTCATGTCCGAACACCACGCATGGACGGCCCTGGAAGCGGGCCAGTGCAAGGACAACCGTGCGATCCGTTTCACCCTGACCCGTCCCGCTGAGCGGCACCCGCTGCCTGCTCCGGCGCAGAAGTTCGCGAATCCCCGGCCGCTCGGGTCGCCGCGAAATACACACCGACTCCCACGCTTCGACCGGTTCGGTTGCGGCGGGCAGTACCGGCTCGGTGCCGGGGCGGCGATCCCCGACAGTGGATTTCGGGACGTCCGGGACCCCGCTGAACACGCTCAGGGCCCGGTGGGCGATCCGCCGGAAGACCGAGACTTCGACGACTCCGTCGATGACCCCGCTCCGATACAGGTTCTCCGCGGTCTGCACGCCGGGCGGGAACGGCCGCCCGTACAGCGCCTCGTACACCCGGGGCCCGAGGAAGCCTATGAGGGCGCCGGGTTCGGCGAAGGTGATATGCCCGAGCGAGCCCCAGGACGCGAAAACCCCGCCCATGGTCGGATTCCGCAGGTACACCACGTACGGATAACCGGCCGACTTGTGCGCGGCGACCGCACCGGCGATCTTCACCATCTGCACGAAGGCGACCGTGCCCTCTTGCATCCTGGTACCACCCGAGGTCGGTGAGACGACAAGGGGCAGCCCCTCCGCCGTCGCCCGCTCGACCGCGGTGACGATACGTTCGGCGGCCGCGATACCCACCGAGCCCGCCAGGAACGCGAACTCGCATGCGATGACCGCCACCCGCCGCCCGCGTAACCGGCCTTCACCGGTGCGGACCGACTCGTCGGTGCCCGCCGCGGCGGCCGCCTCGACCAGCTCGGACCGATACGCGCCGGTCTGGGCCCCCCGGTGGGGGGGGGGGGGCCCGCCCCCCCCCGCGCGCCCCTAACCGCGCGGGGCGGCCCACCTTTTTGGGGGGGCGCATCCCAGCTCACGAACGTTCCCGGATCGAGCAGCGCGTCGAGTAGCTCGCGGGAGCCGATCCGGCGTTTCGCCGGCGTCATCCGAGCCGTCCCGGGCCACCCGGCATCCCAACTGTCCACACCGGCACGCCGACCAGTATGACCGGCACCGGGTCAGTAGCCGCGGGTGACCTTCTGCAGGGCGTACTCGGTGAGCCGTACCAACGCCTCCTTGGCCGGTTCCCGGCGCCGGGCGTCGATCGGCATGATCGGCACATCGGCGGGAACCGCCAGCGCCTGCCGAATATCCTCGATCGGGTACTGCGGGGCATCGTCGAACTGGTTGAGCGCGACGAGGAACGGCAAGTTGCGCGCCTCGAAGTAGTCGACCGCCGCGAAGCTGTCCTCCAGTCGCCGGGTATCGATCAACACCACCGCGCCGATGGCGCCACGGATCAGGTCGTCCCACATGAACCAGAAGCGGTACTGGCCCGGGGTGCCGAACAGGTACAGCACCAGGTCGTCGGCCAGGCTGATCCGGCCGAAGTCCATGGCCACCGTGGTGGTGGATTTGCTCTCGATACCCGCGAGACTGTCGATCCCGGCGCTGGCATTGGTCACCAGAGCCTCGGTTCTCAACGGGACGATTTCCGAAACTGCCCCCACCAGCGTCGTTTTGCCCACGCCGAACCCGCCTGCGACCACGATCTTTGCCGAAGTCGGTTTGCTGCTACGGGTATCGACCTGCGCCGTCGAATCATATACGCCGGAGTCCACTGAGAACCCTTTCGATCAGCTCGCGACGTTCATCGTCGCTGGAATCGTCTTTCAAAGTCGCCGAAACGCGGACATGCCCGGCTTCGATCAGGTCCGCTACAAGTACACGCGCCACCCCGATCGGTATACCCAGTCGCGCCGCTAGTTCGGCGACCGACGGCGACTCCCTGCACAGCTCGACTATCGAATTCTCGATATTGCTCAGTTCGTACTGGCGTTCGAGCGGAATGGGATGGGACGCGACGAGAGCCTCGAGCGCCAGCTCCACCTTCGGTCTGGTACGACCGGCGGTCAGCGAGTACGGGCGCACGAGACTGGGCTCGGAGCCTCCCACGCGGTGATCTTCTATGTCCATCCCACCATCAGGAACCCATCGTGACGCGCGGAGTGGCCTGAACTGTCTGGCCCACGCGTTCGACCAACAAAGCCATCTCGTATCCGACCTGTCCGATATCGCAGGACGTGTTGGTCAGGACAGCGAGGTATGACCCGTCGCCTACCGCCATCAACAGCAGGTAGCCGTGTTCCATTTCGACGACGGACTGCAGGACCGTCCCGCCCTCGAAGAGATTGGACACACCCACCGAGAGACTGGCCAGACCGGCCGTGACAGCGGAGAGCTGTTCGGCCCGGTCGACCGGTAGCTGGGCACTCGCCGCCATCAGCAGGCCGTCGGCCGAGACCAGAACGGCATGGGCTACGCCAGGAACCTCGCCTGCGAAGTTCGAAACCAGCCAATCCAACTGACGGTTCGTACCACCTAGTTCGGGGTTCATCGGTCTCCTTTGTCTCCGGTTAGGTTCATTGCTCGCATTGCACGGCCATCCCGAACACCTTGCTGGTGCCGACTCAAACTAGACCGGATCGATTCGGGATTGCGACTCGGCGTCCGCTCCTGGGCGCCGTTGACGGCGCCGGGCACCAGCCGGCCGCCCGGATTACGTTGCGGAAGACCGGCCGCGGTGCGGGTCTCGGGCTCGGCCTCGCTGGCCCGCCGAGCAGCCGTCCAGCCCTCGTCGCCCGGTGATTCGAAGGAGGCGACGGCCTGGGAGCGATCGGCGTTCGGATCCGACAGCCAGGCCGACATCATCTCCGCGAAGATGGGCGTACCGCCCATCACGTTGTCGGTTTCCTCGGCCGGCTGCAGCCGGGTCTGGAAGAACGAAGCGGTCTTCGCCGGGTTGGACTTGTAACTGTGCCGACCGGGTTCGCGGGCCGGTGCGGCCCCCTCGGCGGATTCCGGTTCCCGGGGCAACGCGACACCCGGGGGGTTGTCGAATCGCTCGGCGGTGTATCCACCCGGCTGCCGCCGCGGCAGCCCACCCGATTCGTCGGGACGGGGCGGGCGCGGCGGGGCGGGGCGTTCTCGCTGCGGCAGACCGTTCTCGGCCGTGGCGGGCTGGGGTCGCCCGTTACCGGCCGGGCCACCGCGCTGCGGCAGGCCGCTACCGGTCGTACCCCGCTGCGGCAACCCGCCGCCCGGGGACTCGTGCCGGGGCCGCGAGCCACCGGCCGAACCCCGCTGGGTGGGAAGTTCGCCGGAAGATTCGCGTGCCGGCAGACCGGCGGCCGGATCACGCTGCGCCGGCAGCTCACCGGAGGTTTCGCGGGACGGCAGACCGTTGCGCGTCGGCTCGCGCCGGGTGGGCAGCGCACCGGAAGCGGTATCGGCCTGCGGCGGTTCCTGGTCACGCCCCTGCTCACCCGCAGGACGGCGCTGCGGCAGACCCGGACCGCCCGCTTCGCGGGCACCGTTCGTACCGGGTTCCCGTTGCGGGAGTCCGTTGGGTCCCTGCGGCGCCGGGCGCCGCGGGGGCACCGGACCGGAGGGGCGCTGCGGTGCCGCCGTTTCCGACGCGGTTTCGGCGGGGCGCTCGGCATCCGGCCGCGCGGGGGGCGTCTGCGGATTCCCGGGCGCACCGTTCGCACCGGGGCGACGCTGCGGCAGACCACCGGGACCGGATTGCGATGTGTCTCCACCGGTCGGCTGACGCTGCGGCAGGCTGCCGCCGGGACCGGGCCGCTGCGCGTCACCCCCACCGGGCTGACGCTGCGGCAGACCACCGGCACCCCGCTGCGGCGAACCACCGGCGCCCGGCTGCCGCTGCGGCAAACCGCTGAGGCCGGTCTCCGTGGGACGCGCGGGCGAATCGCCGGGGGTACGCGGCGGCAGGGTCGGGGTGGCACCGCCACCACCGGGGCCGAGATTCCGCTTGGGCAGGTTGGCGGCGGCGAGTTTGCCGCGCTGCGCCGTACTGCCGGCACTGGCCTGGCGCAGGCTCGTGGTGCCTTGTTCGCCGTCGCGCAGACCACCCGCCATCGCGGAACCGGGCTGCCGCTGCGGCAGACCGCCCGGACCGGCCGGCGCCGGACCACCCGGACGCTCAGCCGGTTTGGGACGTTCGACCGCCGGCAGCGGACCGCTCATCCCCGGATCGACGGTGACCATCATGTTGCCGTCTGCGGTACGACTGATCCCGCGGGTCTGCATGGCCGGACCGCCGGCACTGCGCAACGCGGCCGCCGCGGCCTCGTCGGCCGATTCCTCCGGCTTCGGCTTCTTACCACCATCGCTGGGTACCAGCGGCTGCGGGCCGGACCCGGTCGCCAGGGGCAGGATCTGGGTTTCGCCCGCGACGATCAGGCTCATCGGCACGTGCACGGTCACTGTGACGCCGGGATCGCGGGCGGTATCGAAGGTCGGCCGCAGCCGGACATTGAGACCGTGCCGTTCCGCGAGCCGGCCGACGACGAACAGACCCATATGGCGGGCGGTGTCCGGGCCGGGCTCGGCGGTGTTCTCCAGCCGGCGGTTGATCTCGGCCATCTCGCTCGGCGGCATACCGATACCGCGGTCGGCGACCTCGATCAGCAGGCCCTGGTCGTGTGCCTGCGCGAAAGTGAATTTCACATCGGTTTCCGGCGGCGATGCCCGCAGCGCGTTGTCCAGCAGCTCGGCGAACAGATGCGCCATATCGGAGGCGGCCGGCTCGATCAGTGCACCGCGCGGGGTGGCACCGAGCTTGACGCGTTCGTAGTCCTCGACCTCGGAGATCGCGGCACGCAACACATCGGCGATCTCGACCGGCGCCGATTTCGCGCGGCGCTGTTTGGTACCGGCCAGAATCAGCAGGTTGTCGCCGTTACGGCGCATACGGGCGGCGAGATGGTCCAGCCGGAAGAGGTTCTCCAGCAGTCGCGGATCCTTCTCGTCGTACTCCATCGCCTCGATGAGGCTGAGCTGATGGTCGACAAGTGATTTACTGCGTCGCGCCAGGGTCTCGAACATATCGTTGACCTGGGAACGCATCTGCGCCTGGTCACTGGCCAGACGCAGCGCCTGACCGTGGATATCGTCGATCGCGCGGGCCAGCTGGCCGATCTCCTCCTCGGACCGGATGGGCATCGGTTCGAGTGGTACTTCTTCCGGCGCGGCACCCGTCCGCAGCTGAGCGACTTCCTCGGGCAGATCGCTTTCGGCGACACGCAGGGCGGCCAGCCGCAACCGGTGCAGCGGCACGATCATCGAGCGGGCCACGAACACGGCGAGCAGCAGGGCCGCGAGGATGGTCAACAGCACCACGATGGAGTAGACAACGGCGTCGGAGAGCGCGTCGTCGGCCATCTTCTCGACACCGTTGTCGATCTCGGTGGTGGCCTCGCCGATGAGTTTGTCGGTGGTCGAGGTGCTCGCCAGCAGCGATTCGCGGGCTTCGCCCAGCGGTATCCGGCCGGCTTGCGCCTCCGGCGTATCGAGCATCGCCTGACGGGTCGTGACGCCCTCGCGCAGAGCCACGATATCGGGGTCTTCGGCGTTGTAGCGCTGGCTCAGGATATTCAGCAGCGCGAGTTCGGTATTGGTCGCGGCGCGGTAGGCCTGTTCCCCGGCTTCCTGATTGCGCAACAGTTCGGCGGCGGCGGTGATCTCGCCGACCATGGCGGAACGCAGGTTGAGCGCGTCGACGAGCCGGAGTTTGTCCGGGTCGATCGACGGGGCGCCGACCTCGCCGAGGATCTCTTCCACGGTGCGGACACCGGCGTTACGGGCTCGGTCCAGTACCGCGACGGCCTCGGCCGGTGAACCCGACGGCGCCAGACCGCCGGTGCGTACCTGCTTGGCCTGATCGATCATCTCGGACAGCGCCTGGTGCGCACCCGGCAGATCGTCGAGTTCGGCGAGCGCACCCTCGGCCGCAGCGATGGTTCGGTCCAGGGTTGTGAGGTTTTCCTCGGTGACCATGGACCGGTTCGGCGCGAGGGCGATGGCCTGCGAGCCCGCGACCGTGGAGGTGGCCGAACTGAGATCGAGCACCGCCGGGACGAGACTGACGTTCTCGGCCGACGAGCCCAGCCGATTCGCCTCGCCCCATTGCGCCGATATCCTCGACACACCGAGTCCGACCGCGACCGCCAACGGCACAGCCAGCACGGCCGTAACCTTCCAGCGAAGGTCCCAGTTACTCAGCGCCCAGCGCTTCGTGCCGGACCTAGCGGCGTCACGCATTCCCACTCACTTTCCAACCTGGCCCCAGCCATGCACCACAGCAGAACTCCACACTCGCATAGTGGCTCGACGGGTGGAGCTGCCCGTGGGTCGCGGCTGGCCGAGAAATTGCGTCTACGACGGACCGAATTCGTGTCATCAGATTCTAACGGATCAATAACTTCTTGGTGTACTAGGCCCGGGTCGGCGCACACTGACCAGCCGATTACAGGCATACGCCATGGTCGCGACACCCGCCAGGGGGTCGCGTGAAGTCTGCCACAATCGTGCTGATCTATCGAGGCGAGGATTGCTGCGAGGCTAGGGAGCACGGGTGAACGCGAGGAACGAGTATCGACCGGTCTATCAGACCAGTTTGGTCGATCCCGCCGAGTTCTGGTCCCGGGCCGCGGCGGATATCGACTGGGATACCCCGCCCGAACAGGCTCTGGATACCACCCGCCCGATATCGCGCTGGTTCCCCGGAGCCCGGCTCAATACCTGCTACAACGCGCTCGACCGGCATGTGCACGCCGGTCGCGGCGAACAATCCGCACTGATCTACGAATCGGCAATGACCGGCACGAGCCGTGTCTACACCTATTCCCAACTGCTCGATCAGGTCACCCGCTTCGCCGGCGCCATGCGTGACCTCGGCGTTCAGGCCGGTGACCGGGTCGTTATCTATCTGCCGATGATTCCCGAGGCCGTGGTCGCGATGCTGGCCTGCGCCCGGATCGGGGCCGTGCATTCGGTGGTGTTCGGCGGATTCGCCGCACCAGAGCTTGCGGCGCGGATCGACGACGCCGAACCGGTGCTGATCGTGACCGCCTCCGGCGGCCTCGAACCCAACCGCACCATCGATTACCCCCCTATCGTGGCCCGGGCGCTCGAACTCGCGGAGACCGCGGCCCCCGGAACCGTCCTGGTGAAACAGCGTGCCGGGTTTCCCGAGCACGATTTCGGTGCGGTTGCCGGCGGTGGGGCCCGCTGGCTCGACTGGGATACCGCGGTACGCGACGCCGCGCCCGTGAACCCGGTATCGGTGGCGGCAACCGATCCCCTGTACGTGCTGTATACCTCGGGTACGACCGGTAAGCCGAAGGGCGTGGTACGCGACAACGGCGGACATGCCGTCGCCCTGGCCTGGTCCATGCGCAATATCTACGACGTCGGGCCCGGCCAGGTGATGTGGGCGGCCTCCGATGTGGGCTGGGTGGTCGGCCACTCCTATATCGTCTACGCCCCGTTGCTGGTCGGAGCCACCACGCTGCTCTTCGAGGGCAAGCCGGTGGGAACCCCCGATGCGGGGGCGTACTGGAGAGTGGTGGCCCGGCACCAGGTGCACACACTGTTCACGGCGCCCACCGCGTTGCGGGCAATCCGCCGCGCGGATCCCGTGGCCGAACTGGCCCACGAACACGATCTTTCTTCCCTGCGTGCGTTGTTCTGCGCGGGCGAACGGCTCGACCCCGCCACGTTCACCTGGGCCGACGAAACACTGCTCGCCGGGCGCGACGACTGCCCGGTGGTGGATCACTGGTGGCAGACCGAAACAGGCTGGCCTATCTGCGCCAATCCGCTCGGGATACAGCGACTGCCGATCAAACCGGGTTCGGCCTCGGTGCCGGTGCCGGGCTATCGCCTGCGGGTGCTGGACTCCTCGGGTAATCCGGTCGCGGCGAACACCGAGGGCAATATCGTCATCGGCCTTCCGCTACCGCCCGGCGCGCTGACCGGCCTATGGCACGACGAGGACCGGTTCGAACGCTCCTATCTGGCGGCTTATCCGGGTCATTTCCTCACCGGCGACTCGGGCTATTTCGACGAGGACGGTTACCTTTTCGTCCTCGGCCGCAGCGACGATGTGATCAACATGGCGGGGCACCGCCTTTCCGCGGGCAGTATCGAAGCCGCCGTCGCGGGCCACGAGGCGGTGGCCGAATGCGCGGTGATCGGTCTTCCGGACGAACTCAAAGGGCAGCGACCGATCGCTTATGTAGTACTCAAATCCGATGCCCGGATAGATATCGAAACTCTGCGCGACGAACTGAGCGAACGCGTGCGGACCCAAATAGGCGCCGTGGCCGGACTGTACGACGCCGTCGTCGTCCCCGCGCTGCCGAAAACCCGCTCCGGAAAGATCCTGCGCAAAACCATGCGCCAGATGACAGCCGGCGAGAATTACGAAATACCTTCCACCATCGAGGATCCCACGGTGCTCGATGAACTCGCCCGGATCGTCCAGCCGCCACAAAGCACAAACTCCTCTTAAGAAAACCTCAGAGTCGGGCCAACACCGCCCAATACGGTCTGAGGGGTCCACGAGCCACGGCTCGACTCGACACGTAGGAGGCAGTAGTCCCCATGGCACACACCACGAACCGGCGGTTCGGCAAGTTCGGTCTCACCACCCTCACCCTGGGAGCGGCCGCAGCGGCCACCGCCTTCCTGAGCCCCGCCGTCGCCTCGGCAGGCCCCATGGAGATGGCGGAACCCCTGCTGACGAGCGACTGCTCCTTCGCCCAGGTCGACGCCGCACTCCACGACCAGGCCCCGGAACTCGCGGCCATGCTGGACAGCAACCCGGACGCCAAGGCCCAGCTGCAGGCGAAGTTCGATCAGCCGGTCGAGCAGCGCCGGGCCGAGCTGCAGCAGTACATCGAGCAGAACCCACAGGCCGCCCAGCAGGCCCAGGACGATCCGCGCGCCCAGCAGCTGCAGGCCACCCTGCAGGGCGTGGCCGACACCTGCCACAACTACTGATTTCCCGGCGCTACTGATTTCCCGGCGCGCGGACGGCTTTCCGGCGCGCGGACGGTGTGAATGACCGGGCGTCGGGTGCGCGGGAGCGGACCGACGCCCGGTTTTCGCCCCGGGCCGGCGGCGCGCGGGCCCTCACCGCGGCGGCACCGCGCACGGATCGCCCGTCAATACACTGGGCGGTGTGGTGGAGCGAACCAAACCGGCGGTTCTCGTTGTCGACGACGACGAGGATGTGCTCGCGTCGGTCGAACGAGGCTTGCGCCTGTCCGGATTCCAGGTGAGTATCGCCCGGGACGGGGCGGCGGCGCTGCGAGCGGTGGCCGACAACGGTCCGGACGCGATCGTGCTGGATATGAATATGCCGGTGCTCGACGGTGCGGGAGTGGTGACGGCACTGCGGGCCATGGGCAACGAGGTGCCGATCTGTGTGCTCAGCGCCCGCAGCTCGGTGGGTGACCGGATCGCCGGGCTGGAATCGGGTGCCGACGACTACCTGATCAAACCCTTCGTCCTCGCCGAACTGGTCGCCCGGATCAAAGCGCTGCTGCGCCGGCGCACCGATACCGCACCCGCCGGGCCCTCCGACACCATCGTCGTCGGACCGCTACAGGTGGACACGGCCGGATACCGCGCGGTGCTGAGCGGTCAGGAGATCGACCTGACCAAACGCGAGTTCGAACTGTTGTCCACACTGGCCCGCAATGCGGGGGTGGTACTGAGCCGCGAACGGCTGCTGGAACTGGTATGGGGCTACGATTTCGCCGCCGATACGAATGTGGTCGACGTTTTCGTCGGCTATCTGCGCCGCAAACTGGAGGCCGACGGCACCCCGCGGCTACTGCACACGATCCGGGGCGTCGGGTTCGTGCTCCGGGACGCCAAGTGAGCGACGGCGTCACCCGCCGGCGCCGCAGATCGTATTCCCTGCGTACCCGGGTCGCCGGGGCGGCGGCCGCCGGGTCGGTACTCATCGTCGCGCTGGTGAGTGCCATCGCCGTACCTGCGATCGAACGCAACAACCTGCAGCAGACCGATCAGCAGTTGCGGATCGCGTCCCGGCTGGTGGTGATCGACCCGGTGATCGCGGTCGGGATCGTGAATCTGGTGGGGCCGGATCGCGATATGGCGCTGACCGTCCGCGACGACGGCCAGGTGGTGGCCTCCAGCATCACCCGGCTTCCGGAACTCGATCCCGGATCACGCACGGTCACCGTGGACGACACCCCCTACCGGGTACTGACCACCACCGAGAATCAGCCCGCGGGCCGGACGGTTTCGCTTGGTATCCCCGCCACGGATGCCGCGCGGGCGACGGCCGAACAGCAACGGTGGCTGCTGTTCGCGGGTCTGGCGGCGATCGCCGCATCGGCGGCGCTGGGCTGGCTGTTCGGCGGGCGCGCGGTCCGGCCCATCGTGGTGCTCACCCGCCAGGTCGGCGCCCGGACCGGCTACCGCGACGCCACACCGGAACCGGTGGACAGCTCCGGGGTACTGGAAGCCGAGCAACTGGCGGACGCGGTGAACACCATGCTGCGCCGAGTCGACCAGGCGCAGGCCGAAACGGCGGCCGCCCTGGAAACCGCGCGGGATTTCGCCGCGGTGTCGGCGCACGAACTGCGCACCCCGCTCACCGCGATGCGCACCGACCTCGAGGTGCTGGCCACCCTGGACCTGGACGAGGAACAGCGCACCGAAATCCTCGGCGATCTGCAACGCAGCCAGGAACGGGTGGAGACCACCCTGGCCGCCCTGGAGCGACTGGCCTCCGGAGACCTGACCTCCGAACGCGACCATATCGACACCGATATCGCCGAACTGTGCGATCTGGCCGCCCACGACGCGATGCGCCACTACCCCGGCCTCACGGTCCGCGTCGACACCGACGCCGAACTGATCACCCGTGGCCTGCCCGCGGGTCTGCGGCTGGCGGTGGACAACGCCCTGAAGAACTCGGTGAAACACGGCGAGGCAACCGAGGTCGTGTTGTCGGCCCACCGGCACGCCGACGGCACCATCGTCATCTCCGTCGACGACAACGGCCGCGGGATCCCGCCCGAGGAGCGGGAATCGGTTTTCGCCCGGTTCGCCCGTGGTACCGGCGCGCACAAGGGCGGATCGGGACTCGGCTTGGCCTTGGTCGCTCAGCAGGCCCAGCTACACGGCGGCCGGGCCTACTTCGACGACGGCACCCTCGGCGGCGTCCGCCTGGTTCTCGTTCTGCCGGATGACCGGCGAGACGGCTCGCTCGAGTAGATCACGCATGAACCAGGGCGCCCGAACGAGAACCGAACAAGAACTGTGCAGCGGCGGCGCCGAATCCCAGCGAGGCACTGAAGGTTTTCCGCCCGACTCTCCCCGCCCGCACGCGGTGGGGCGCGAGTCCCGGGCAGGGCGGCCGGACGTGCCGGCCGAAACACCGCGGACTCCCGGCGCACCGGAAACACCCGCCCCGCAACGCATCGGGGGGGGGGGGGGGGGGGGGGGGGGGGGGGGGGGGGGGGGGGGGGGGGGGGGGGGGGGGGGGGGGGGGGGGGGGGGGGGGGGGGGGGGGGGGGGGGGGAGCGCGGGGGGGGGGGGGGGGGGGGGGGGGGGGGGGGGCGGGG
>NZ_JARWOV010000313.1 GCF_029868855.1 Nocardia carnea | reverse complement strand
GCGGCCGAGCAGCTCGCCGCCCTGGCGGCGGGCGCCCGGGGCGGCGGCCGCCGGGGGACCCAAGAAGAGCAGCGCCACCGGGGGGGCGGTTGGGTGGGGCCCTTGAACGCGGCCCAGGGGCTGGCCCCGCCCCGGGGGGGCGGGGCCGGGGGCGCCCCCCGCCAGGGCGGCGAGCTGCTCGGCCGCTTTCTCGGGGCGGGTTGTCGCCGAAGTCGACGATCGTAACCGCCAGTCGGCCCGATTGAGAGCCGGTCCTTCCGCGACCATTCGATGCCTCCGTCTCTTCGCTCGCCGTACCCGATGCCGAAGCTCGCGGGGATCCCGGCGGGTTCACCGAAATCCACCATACCGAATTGTGCCGGAAGCCTTGACACGTGAGCGCTGTCACGCGCAGACTCCTAACCGTAATTCACCATGCTGAATTAGGAGTGCGGATGCAGGACCAGGACTTTCGGAACCTGATGGCGGCGGTATGCGCACCGGTCACCGTCGTCACCACGGCCGACGACGGGGGTCCGCACGGGGCGACGGTCAGTTCCTTCGCCTCCCTGTCACTGCACCCGCCGCTGGTGTCGGTGGCGCTGGACCGTCGCTCGGGCCTGCTCACCCGCATTCGAAACGTCCGCCGGTTCGGCGTGAACGTCCTCGGGTTCGCCGATGACGAAACGGCGCTGCTGTTCTCCCGCCGGGGCGAAGACCGGTTCGCCCAGGTCGAGTGGAGCATCTCGCAGCGGCTGCCGCGGCTGGACGGGGCCGCCGGTTGGGCAGTCTGCGATCTCTGGCAGGTCGTCGAAGGCGGCGACCACCTGCTCCTGATCGGTCTGGTTGCCCATGCCGAGGCCACCCAGCGTTCCCCGCTGGTGTACGGGCACCGGACCTTCGGCACCCACTCCCGCTTCGCCGAGCGACCCCGCACACCAATCGTCGACACCATCGCCGCCTGTGCCGGCTGAGCCCGAACATCCAGAAGGAGACACACCATGACCGCAGTCGAGACCACCCCCGCCGCCGAGCCCGTGCCCACGGCCGCCGAACTGGTCGAACGTATCCGGGATTTGCACCCGCTGCTGAAAAAGAATGCCGCGGCGGGAGAACAGGACCGCCGGGTGGTCGAGGAGAGTATTCAGGCCTTGACCGACGCGGGCGCGTTCAAGGTCGCTATTCCGAAGCGGTACGGCGGCTACGAGACCTCGATGCGAACGATGCTCGACGTCTCCGCCGCGGTGGCGGAGGCCGACGGCGGCGCCGCGTGGGTGGTGACTCTGATCAACGTGTGTAACTGGATGGTGGGGCTGTATCCCGCGCAGGCTCAGGACGAGATTTTCGGTGCCGACCCGGACGCGAAGGTCTCCGGCGTGATCTCTCCGACAGCTACGTCCCGGAAGGTCGAGGGCGGTTGGCGAGTGACCGGGAAGTGGTACTACAACTCCGGGTCCTGGCACTCGACCTGGGCGACACTGGGTATCCCGATCACCGATGCGGATGGCAACATCGTCGACCAGGGCAGTGCGCTCATCCCGCGCAGTGAGCTGGGATTCGAGGACACCTGGTTCGTTGCCGGTATGCGGTCATCGGGCAGCAACGCGGTCATCGCCGATGATGTGTTCGTCCCCGAGCATCGAGTGCTGATGATCCCGTCCGCCATCGAGGGCGGATATGCCAGCGAACACTTGGCGGACGAGCCCCTCTATCGTTCCGCGCTGGTGCCGATCCTGGTCCTCGTACTGGCCGGTCCCCAGCTGGGCATGGGCCGGGCCGCGCTCGAGTACGTGATCGACAAAGCGGCCAAGAAGTCGATCTCCTACACCTTCTTCTCTGCCCAGACCGAATCGGTCGGCTTTCAGCTCCAGATCGCCGAGGCCGCGCGGCTGATCGACACGGCGCACCTGCATGCTTACCGTGCCGCCGACGATATCGATCAGGCGGCCCTGCGTGGCGAATACCCTGATCTCCTCGCTCGTGCTCGGGTGCGTTCGGATACCGGTTGCGCAATCGAGAGCGTGACGAAGGCCATCGACATCCTGCTCTCGGCGCACGGTGCCGGTTCCTTCGCCGAGGTCAGTCCGCTACAGCGGATCTGGCGAGACTCCGCGACCGCGGCCCGGCACGCGGTGATTCTTCCGGCGGTGAGCTACGAGGTCTACGGCAAGGCACTGCTCGGGGTCCAGGACACCATCACCCCACTGATCTGACCGACTCCCTCCGTCGATACAACAGGAGTTTTCTATGCGCATCGCAAATCTGTCCGGCCGACTCGTTCTGGTCACCCCCGACGGCAGCGGCGCGGTTGACGTCGAACGCGCCAGCCGCGGCCGTTTCGGCCCGGACGTCCAGGCTGTCTACGAGCAGTGGGCGGAGTTCACCGCCTGGGCGGCAGACGCCGATATGACGGCGGCGGATCCCTTCGTGGTCGACGACCTCGAGGCGCCGGCGCCGGCGCCCCGGCAGGTGCTGGCCATCGGCCTGAACTACTCCGCGCACGCCCCCCAATCCGGCTTCACCGTGCCCGATTCCCCGACGGTGATGTTCACCAAGTGGGCCTCCTGCCTGACCGGCCCTGTCACCACCGTCGAGCTCCCGCCCGGTGGAAACACCGACTGGGAGGTCGAGTTGGTTGTCGTGCTCGGCAAGAAAGCCTGGCGAATTGCGGAAAGCGACGCCTGGAGCCACGTGGCCGGGCTGACTGTAGGGCAGGATCTCTCCGAGCGCGTTATGCAGACCGCCGGGCCATCGCCGCAGTTCAGCCTGGGTAAATCGCTGCCGGGCTTCGGGCCGACGGGTCCGTGGCTGGTCACCATCGATGAACTCGCCGATCTCGATGACCTCGAAATCGGCTGCGCTGTCAACGGTGAAACGGTGCAGAAGGGGCGCACGCGCGACCTGATCTTCTCCGTACCGGCAATGATCGCCAAGCTGTCGGCCACGTTGCCACTGCTGCCCGGTGACCTGTTGTTCACCGGGACTCCGTCCGGCGTCGGCGCCGGCCGCAAGCCGCCTCGGTTCCTCCGGCCGGGGGACGAGCTGCGTTCCTATATCACCGGCATCGGTGAACTCCGCCAGCGCTTCGTCGCGGCGCCACCCGCTTGAGAAACCCACACCCAGGAGGAGCTCGATTATGGCTCTGCACCGCCTCACCCGGATCGTCATGGGTGTTCCCAACCCTGACGAAACCGCTACCTACTACACCGATTTCGGGCTGATCCCGGGCCCAGGGGACGAGGCCATCGTTGCCGACTCGACCAGTGCGGCGTCGCCCGGTGGGTACGGCTTCTCGACCATCGACGGCGGGGAACAACTGCGCATCGTCCACTCCGCGCAGCGCCGCCTGCTGCAGTTGGGCGTCGGGGCCGACGATCCTGACGACCTCGACCGGGTGGCCGCCTCCCTCTCCGCACTCGATGTCCCGGTCGAGCGCACTGCCCGTGGAGTTCGGGCGATCGATCCGGGAACCGGGGTGACCGTCCTCGTCGAACTCGCCGACCGCTACCATCAGGAACCGACCCCGGTACCGGCCTACAACGCTCCCGGTGTGAACGCGCGGACGGAATGCCGCGCTCCCGGCGTCGAGCGGGAAGGTGTCGTCCGTCCACGTAAGCTCGGCCACGTCGTGCTCGGCTCGACCGACCAGGAGTTCTCACAGAAGTTCTTCCAGCAGGGCATCGGATTCAAGGTCAGCGATACCGTCCCCGGCTTGGCCGCCTTCATGCGCTGTTCCACCGATCACCACAACGTGCTCGTGCAGCAGGCCCCGGTATCTTTCCTGCACCATACTTCTTGGCAGGTCGACGACGTCGACGAGGTCGGCCGCGGCGCCACCTCGATGCTGGAGAAGGATGCCACCCGGCATGTGTGGGGGCTGGGCCGCCACCATGTCGGTTCGAATTTCTTCTGGTACCTGAAAGATCCGGCCGGCAACTTCTCCGAGTACTACTCCGACCTCGACTGCATCGTGGACGATGCCCTGTGGAAGCCCGGAGTATGGGAGGGCGTGCGCGGACTCTACAACTGGGGTCCGCCCCCGCCGCCGTCCTTTCTCGCGCCCGACGATCTCGCGGCGTTGATGACCGACGGACACCAGGGGCGCTGATGGCAGCCGACGACTCGGCGCGACCCGATCGCCGGCCGGTCGCCGCCGATCAGGTCGATACCGGCCCGATCTGGCGCCCCGATCCGCACCTGGCGGCCGAAGCCGCCATCACACGGTTCGGCCGGTGCGTCACCGACCGGACGGGGACGGGGTTCGGCAGCTACCTCGACCTCTGGGCCTGGTCGGTCGCCCATCTCGAAGAGTTCTGGGCCGCGATCTGGGACTTCTACGACATTCAGGCCGAGGGTGACCCCGATGAAGTGCTCGCTAACGCCGAAATGCCCGGTGCCCGTTGGTTCCCCGGTACTCGCCTCAACTACGCCGAACACGCGTTGCGGCAGGGCGAAGACCACGCCGTCGCGGTAACCGCGGTTGCCGAGGACGGGACGACCACCTCGACCACGTGGGCGCAGTTGCGCGCTCGAGTCGCGGCGCTGGCGGGATGGCTGCGCGCGGCAGGTGTCCAGCAGGGGGACCGCGTGGTCGGGTATCTGCCCAACACCACGCCCACCTTGGTGGCGTTCCTCGCCACGGCGAGTATCGGCGCGGTCTGGTCGGCCTGCGCGCAGGACTACTCGGGCCAGGGCGCCGCCGCCCGTTTCGCGCAGCTCGAACCGGTCGTCTTGTTCGCCGCTGACGGCTACTTCTGGAACGGACGGTCTTACGACCGCCGGTCCGAAGTGGCCGCGTTGCAGCGCGCGCTGCCGACGCTGCGGGCCGTCGTTCATGTACAGAACCTCGGACTCGCGGGCCCCGCCGAGATCGATTCCGCTTGCGTCCACGCCACGTGGCAGCAGGCCACCGCGGTGCCGGCCGAGTTGCGTTTCGACCGCGTTCCGTTCGATGCGCCACTGTGGGTGCTGTTCTCGTCGGGCACCACGGGTCTGCCCAAGGGGATCGTGCACGGCCACGGCGGGGTGGTGCTCGAGCATCACAAGATGCTCGGCCTGCATCTCGACGTCGGTCCCGGTAAACCGTTGTTCTGGTACACCACCACGAACTGGATGATGTGGAACGTCGTCGTTTCAGGACTGTTGCTGGGAGCGCCGATCGTCCTGTACGACGGCAGCCCGAGCTACCCTGATCCGGCTCGGCTGTGGCAGATCACCGCCGAACAGCGGGTGGCATTTCTCGGGGTGAGCCCGGGATATCTGCTGGCCGGTGCCAAAGCCGGCCTTCGGCCGGGTCGCGACTACGACCTCGGCGCGCTGCGCACCATCGGGGTCACCGGTGCACCCCTGCCGGCGCCCTCCTACCGCTGGGTGCGGGAGGCGGTCGGCCCCGCGGTTCAGCTCGCGTCCACGAGCGGCGGCACGGACGTCGTGGGCGGCTTCGCCGGCAGTGCGCCGACCAGCCCGGTCTGGGCCGGGGAGATTTCCGCGCCCTACCTGGGCGTCGCCTTGCAGGCGTGGAACGAGGCCGGACAGTCCGTGGTCGGCGAGGTGGGGGAGTTGGTCGTCACCTTGCCGATGCCGTCGATGCCGCTGTACTTCTGGAACGACCTGGACGGCGCCCGGTACCGAGGCGCTTACTTCTCCATGTTCCCCGGTGTCTGGCGACACGGTGATTGGATACAGGTCACGGAGCGCGGCAGCGTCATCGTATCCGGGCGGTCGGACGCTACGCTGAACCGGCATGGCGTGCGCTTGGGCAGCGCTGATATCTACGACGTCGTCGACAAATTCGAGCAGGTACGCGACTCGCTGGTAGTGGGCGCCGAACTCCGCGACGGCGGCTACTGGCTGGTGCTGTTCGTCGTCCTTGCCGAGAACGCCGTGCTCGACGACGACCTGACACGTCGGATCGAGAGCGCGATCGCCGGCCAGGCTTCGCCACGGCATGTGCCCGACGACGTCATCGCCGTGGCCGCCCTGCCGCATACCCGCACCGGCAAGAAACTGGAAGTCCCCGTCAAACGATTGATTCAAGGACACCCACTCGATCAGGTCGCCGGGCCCGACGCCGTCGACGATTACGCCGCGCTGGCCGAGCTCCGCCGCTATGCCGGCGGACCGAGTGCGAGCCTGCCTGCCGATACGGCCGACCACTCGACCGGCAAGTCGTGACCCCTCGGCACCTGCCGACGTCCGATCTGCCCGACATCACTTCCTCCGAAAGGAAAAACATTGAGTCACAACGTCTCCGCGGACGCGAACGGTATGTCGTGGGAGGACCTCAAGAGTCTCTCCCAGGACAAAGGTTTGCACGCCGAACAGCTGTTCCTGATCTGGTCTCGCCCCATCGATGGGTTCGGCCCCGTGCAGGCGGCGCTCGACGAACATCTTCCGTATCAACGCGAGCTCGAGGACCGCGGCATCATGTTCGCCGCCGGGCCGCTCGCCTCGGCCGATGGCGCAGAGTGGAACGGCGAAGGGGTATTCGTATACCGGGCAGCGACGTTGGCCGACGCCGTGCGCCTCGCCGAAGCCGATCCGATGCATGCGCGCGGCGCGAGGTCGTTCGAAATCAGGGCCTGGTGCCTCAACGAGGGAACCACAACCGTATCGCCTGGAGCCTGAGCACATGATTCTCGTGACCGGTGCCACCGGCACCATCGGACGTTACGTTCTGTCGGCGTTGCCGGCGGACGGGGTGGCGTTGCGTGCGACGACGCGCCGACCCGAGATAGCGGATGCCCACGAGCATTACACGCTCATGGACCTCGCGGACCGAAGCACCGTCGAGGCCGCAGTCGAGGGCGTCGATGTCGTGATTCTCAACAGCAGCCAGCACCCTTCCATGGCCGAGCACCAGATCGGATTGGTCGAAGCGGCACAGGACGCCGGTGTCGGGCATATCGTGAAGGTCTCCGCCGGGTCGGCCGCTACCGGCGTAGACAGTCGGAGTTGGGTGGGACGAGCGCACGCCGCGGTCGAAGCGCGCATGCGGAGCTCGAGCTCGGGCTGGACTATCCTGCGACCGAACTACTTCATGCAGAACCTGCTCACCCTGGCCCCGGCAATCACGGCCGGCGCACTCCCGATAGCGCTCCGGACCCAGCGGCTCGCTGTCGTCGACGCTCGCGACATTGCCGCAGTCGCCGCCACGGTCGCGCGCGCTCCCCGGCTCCATCATGAGAAAATCTATGATCTGACCGGACCCGAATCGCTCACCGGCGCCGACATGTCGGCCTGTCTCTCCGAAACGATGGGTACCGAGGTCCGGCACGCGCCGTTGAGTCTCGACCAACTACGCGCCGATCTGGCCGCCACGAAAATGCCTGACTGGCTCCAGGAGCATCTCGTGGAGCTGATGTCGATCTACGCAGAAGACCCCACGGTGGGCTACGTTTCGCCCGATGTCGAGAAGGTGACCGGTCGTGTGCCGCGCAGTCTCCGGGATTTCGCAAGAGATCACTCGGCTGTGTTCGGGGCGGCCTCGTGACGAGCAGCCGATGGTTGACCGCTCTGTGCACATCCGCCGTGGTGGCGGTCGCCGCCGCCGGGTGTACAAATCCCACGTCGACGGAGACGAGCGATAAACCCAATATCTTGATGATCCTGCTCGACGATCTCGGCTATACCGATCTGGGATCCTACGGCGGTGACGCTGCGACACCGAATGTCGATGCGCTGGCCCGAGAGGGACTTCAGCTCAGCAACTTTCACGCGTACCCCCTCTGCGCCCCCACCCGCGCCGCGCTGGTTACGGGGCAGGACCCGCACCGGGTGGGCCTGGGCTCGATGGAGGGGTTCGGCCCGCCCGGCGTACCCACCACCACTCCCGGATATCGCGGCTCCCTCGAGGGGAATTACACGGGTATTGCCGAAGTACTCGCGGAGGCGGAGTATTCCACGTATCAGGTCGGAAAATGGCACTTGGGAGATGAGCCCGGGCAAACTCCGCGCGATCTCGGGTTCGAGCAGAACTTCACTCTGTACGAAGGTAGCGCCTCGCACTATGCCGACAGACTGCGCCACACTCGGCGCGAGGTGGACCCGAGGGATACCGTCCGGTACGAGCGGAACGGTCACCCCGTCGAGGAACTACCGGACGACTTCTACTCCACGCACGCGTACACCGACGAGATGCTGCACATGATCGACGAAGGCCGGGAGTCGGATCGGCCGTTCTTCGGCTACCTCGCCTATACCGCGGTCCATGACCCCCTGCACATGCCGGACTCCGCTTCGATCGACAAGTATCTCGATCTGTACCTCGAAAACAACGACTACAACAAGCTGCGGGCCGAACGGATCGACCGCCTGGCGGACAAGGGGCTCATCGGTCGCGACGTTGCCATTCGGTGGCCGAGCCAGGTCCCGGACTGGGCTGTGCTGAATCCGCAGCAAAAGTGCGACCTGGCGTACCGGATGGCGGTGTATGCCGCCATGATCGACGATGTGGACAGGCAGATCGGCCGGCTGACCGACCACCTCGAGGAGACCGGGGAATACGACAACACCCTGATCGTCGTGATGAGCGATAACGGCGCTGCCGGCTCCGGCCGGATGCTGTACACGGCCGCGCCGGGTGCCGCCGAGTGGCAGGACGAGCACTATCCGCTCGCCGGTGATATCGAGTCGTACGGCCGGCCCGGCTCGTATCCGACACTCGGGCTTCCCAACGCGCAGGTTTCTTCCGGTCCCTACTTCCATTCCAAGACCACCGTCTTCGACGGTGGAACACGGGTGCCGGCCATCGTGAAACCTCCCCGCGGCAGCGATGACGGGGCGGGCCCCCGCGTGATCGATACCTTCACTCACATCGTCGACATGTATCCGACCTTTGCCGAGTACGCAGGAACCGAGACCGACGGCGCCGGCCCGCTGTTGGGTGACTCCGCCAAATCGCTGTTCGAGGGCGCATCCGATCACGTGGGCAGCGACGAATTCGGGATGGAACTTCTCGGACACCGCGCCTATCGCGACGGTGAGTGGAAACTCGTCTATGCTCCCACTCTCGCCGGCGGCAGTGGCGCCTACGCGCTCTACGACCTCGCCTCCGATCCGGGGGAAACCAGGGATCTGATCGACGCGCATCCGGATATCGCTCGACAACTCGCGGCGAAATGGGAACGGTACGCGGCGGACAACGGTGTCGTACCGGCCTCGTTCGATGCTGTCGAGGCCGCAGCGCATCGGTTTGCGGAGCTGGCTTACTCGATCGACTGGTCCGAGTGACGGAGGCCCGCAGCAATGACCGGAAGCCGGTGCTGCGCACCCTCGAGCTCTGACTACAGTGCGCAGCCACCCACCTCTGTGCCGGCCACCAGCGCTCGAGCTGTACCCAGTCAGGGTGTGCATTCGCGTCCGCGAAGCCGCTACGCACTCCAGGAGATCCCGGGCGGCACTTTCGGTATGGGTGACCACTTCGCCGAGGGATACCCCCAAGACGGTGAAAGCCCCGTCCACGAAGTGACCCTGCCCGACTTTCACCTTGCCTCCACCGCCGTGACGAACGCGCAGTTCGCGCTGTTCGTCAAGGAGACGGGCTATGTCACCACCGCCGAACTGTTCGGAGTGTCGGCAGTGTTCCATCTCGCCTTCCGTGGACCTGCGTCGGACATCCTGTCCCGTGCGACGGGAACTCCGTGGTGGTTGGCGGTCAAGGGAGCCTATTGGCGACAGCCCGAAGGAGCGGCGTCGACCATTTCCGATCGCCAGAACTATCCGGTCGTGCACGTCTCCTGGGACGATGCCTCGGCATACTGCCGCTGGGCGGGGGCCCGGCTACCGACGGAAGCGGAGTGGGAGTACGCGGCACGCGGCGGTCTGGGCGGGCGCCGCTATCCCTGGGGAGACGAGCTGACCCCGCGAGGGCAGTGGCGATGCAACATCTGGCAGGGCCGGTTCCCGACAGCGAACACGGAGGAGGACGGCTACCTGACCACCGCACCCGTGAAGAGTTACCGGCCGAATGGTTATGGCCTCTGGCAGATGACGGGTAACGTCTGGGAGTGGTGTCAGGATCGGTTCGATCGCACCTATTACGAAAGATCCGCGTCCTATGCGCCCGAGGGCGCTGAGGCCGGCACACAGCGCGTGATCCGCGGCGGCTCCTACTTGTGCCATGCCTCGTACTGTCATCGCTATCGGGTGTCGGCGCGGTCATCGAACACTCCCGATTCCACTGCGGGAAACATCGGGTTTCGTTGTGCGAGCGACTGAGTCGAACCGGCAACCGCGCCTGTGATGTACGCCGAGTCGGCAGGACGCGCCTGCCGAGTCGACCTCGACGCGTCAGGAGTTCGCCGCGCCCGTCGACTGGCTGGAGTAGGCAAGGGGTGCCGGAGTAACGGCACAGGGCCCGCGATCCATCCGGACTCGTGAACGGTCTGTGATACGCCGTCATTCCGCCCTGAACCAGCCCGAGATCCGCGTCAGCTCGCGGCAGCGTGTTCTGCACGATCGATCAGCGGGCGTATTCTCCGCTGATTCGCGCCAGGTATCTGCTCGTCCCGCCGGTTCGAGAACTCCGCCGGAATCGGGAACGCGCCGGATCGGGTACGCGTATCAGTGCGGGGCTGTCATTGTAGAAGCATTCGAACAGGTCGGGAAGGTCGTCGAGCGCGTCCTGGAGGGACCGGTCATCGGTGCGCACGGTCATCGAAGTGTGCCTTCCGGGTTGCGGACGCGAAGTCGTCTGTACGTACAGACGGGATTTCACTTGATCTCCTCGCCGGTGTTCGATATTCGACCCTGAAAAACCGAATGGGAATGCAACACCTGTTTCGGATTCGCGCCTTGTCTCCTTCGCGTATTGCTCTTCCCGGCGAACTGCGACTCGCGAATGCCGAGCAGGCCGAACCTTCCTGCGCGGAAACTTGATTCGGCCAGGCGCCTGCTCGGTACCGCGGCCGGAAAACGAGACCCTTTCGGTCGATGCTTCGCAAAGTGTATCGCGGCCCTTCGTCTTGTGGCTTGGCGGCGGTTTCCGAAATTCATAGGGTCGAATGGACCGCGCCGGATACCGGGAGCGGTCGTTATCGGCGACACAGGAACTCCGTGGGGCGTCTCCGGAATTCCGCGAAAGGGGCACTGCAATGGCTGCTGATGCGCACACTCTCGAAAACAGGATCCGCCAGTTCGGTGGTCCACTGTCGATGCTGCGTAGTTCTCCGGCGGGACAATTCCCGTTTCCGATCCCGCCGGAATACAGCAATTGGCGAGACGAGCAGACGGCCTGGAAGGAGACGGCGACGCTTTTCGACCAGTCGTTCCATATGACGGACGTGTATTTCAAGGGTCCGGATGTGTTGCGGCTGCTCGGTGATGTCACCGCGAACAAGGTCGGGAACCTCGGCCGGAACCGGGCAAAGCAGCTGATCACGGTGAACCCGGACGGGCACATGATCGCTGACGGAATACTATTCGGGCTCGAAGATGACGAGTACAGTGTCGTCGGCGGTCCGATGGGCAGCGACTGGCTCTCCTATCATGTGGAAAAGGGCGGGTACGACGTCGAAATCGTCCGGGACGAGGCGATCTTGTTCAACAAGACCGGCCGCCGGCTGGTGTTCCGCTATCAGCTGCAGGGGCCCGCCGCACTGCGGATCGTCGAGAAAGCGTCCGGCGGCACCTTGCCCGAGATCAAGTTCTTTCGCATCGGCGAGTTCAGTATCGCCGGAGTCGGAGTCCGTGCGCTCAACCACACCATGATCGGCGTGCCGGGGTTGGAGAAGACCGGCCTGGAGATCTTCGGTCCCGCCGAGAACCGGGATGAGGTGAAGGCGGCACTGATCGAAGCCGGCGCCGAATTCGGTATGCGTGAGGGCGGTTCACTCGCGTACTCGTCGGTGACGGTCGAGTCCGGATGGATCCCGATTCCCGTTCCCGCGATCTACAGCGGCGAGGACATGCGTCCCTACCGGGAGTGGCTGGGCGCGGATTCCCTCGAGGCGAACGCATCGCTCGGCGGTAGTTACGTGGCCGATCGGATCGAGGATTACTACGTCACGCCGTGGGATCTGGGATACGAGCGGGCGCTGCGGCTCGACGGTGACTTCATCGGTTCGGACGCGCTGCGGCGCCGGGCGAAAGAGCCGCATCGACGCAAAGTGTGGCTGCGGTGGCACGACGACGACACGGCGAAGGCGTTGGCCGGCGGACTGTTCGGGGACACCCGGACGAAATACCTCGAGCTCCCCACGGCGGTCTACTCGACTTACCAGTACGACACGGTGCTGCTGGACGACCGCCCGGTGGGCATTTCCACCTGGGCGGCGTACACGACGAACGTCGGCGGGTTCAGCTCGCTCGCAATGGTGGACGAGGCCGACGCCCGCGATGGTGCCGAAGTGGTCGTGGTGTGGGGGGAGCCGGATGGCGGGTCGGGCAGGCCGGGAGTCGAGCGCCACGCCCAGATTCCGATCAGGGCGACGTTGAGCACCACCGCTCTCGTCTGAACACCATGGGGCTCGAAAGGAAATACCATGCCACGCAGTACTTTGCAGTACACGGAGCTTCCCACACGTGCGGTGCAGGCGCTGGGCGATCTCTTCCCCCCCGAGGAAGAAGTTGCGGCGCGGGTCGCCGAGTTCGCCGATCTCGTGCCGCGTGAACCCGACGCAGACGGGGCAACCGAGGTCCTCGACGGGGTCACCTTCACCCACCACTTCACCGAGGTGGACGGGGACATGGAGGTGGTGCGTTTCCATTGGGCCGAGTGCGGCGAGGGCGAGCCGATCGTGTTCCTGCACGGGATCCCGGACTCGTGGTACCAGTGGCACCACCAGATGGCGTCCCTGTCGGGTTCGCACCGGTGCATCGGCATCGACCTCAAGGGGTACGGGCAGTCGGAGAAAGCGCCGGGTGATTACCGGCACGAAGCCGCGGCCGAACAACTCGTGCAGGCTCTCGACGCCATGGGTGTCGACCGGTTCAACCTGGTGACCCATGACCGCGGCACGGTACAAGGCGACTACATCGCTGCGAACCATTCCGATCGAGTGCTTCGTTACGGGCGGGGAGAACAGCACCTTCATCATTTCCACCCCGAACTCGCTCCGCAGGGACCCATGTTCGCGGAGGCCCCGCGTACCGGTCTCATGGACGACCCGAGGCGTTTTGTGGTGTCGCTGTACGCATGGGTGGGCAAGATCAGGATTCCGGATGCCGAAATGCGCCGGGTCATCCAGGAGTTCTCGTACGAGGACTGTCACCGGGCCACGCCGCGCTACTTCAACTCCGCGACGTTCCGGCAGGAGTGGATCGATCGGCGTACGCGGCTTCTACCGGCATGGACGTGCCCGGTGATGATCATGCAGGGATATGACAGCAAGACACAGCCACGGGAGTTCTACGAGGCCGCTCGGGAGTACATCCCCAATGCGAAGAACGTCTCCGTGCGTTACTTCGACGCCGGTCACTTCTGGTCTCTGGAAACCCCCGGCGAGGTCACGGACGCGATCCGAGAACTCCTGCTCGAGGAAGTGCCATGACGAGTATTCCCTGTGAGAACGCAACTCCGGCCATTCGTGAACGGGTGACCGAGCTGATTGCTTCGGCCTCATTCGAGGTGATCCCGTTGAAGGGGACGGACGCGAAGGTCAGGGCCGCAGCACCCGGCACCACGGTGACGATCACCTGCTCGCCCCGGTTCGGGCTGGATCGAACCCTGGAGCAGACAGCGGCAGCCGTCGCGCACGGCTATCGCGTGGTCCCGCACCTGGCGGCACGCATGGTCGAAAATGCCGGTGCGTTGCGGCGCTTCATCGACCGGATCACCGACCTCGGTGTGGACGAACTGTTCGTCATCGGCGGCGACGCGGCCGAGCCACTGGGCCGGTTCGACTCGGCCGGGCAGGTGCTGGACGCGCTGGCGGATTTCGACCACAACCTACGACGCATCGGGGTCGGCTGTTATCCCGAAGGGCATCCCGAAATCTCGGACGCGGCGTTGCTGAAAGGTCTGCTGGACAAGCAGCTCCACGCCGACTACATGGTCAGCCAGCTGTGTTTCGACGGCGCCGCGCTCCTCCACTGGATAGACGAAGTACGAGCCGAGGGCTTGCGGTTGCCGCTGCGGGTGGGACTGGCCGCGCCGATAAAGACCGCGCGGCTGGCGGAGCTGTCCCTGAAAATCGGTGTAGGCCAGTCGATCCGGTACCTGACCAAACAGCACGGCATGGTCGGTGGCCTGTTGCTGGGCCGTACGTTCGCCCCTGAGACGATTCTGCTGGACATGGGCGAGCGGCTGGCCGCCGGCGATCTGGGCATCGAAGGGGTGCATATGTTCACCTTCAACCAGGTCGATGTGACCGCGGCCTGGCAGCGTCGGATCGTCGCAGGAGCGAGGCAATGACGGCGCAGCTCATCGACGGTCGCAAGATCGCTGCCCGGCTGTGTGAGGACGTCGCAGCGGAGTTGCACGCGGCGGTGACGGACGGCGTGCCGGTGGCGCTGGCGACGATATCAGCTGGTGCCGATTCGGCGTCGCAGGCGTATCTGCGGCGGATCGACCGCACGGCGGCGGTGCTCGGAGTGTCCCGGCAGCACAAGACCTTGGCCGGGTCCGCCACGGCGGCCGACGTGGCGGCCGCGGTACGAGAACTGAATCAGGATCCGGCGGTGTCGGGGATCCTCGTGCTACGGCCGTTGCCACGGGGAGTCGACGAAGCGACGGTGTTCGCTGCACTGGACCCCCGCAAGGATGTCGAAGCGGTGCATCCGGAAAACGCTGGAATGCTCGCGCTGGGCGCACCACGTTACGTCCCGTCCACCGCGGCCGCCGTGTTCCATGTGCTGGACTCGTGGCTGGACGCGACGGGCCAGGACCCGGCCCGGTTCTACCGGCGGGCGCGGATCGTGGTGGTGGGCCGGTCGAACAACGTCGGCAAACCGGCGGTCTCGCTGGCCTTCGCCAAGCAGGCCGCGGTGACATCGGTGGACGAGTGGGCCAGCGTGGACAATCAGCTCGGGGCGTACACCCGGCGCGCCGACGTGCTCATCGTCGCCGCCGGTGTGCCGGAGCTGATCCGCGCGGAGCATGTCCGCGCCGGGGCCGTGGTGATCGACGTGGGTATCAATTTCATCGAGAGCACACCGAGGATCGTCGGTGATGTGGCGCTCGACGAGATCGTCGACAGGGCCCGCGCGGTGACGCCGGTGCCGGGCGGCGTCGGGCCGGTCACCGACATCTGGCTGATGCGGAACACGGTGCTCGCGGCCCGCAACCTCCGGCTCGCCGCGGAGCGCGAAAGTCGGGCGTCATGACCACGGCAGGGATCGGAAAGGACGAGGACGCCGCCGCGGGCAGCGGCCTGGTCCTCGCGTTCTACTGCCCGGATACGCCCGGCGTCGTGCTCGCGGTAGCGCGGTTTCTGCACGAGCATGGATGCACGATCATCGAGAGCCAGCAATTCCGCGATCCGCGTCAGGCGCGGTTCTTCATGCGGGTGCACTTCGAGCGCTCCGACGGTGGGACCCTCGACCTGCACCGGGTGAGGCGGGACTTCGCGGCGGTGGGAACGCCGCTGCGGATGACATGGCGGCTGACCGGAGCCGGAGTCCCGCAACGAGCCCTGATCATGGTCAGTACATACGGGCACTGCCTCAACGACCTGCTGTATCGGGCGTCCACCGGCGCGTTGAACATCGTCGTACCGGCCGTGGTGTCCAACCATCCTGACCTCGCGGTGATGGCCGACAACTTCGAGGTGCCTTTCCATCACATTCCGGTCTCTCCCTCGGTGCGGGCCGAGGCGGAGCGCCGGCTGCTGGACCTGATCCACGACCTGAAGATCGACCTGGTCGTCCTGGCCCGGTACATGCAGATCCTCTCGGCGGACCTCTGCCGCGAGCTCGCCGGCCGCGCGATCAACATCCATCATTCGATACTGCCCAGTTTCAAAGGTGCCCGCCCCTACCACCAGGCCTACGAACGCGGTGTCAAGTTGGTCGGGGCCACCGCGCACTACGTCACCGCCGACCTGGACGAGGGACCGATCATCGAACAGGAAATGGCGCGGGTCGACCACTCGATGTCCGCGGCGCAGGTCACCGCACTCGGCCGGGACAACGAATGTCTCGCGTTGTCCCGGGCCGTCGGCTGGCACGCGGAGAACCGGATTCTGCTCGACGACGCCCGGACGGTCGTGTTCCGGTGAGCGCACCGGTACGCCGTCTCGGGACCGCGATGAACCCGTTCGCGCCGGGTGCCTCCGGCCGGTGTCTGGTGATGGGCATCCTCAACGTCACGCCCGACTCGTTCTCCGACGGCAGCCGCTATCTGCGCACCGAGCAAGCGGTACGGCACGGACTGCGGATGGTCTCCCACGGTGCCGACATCGTCGACGTCGGCGGCGAATCCACCCGCCCCGGGGCGGCGAGAGTGCCTGTCGAAGAGGAACTCACGCGGGTTCTCCCGGTGGTGCGCGAGCTTGCCCACGCAGGAGTCTCGGTCAGTATCGACACCATGCGGTCGGCGGTGGCCGAAGCCGCGGCCGACGCCGGTGCGGTGATCGTCAACGACGTCAGCGGCGGGCTTGCCGACCCGGCGATGGCCCCGGCCGTCGCCGGGCTCGGCATACCGTACGTCGCCATGCACTGGCGGGCGCACAGCGGTGAAATGCACCTGCACACCCACTACCGCGACGTCGTCGGCGACGTGGTGACCGAACTGCGTACCCGGCTCGACCATCTCGTCGCCGCCGGGATCGAGCCGGAACATATCGTGGTCGACCCGGGGCTCGGTTTCGCCAAGACCGCCGAACAGAGCTGGCAGCTGCTCCGCAGCTTCGATGCGCTCCAGGCACTGGGCCGTCCGGTACTGGTGGGTGCGTCCCGCAAGTCCTTCCTCGCGCGTTCGATCCCTGATACAGCGAAGCGCGACACGGCGACCGCGGCGGTCACCGCGATCGCGGCGGCCCGCGGCGCGTTCGCCGTCCGCGTGCACGACGTCGCCACCTCGGCGGTCGCCGTCCGGATCGCCGCGACAATGCAGGGCTCGGGTCTGTCGTCGGCCGTCGAGCGCTGAGCGGAGTTCAGCGGAGGATCGGACTCGGTGGACTTCGGCCGGACGGTGACCTGGTTGCCCACCCCTTTCTCATCTTTCCCTTGTCGACCGCGGCGCAGAGCGCCGCCGGCCGAGCCCGGCGACCGCTGGCACAGGCCGAGGAGGTATCCGTGCGGACGCACGATATTTCGGCGCGCTTCGACGATCTGCGCGCGGGATCCGCCGTGGCGTTCCCGGGGTTCGCGTATGACCTCGTCGCGCAGCATCCGTCGGAAGTCGAGCCGGTACTGGCGGAACTGGAACGCGCCGTGGCTCGCGGCTGGTGGGCCTTCGGGTTCGTCTCCTACGAGGCCGCCGCGGGCTTCGCGTTGCCGGTGGCGGATCCGGTCCCGGGTTTACCGCTCGCGTGGTTCGGCATCTCCACGGCACCTGTGCGGGTGCCGCTGGTGTCAACCGAACCTGCGGAGCAGCGGGGGAGCTATCGCGTGGCCTGGCGTCCGGTGTGGACGCCGGAGGTTCATCGCGAACGTGTCGAGGCCGTGCGCGAGTGGATTGCGGCCGGAGAGACCTACCAGACCAACTTGACCACCCGGCTGGAGACGAGCTTCGTGGGCGATCCCGCAGCGTTGTACGCCGATCTCGCACTCGCGCAGCGCGGCGCCTACAACGCCTTCCTCGACCTCGGCCGGTTCGTCGTCGCCGGCGCCAGCCCGGAGCTGTTTTTCGACCTTCGCAACAACGAGCTGCTGATGCGCCCGATGAAGGGCACTGCACCGCGGGGTGCCACGCCGGCCGCCGATGCCGAGAACGTCCGGCGCCTGTGTGCGAGCGAGAAGGAGCGTGCGGAGAACATCATGATCGTCGATCTGGTACGCAACGACGTCTCCCGAATCGCCGAGACCGGTAGCGTCCGTGTCACCTCGCTGTGTGTACCCGAACAGTACGAGACCCTGCACACACTTACCTCGGACGTGCGCGCGCGCCTGCATCCCGGCACCACGATCCTGGAGGTGTTCCGCGCCCTGTTCCCATGTGGCTCGGTCACGGGCGCGCCGAAAGAACGCACCATGGAGTTGATCACCGCGCTGGAGGACGGGCCGCGCGGTGTGTACTGCGGCGCGGTCGGCGTTGTCGCGCCAGGTGGCCGCGCGCGCTTCAATGTCGCGATCCGCACGGTGCTCGTAGACCGCGATAGCGGTATCGCGGTCTACGGCAGCGGCGGTGGGATCACCTGGGGCTCGCGCCCGGCGCCGGAATACGCAGAGCTACAAGTCAAGGCCGCGGTGCTCGGCTCCACCTGCGGCGCCCGATAACGCCGGGCTGTCGGCGAAGAGGGCATCGGCATTTGCGGTGGTGAGTGCTCGCCAGTCGTCGTGTTCGTCGGCCAGGACCGTGTCGAGGGTGTGCAGCAGATGGATCGCGTGCTCGCGTGGCGTCCAGGCGTAGTCACTGCCGTAGAGCAGCCGGTCCGGTGCCGCGATGCTGTTCAGCGCCGCCATTTGGGTTTTCGACGGTGTACCGGCGAGCTCGTAGTAGAACCGGCCGAGCAGCTCGGCGACGGTGGTCCGGTCGGCGGAGGCGCCGTCGATCATGCGGAACAGTTCGATGCGTTCGGCGAGCAAGGGCAGCACGCCACCGAGGTGCGGGACGATCAGGCGGATGTGGGGAAAACGCTCCGCCGCCCCGCCGAGGACGAAGTCGACCACGGTGCGAGCCGTCTCGAACAAGAACTCGATCATCGGCTGCGGCCGGCCCGAGGACAGTGCTTCATGGCCTAGGCAGGTCGTCGGATGCAGCAACACCACCGCGGCCCGGCGGTCGAGTTCGGCCAGAACCGGCTCGAACCGGCGGTCGCCCAACCGGACTCCGGAGTGATTGGACAGCAGCGCGACGCCATGGGCGCCGAGTTCGTCGAAACAGTACGCCAGTTCCGCCAGCGAACCGTCCACATCGGGCAGTGGTAGCGAAGCGAACTGTCCGAACCGATCCGGGTGATTGCGCACCACGCCCGCGCAGAACTCGTTGATCTCCCGGGCAAGTGACCGCGCCGCGCCGTCGTCACCGAAGTGGAGACCCGGCGAGGACAGCGACAGCATGGAACGCGTGATCCCCGCCTCGTCCATCAGGTCGAGATGCGCTTCAGCGGTCCACTGTGGCCAGAAGTCCTCCGGCATACCGTCCGGCTCGACGCGGCCGGCGGCCTTCGCCGACTCGATGTAGTCACGTGTGGTGAAATGCGCGTGCACGTCCACCAGACCGTTCCCTGTTTTCATTCGAACCCTTTCGTGCGGCGCAGTGTCGCCGAGGGCATCACGCCGTAGATTTCTCGGTATCGCGCGGCGAACCGGCCGGTATGCGCGAACCCCCACCGCATCGCCACCTCGGTGACGGTCGTGCCGTCCCCAGGGTCGGCTGCGACGAGATCGCGGTGCGCTTTCGTCATCCGCGTCTGATGCAGGAAGGCCTGCGGTGTGACGTTCAGGGTTTTGCGGAAGCCCAGTTCGAGTGCACGCACGGTGACATTCGCGCACCGTGCCAGGTCCGCAACGGAGTAGATCGCCGAGGTCTCGGCGGTCATCAATTCGACGGCGAGTGTGACACTCGACGGCCGGCAGGGTCGTGTGGCCCGGATGAGTTCGCCACTGTGGGTGTGCTCGAGGCTCAAGAGCACTGTGTTCACCATCTGCTCCGACATCCGGTCGATGATGCGGCGCGGGACTGCCCCCGAGGTGTGGAAGCGCTCGAATACGTCGACGAGTAACCGCGCCGCGCCGTAGACGGCGATCCCGGCGTCGAAGGAAACGACCGGGGTGGTGAAGCGCAGGGGCCGGTCGTCGGTCTGTGGTGCGAGCATTCGTAACGTGGATCGCAACGACTCGGTGTCGATCCGCAGCGTCAACAACTCACACCCCGGGCTCAAGGTCAAATGCAGCTGCTCACCGGGGCCGATCAGCGCCATCGAGCGACCCGCGGACACGACGCACCGCTGTCCGCGGTGCGTCGTCACGAGATGGCCGGCGACCGGTATCCCGATTGCGAGGTAGCGGTGGTGGCCTGGGCGGTTGATGGCCACTTCCGAGCCGTAGCTCATGTCACCGACGGCGGCGCGGCCTGCGTCGGCGAATCGGCCTTGCGCGTCGAAATCGTCGTGATTGCGCCGCACCGAAAGCCGATGTGCGGAAAGGAACGGTGCGCACGCCATCGCGGCGGCCTCCGGACTGCCGGTCCGATAGCGTTCGTAGGCATGCAGGAAGGTCGGGTGGACCAGCGTCTGCGGGTCTCGGGCCCCAGGTGACACGGCAGTTTCGGCTACCATTCCGCCTCCAGCGTCGTTGCGTATGCGGATTCGACCATCAGTGAATAAATCACCATGATGAATATGGTTGATCCTGGACGTCCGCCCGGCTGCTGTCAAGGCCCTCCGCATATTCCTGATGTCCGGTCGCGACGGGTCTCGGATTGGTTCGATGACCCGCGAGCATCTCCAGGCGGTTCTGCGCCGCATCTCCGGCACCGACGTGACGCTGACCGAGGTCCATGCGGTTTCCAGCTTCACCGACCGCGCGATGCAGGTGACCGCGTATCGCCGGGGTCGCGTGCTGCTCGCCGGCGACGCCGCGCATATCCACTCTCCCCTCGGTGGCCGCGGGCTCAACCTCGGCCTCGGCGATGCCGTGAATCTGGGCTGGAAGCTCGCCGCCACCGTGCACAGGCACGCGCGTGACGGCCTGCTCGATACCTACACCAGCGAACGTCATCCGGTCGGCGCCGCGGTGCTCGACTGGTCGCGCGCCCAGGTGGCGACCATGAAACCGGGCCCCAACGCCCCCGCGCTACAGCAGCTGGTCCACGATCTGATGCGCACCTCCGATGGCACAACGCTCGCGTACCGGACGACTTCGGGCATGTTCGACCGCTACGACCTCGGCAGCGAGCACCCCCTCGTCGGCAGGACCGCCCCGGATTTCCGCTTCGTGGTCGGAATCCGCCTGGGCGAGCTGATGCGCCGGGGCATGGGCGTTACGCTCGACTTCAGCGGGGACCGCGCGCTGGAGGCCACGGCCGAGGGGCGGGCGGGCCGGATCCGGTACGTCGCCGGCGAGGTGCGCAACGACCTCGAACTCCGCGCCCTGCTCATTCGTCCCGACGGCATCGTGGCCTGGGTCGATCAGGGCCCCGCCGACCGGGACGAGTTCGCGCGGGTGGCCACCTACTGGTTCGGCCGGCCGGAGGAGTGAGCGCGGCACCGACCTGCTGGCGGCTGTCGGAGTAACCGTCACTGCTGCCAGGCCGAAGGCGGCGTGTTGATGTGACTTCGATCAGCGCGGCCTCAGTCTCCGGCGTCTGCCCGCGAATCCCGGATCTCGGGGCGCCGAACCCGCCCTTCGGAAAGACGCTCCAGCGCAACGGAGTCGACCACAACCGTGCCCGTGAGCGTTACCACCTCCCGCTCCTCGATCGTAACGGTGTACGCGACTGTCGCCGATCCTCGGTGCGTGGAACCGACATGGCCTTCACATCTGAGGCGCGAGCCCAACGGTGTGGGAGCGGTGAATCGGGACGTCAGAGATCGGAGCTCGTCGAGCGAGCACCACGATGTCACCCACCGACAGCGGCGGTCCAGGGCAGCCCCGGAAGCACGGTGTACGCCGCAGGCAATGCCGCACTGCGATCATTCGCACGCACGTGGACCACCGACCTGAAAGAGCGGCGCATCTGCGTCAATGTCCTCAGCCCCGGCGCGATTCGCACCCCCTCGTTCGAGACGTTGCCTCCGCACTTCAAATCCCAGGCCCTGGCTCGGCACCGAAGCCGACGTCGCTACCACAGCACTGTTCCTCGCATCGGCGGACTCCAGCTACATCACCGGCGCCGAACTGCCCGTCGACGGCGGCCTCACTCAGGTGTGAGGCGACAGGTTCACCGGGTACAGACCGAGCGGACTCGCTACTGCCGGTTGTCGGCGAACAGCAGAGTGCAGTGATTGTGCGGCCTGAGTGACCGCTGAGGTCACGATCGTTTTGTCCGTCGGCACCCGAGTGCCCGCAGGGTCTCGAGGGTGAATCTCGGAGGCGCGACCGTTTCGAGTCGGTGTCACTCACCGGCTTCGGCGGGTGATCGCGGCGATGAGGCGGCGTTCCGGGGTCATGATCGTGCGTAACGCGGGGTCGGTGATCAGGACGGTCGGCATGACCCGCAGCGGCGAATCCGGTTGCCAGGACGGCAATGCGTTCCGCAGTTCGGTCCAGGCGTCGTCGGGACGTCCGAACTCGACGAGTTCGCGGGCGGCGGCGCAGGCGTGGCCGAAGGGCCCGGGGTCGGGGACCGGATCGCCGGCAAGAGTCGCGGCGAAGGCGTCCCATGCCCGGTCGTCCTGCTCGTCGTCACCGGCCGGCCGGCCGGGTCGTGCGGCGAGGCGGGGGACGAACGAGGTGAGCCACCGCGCCCAGGCGGCGGAGGGACGGACCTGGTCGGGCCGGGTCAGGGCCAGGTACATCGGGACGAGGTCGCCGCGGAGGTGATCGTCGTCGATGGCCGCCATCACGTGGTCGTTGTCGAGTACGCCGTCCCGCAGGGTCGCTTCGTACCAGTCGCCGGGGAACGCGAACAGCCGGACCTGCGCATCGAGATAGGCCGCGACCGCCGAACCGGCGTCCATCGCGCGGTTCAGGGTTTCGTGCGCTGCTGCCACATCACCGGCCAGTGCCAGGCGACGCCCCTCGGCGAGGAAGATGCCGGCGCCCTCCGGGTGGGCGGGGCGGCCCCGGCGGGCGCGGATCCGCTCGAGGGTTGTTCGTTGATCGGCCAGCATGGCGGCAAAACTGTCGTGACGTACGGCGTCGGCGCCGTGCGCGGGATGCCAAGTGTAGGCGGCCCACTCGTCGTCGCGGACGTCGGCGGGGTCGAGGAACCAGTAGTCGCCGTCGTCGTTCGCGCCGATCTGCAACGCCCGCGCCTGCGGACCGGAGTCCGCGACGAACATGCCCCAGAGGTCGAGCAGATCGGCATTCGTCTCCCGCATCCAGTCCAGCTCGGCCAGCGACCACACCCGCCCGCCGAACGCTCCGGCCTCGAGCAGGCCGTCGGTGACCTGGTAGAACGACCTCAGCGACGGGGGCAGCCGCTGCCCCAGCCGGGCCTCGGCCCGCTCGATTGCCCTGATGCCGGCCGGCGGCCGGCCGAGCCCGGTGGGTGGCGGCCCGGCGACTTCGAGGTCTTCCTCGCTCGCCGTACGGAACCATTGTTCGCTGTAGCCGGTGATCCAATCCTGCCATCGCGGCGGAGCCGCCGGTGCCGCTCCGGCTGCGCCCTCGGCGGGACGGGGTGGCACCGGTGTGGTCGCTGTCTCCTGCCGCACCAGGAATCCGTGTAGCGTGACGGCGGTTTCGCCGGGGCGCTGGTACCAGCCGAGGAACGTCGGTGGCGGTTCGGGCTTTTCCCCCGCGATGAACCGCAGTCCGCTCAGTTGCAGGTGTGGTGACCCGGCATTGCCGAGGATCCGCAGCCAGTACCGGTCGCAGGTGTGCGGCCGGGCGACAGTGAACGTCCGCGACGTGCGCCGCCCGCCGAATCGTTCTCCGTGGCGTTCGTCGAGCACGATCCAGCGACCGTTGTGGAAGCCGAGCAGTTCCCAGTCGCCGGGATCCCGGTCCGGGGCGTCGTCGGCCGAGTCCAGCTCGTAACGGACAACTGTGCGATTCGTGGTCAGCCGCAGTACCAGGTCCGCCCGGGGGACCGGCGCGAACCATTTGGTCGACAGGGAGCCGTCGAGGAGGTTGCCGGCCACCTCGCCGGCCTCGGAGTGCTCCGCCGTGGCCTGGATGTCGGCCACCTTCGCGGTATTGCGGTCCTCAAAGGGTGGCGCGAATACGACGTGACCGCCCTCCCCGCCGACCGACCGCCACGACAGCCGGACGGGATGCCCCTCCCCGGTGTCCAGTAGCAGTCGCAGCGGATTCTGCGGGTGCTGGGCCAACGGTTGCTCGGTGTCGCCCTCGAAGACCCGGTAGACAGCAGGGTCCGCGAGCTCACCCACCTTTTCCGGCGCCGGCTCGCCGCGAAGCTCCCAGATCTCGCCGTCCGGTGATCGGTAGCTCCCCACGAGCTCCGGCAACGTCAAGGAAGTCTCGGCGCCGTCCTCGGCGCGCCAGCCGACTTCTGTCAGGAGGCCGGTGACGCCGCCCCGCTCGATCCGGACCGAGAGCCGCCCGGCGCGAGTCCAGCCGTGCCGGGCGTCGAACGGACGCCGGAACAGCCTGCAGTGCAGAATGTCTGATCCCATGGTCTTCGGTCTTTCCTCCGCCGTTCGGCGCCGGCCCGCGCGCGACGGTGAGCCGCACCAGCACGAACGCGAAGATCCCGGCACCCAGCACGCCGAGCACCGTCAGCAGCGGGCCGAGTTCGCCCGGCGCCCGCACCTGCCCGCCGGTGGGCTGACCGTCACCGGCGGCCCGGCGACTTCTTCCTCGGGCAGCAGCGTAGTCAGCGCCGCCACCGGGTGCACCGTGCCCCGGGCCGAGTCCCGGCAGCGCCGCGGCGGAGTGGTCGGCGGTGGCTTCCAGCCGGTGCTCGACCTGCGCCGCGGTCAGCGCCGGGCGATACGCCGCACGAGGCTCAGCCGCGGCGAGGGTGGCGCCCGGGACGGTGGTGGCGGCCGACAGGTTGACGACCTGGCCACCGGAATCGACCGCCCGGCGGCGACAGTTCGTGCGGGCTCGCGGGCGCGGTCGACTCACGCGTCCGGCCGGGCGGCAATCCCGTCGAGGACGATGCCGAGATGCCGTTCGAACCGCTGGTCGCCGTCGTCCTGGAAATGCCCGGCTTCCTTCACCAGTGGCGCGCCTTCGCCGAGCCAGGCGTCACGCTCGGTGGCCGAGTAGCGCGTCGGATCGGTCGCGGCGGACTGGCGCCGCTCCTGCTCCTCGATGACGAAGCCGACGACGAACGCGGTGACCACGTCGAGGGCGTCGTCGGCGGCGCCGGGCTTCCAGCCCGCTGCGGCCCAGCGTTCGAACAACGGCTCCTTCATGCGGACCACGTTCGGGTCGGTGATCCGGGTGCCGCTGAAGACGCGGGCTCCGTCGCGATGGAGCAAGTACTCCGAGCGCAGGACGCGGGCGTAGGCGGTGAGATCGTCGCGCCAGCCGTCGCCGGGTGGGACCGCGGCGAAGGCGCTGCTCACGCGGCGCATGACCTCGGTGGCCATCTCGTCGAGCAGCTCCTGCTTGTCGCGCACATGCCAGTAGAGGGCGGGGGCGCGGACGTCGAGCCGGGAGGCGAGGGCGCGCACAGTGACGGCGTCCATGCCCTGATCGTCGAGGAGCTCGAGTGCCGCCGTGATGATCCGTTCCCGGGTGATGCCCTTGGTCATATTGACAATTTAACACTGTTAAGGGACGCTGACCATAGCGTTGAACTTAGTTAAGGAGAATCCGATGCGTGCTGCGGTTGTCACCACCCCCGATACATCACCTGTCTGTAGCGACTTCCCCGAGCCGACGGTCCCGCCCGGTCACGAGCCGCTACACCTCGTCGGCGCCGGCCTGCACCACATCGTTCGCGGGCTGACCACCGGGCGGCACTACGGCCACGGGCAGATGACGTATCCGCTGGTGCCGGGCATCGACGCGGTCGCTCGCACCGGCGACGGACGCCTGGTCTACACCGGATACGCGCGTCCGCCCTTCGGGACGATGGCCGAGCGGCTGATCGCGCCCTTCCAGGCGGAGGTCCCGGCGGGGGCAGATCCACTCGCGATCGCCGCGGGCATGAACCCCGGTCTCTCGGGCTGGATGGTCCTCACCGCGCGGCGCAAGGAAATGGGGACGTTGGGCACCGTGCTGGTACTGGGCGCCACGGGAATGTCGGGCAGCCTCGCAGTGCAGGGGGCATTGGCGCTCGGGGCCGAGCGGGTCATCGCCGCCGGGCGCGATCCGGAGACGCTGGAGCGGCTGCGCGGTGCGGGAGCGACGACCGTGTCGCTGGCCCACGACGGGCCCGACGGCATGGAGAAGGCCCTGGCCGATGCGGTGGGCGAGACGTCGCCCGGTCTCGTACTGGATTACCTGTGGGGGCCCGTCGCCGAGGTCACCTTCGCCGTGCTGGGCCGCAGCGGCGAGGACGCCGAGGCGGACACGGCCTACGTGCAGATCGGCTCGCTCGCGGGCGTGGCGGCCTCGCTGCCCGCGGACCTGCTGCGCAGCAGGCGGATCCGGATCACGGGAAGCGGTGTCGGATCGCGGTCCGCCGAGGAGATGCTCGCCGAGGCGCCCGAGGTCATGGCCCGCTTCGCCGACGGGTCCCTGCAGCTGCCCTACACCGTGTTCCCGCTGAGCCGGGTCGGCGAGGCGTGGGCACACACCGGCCGCAGCCGCGCCGTCATCGTGCCGGATTGAGCCGCCGATCCCTCAGAACGTGATCGGAGAGAGGAAAGCCATGCAGAAGAGGGCACTGGTGGTGGGGCTCGGGATCGCGGGGATGTCCGCGGCCATCGGGCTGCGCCGGGCGGGCTGGACGCCGGTGATCGTCGAACGAGCAGCCGACCGCCGGACGGGGGGCTATTTCATCTTCATGTTCCCGGAGGGTGTGCAGGCCGCGGCCGACCTGGGGATTGCCGAGCACCTGCACACCCGCAACCCGGAATGGCGACCGGGCGGGAACTCGTGGTCGGTGGATCGCCGGGGCAGGCGGAAGCCGGCGCTGGGATTGCTGGACGCGCCCAGCGGGCTGGCAGCGGTGCTGCGCGGCGACATCGAGGCCGCGTTGTGGCAGGGCATCACCGGCCACGGGACCGAGGCCGCGGTCGAGGTGCGGTTCGCGACCACACCGGTCGACATCACCGAGACCGCCGGCGGGGTGCGAGTCCTGCTCGAGAACGCCGGCACCGGCGAGCGGTACCTCGAGGACTTCGATCTCGTGGTCGGCGCGGACGGGATGCGCTCGAGCGTGCGCCGGATGGTGTTCGGTCCGGACGAGGACTATCTGGCGAACTGGAAGGCGATGATCTGTGCGTTCCAGATGGCGGAGCAAGTGCCCTCCTTCGAGGCGAGCGACAGCGTCATGGTCACGCGCCCCAAGCGCGCGATGTGGGTGTTCGGACTCGCCGACCACGCGCCCTGCGCATGGCTGACCTACCGCACCGAGGACATTCCGGACCGGTTCGCCGCACCGTCGATCGAGCAGGTGCGCGCGGCTTTCTCCGGGATGGACGACGACCCCGTGGTGCGCCACGTCCTGGACTCCCTGGACCGGGCCCCCGACCACGTGTTCGACTCGATCCACCAGGTGAAGATGCCCCGGTGGAGCACGGGGCGGGTTGTGCTGGTGGGGGACGCGGCCTGGTGCATGAACACCTACTCGGCCATGGGCTCCTCGTCCGCGCTGCGCGGCGGCGCCGCACTGGGCGCGGCCCTGCGGGAACACCCCGGCGACCTCGCCGCCGCGCTGGATGCCTGGGAGACCGGCCTGCGTCCCTACATCACCCGCCAGCGGCGCTCGGCACGGATCAAGCAACAGCGGTTCGTCCCGTCGAGTCGCCCGGTCCAGGTGCTGGTTTCCGGCGTTCTCGAGCTGGTCCGCAGGGTCGTCCATCGCCAGCTGGCAGCGGAGTACACCGCGGCGGCGGCCGCCGTCCCGTCCGGCGCGACGCGGTGACGGCCATGCGGAAGAGGGCGTTGGTGGTCGGGCTCGGGATCGCCGGGATGTCCGCGGCCATCGGACTGCGGCGGGCCGGTTGGACGCCGGTGATCGTCGAACGGGCGCCCGAGCGGCGTACCGGGGGCTATTTCGTCGGGCTGTTCCCGCAGGGCCGGCAGGCCGCGGTCGAGCTGGGCATCGCCGACGATCTGCACACCCGCAACCCACAACGGGCCGCCGGTACGCATTCGTGGTCGGTGGATCGCCGGGGCAGGCGCAGACCGGCCCTGGGATTCCTG
This sequence comes from Nocardia carnea, assembly GCF_029868855.1. Taxonomy (GTDB): domain Bacteria; phylum Actinomycetota; class Actinomycetes; order Mycobacteriales; family Mycobacteriaceae; genus Nocardia; species Nocardia carnea_A. The sequence continues at coordinate 3,910 of NZ_JARWOV010000313.1, read as the reverse complement.
GATCAGCCCGGGGAGCCGGCAGCGGTGCTGCGCGGGGACATCGAAGCCGCGCTGTGGCAGAACATCACCGGCGTCGAGGTGCGGTTCGGGACCACTCCGGTCGCGATCACCGAGGGCTCTGCCGAGGTGCAGGTCCTGCTCGAGACGGCCGACACCGGAGCGCGGTACCGGGAGAGCTTCGACCTGGTCGTCGGCGCGGACGGGATGCGCTCGAGCGTGCGCCGCATCGTGTTCGGCCCGGACGAGGACTATTTGACCGCGTGGAACGCGATGATCTGCGCCTTTCAACTGAAGGAGCAGGTGCCGTCGTACGAGGCGAGTGACAGCATCATCATGACGCGCGCGAAGCGGGCGGTGTGGGTGTTCGGGTTCGCCGACCACGCACCCACCGCGCTGCTGACCTACCGGACGACAGACATCCAGGAGCAGTTCAGCGGGTCACGGGTTCAGCGGCTGCGCTCGGTCTTCTCCGGAATGGACGATCCCGTGGTGCGGCACGTCCTGGACTCCCTGGAGGAGGCTCCCGACCACCTGTTCGACTCGGTGCACCAGGTGCGGATGCCGCGGTGGAGCAGGGGACGGGTCGTGCTGGCGGGGGATGCGGCGTGGTGCATGAACCTCTACTCGGGCATGGGCGCCACATCCGCGCTGCGTGGCGGCGCCGCATTGAGCGCGGCCCTGCGGGAACACCCCGGCGACCTCGCCGCCGCGCTGGACACCTGGGAGACCGACCTGCGTTCGTTCATCACCAAGCACCAGCGCATCGCGCGGCTCAAGCAGCAGATGTTCGTCCCGTCCAGCCGCCGGGCCGAGGTGCTGCGGTCGGTCCTCCTCGGTCTGGTCCGCAGAATCCGCGGCCGTCGGCCGGCGACGGGGGCGGACGGTCCGCGGACACGCGCGCTGTCCGGCACGTCGCGGTGAGAACGATATCCGCGGCGAGGAGGACACAGAGCTGATCGCCCACTAGCCCGCCATGATCGGAGGTTCGAAGGCGGCCCAGTTGTGCAACTCATAGGTCTGCCCCGTTCTGCGCACCTCGGCGGCACCCCGGCCGGGGAAATGCGCCGGCACGACCAACGCACCGGTATCGGCGGCCCGGCCGAGTAACCGGGAACGCGTTGCGCGCGCTTCGGCCTGGTCTTCACAGAAGCAGCTGTTGGCCGCCGGCTCGGCCACCTGGACCGGGCTGTGCAGGAGGTCTCCGACGAAGAACGCCCGGTCCGTGCCGGAACTCAGCTCGAGAACCGACGATCCGGGCGTGTGCCCGGGCGCCGCCGTCAACGTCAGGTTCCCGTCGACGGTGTACCTGTCCTCCCACAACGTCGCGAGCCCCTGCTCGAGGATCGGTGCGACGCTGTCGGCGAAGACGAGGTGGCTGCCTCGGCGACGCAGGCGGTCGGCGTCGGTGTACACCGGGGGACGGCGGTGTTCGTTCTCGGGATCGAAGTAGTCGCGGTCGGTGCGGGGAATGAGGTAACGAGCGTTGGGGAACGTCGGTGCCCACTCCTCGTTGTCCAGCCGGGTGTTCCAGCCGACGTGGTCGTAGTGGACGTGGGTGTTCACCACCAGGTCGACGTCCTCGGGCTCGACTCCGGCGCGGCGGAGATTATCCAGAAACGGGGTCTCGAGGTGGTCGAATTGCGGAATCTGTGGACGTTCCCGGTCGTTGCCCGCGCCGGTGTCGACGACGATCGTGCGTCCTTCGCTGCGCAACACCCAACTCTGGATCGCGCAGTAATACGCGTCGTCGTCCGGGTTGCGGAACTCCGGGGCCAGTGCCGCGCGGCCTTCCGGGGTGCTGTCGGGGACGAAAGCGCTCACCGTCTTGATCGACCCGCTCCACTCCACCACCCGGGTCACCGTCACGTCTCCCAACTGGATCGTGTCGCCGCTCATACGCCGACCACCGCCAGCGGGCGAATCGGCGCTCCGGTGGCGCCCACCACGTTGAGCGGTGCGCCGATGAAGAGGAATTCCGCGGTGCCGGCGGACGCCAGCGTCTCGGACAGGGTTTCCAAAGCCATCACCTCGATCAGATTGATGCCGTGTTCGTGCAGGAGTAGCCGGTGAACCGGCAGCGGAGCGGGTTCGGGGCCGGGTGGGCGATGTTCGAGGGCGATGGTGTCGGCGCCGACGGCGGCGACACCATGTCCGGCAAGCCATTCCGCGGCGCCCAGATCGATGCCGGGTACACCGGAATCGTCGCCGACGTAGGACCGCGAATCGTGCCAAAGCTGCGCCCACCCCGTCCGGATCAGTGCTACGTCGCCGGGTTTCGGCTCGGGTCCGGTCGCGAGATCCGCCACCCCCACGGCCGTGCCCGCCTCCAGACGCCTGACTTTCCGGCTGCGTGGCACGTCGTACAGCACTCCACGGCAGACGAGGGGACGCACCTGGTCGATGCCGTGAGTGCGATAGCGGCCCGCGTGCATCGCTGCCGCGACCGGAACTCCGCCGTGGAGCTTGCCGTCCACCGCGACGTGGCTGACCGCGTCCAGGTGGGTGCCGACGTGTCCGCCCAGCACCATGATTTCGTGCGAACCGGTGAATCCGTCCGGATAGGAGAAGTCACCGTGCCGGTGGCGCAGCGCGAACTCGAAGGGCGGGTGGGTGGGCGATGCGGGCATACCGACCTCGAACGGTTGCGCGAGATCGACGACCGTGACGCCGTCAGCCAGCATATCGAGCGGTGTCATGATCGTCAGCTTTCCTCATCCTCTTGGGAACCACCTGGTGAAGGGTGGTCACGTCGGCCCACGTCCGCGGAGAGTCGCCACTGCCACCAGCACGAACAGGACGACGTAACCGGTCGAGAACCCGAGCCCCGAATGTCCGGCCGGCCCACGTCTGCCGCCGGAAATTCCGGGGGACACCCACGGTGCGGGGACGGCGCAATGCGTGCTCCGCGAGCAGGCCACACCAAGGGAAGCATCGCTTCGTCGAAGATCGCCTGTCCGCTGCGGTCGAACGGCGCCGTGTCCGGATCGGCTCCGTATCCCCTCGGAGCAGGACCGGGCACCGGCCGGACACGGCACCGCTCCGGCGCAGCACAGCCGTGACGGACATCGCCGCCCACCCGTCGAGATTTCCAGCGGCAGGCCGTCGAGTGCGGCCGACATCGTTTCCTGCGTACGCGGCAGGTGCAGACCGAGCTCCGGCCGGGAGCGCCGAAGCCGGACGACGACGTCACGCATGGCGTAGGCGTTCGTCGAGCGCAGTCATTGTGTCCTCCGAGCATCTGAGAAGAGCGAGTATGCGATCCGGCGAGATACGATGGCTTGATTTGGGTGGATTCGTGCAACAGGAAGTTCGGTTCGATGATTTCCGTGCATCCGGTACTCGACGAGAAGGAGCTGCGGCTACTCCACGGTCTCCAGGTCGCTCCCCGGATATCGTGGGCCGAGGCCGCACGCATCCTGGGCACGACCGCGGCCGGCGAAGCCGCCAGGTGGGCCGAGCTGCGGGAGCGCGGACTCGCGTGGATCACGGCCCACCCGGGCGGCAGCTATCGGCGGGTCACGCTCGCCTTGGTCGAGGTGGACTGTTTACCCGGCGCCCGGCGGGCCGTCGTCGACGCCGCGTGCGCGGATCCGCGGGCCGTCACCGTCGAAGAGTCGACGCGCGGACGGGATATCCTCCTCACCGTCATCACCGAGGATCTCGCCGCGCTCACCCGGTACGTGCTCGACGATCTCGAGACGCTTCCCGGCGTGGCCAGCCAGCGGACCTTCGTCGCAACGGCGGTGCACCGGCACGGCAGTCACTGGCGTCTGGATGCGCTCAGCCGAGCGGAGGAATCCGCTTTCCAGGCGGCGGCGCGCGCACCGGCTCGGGGGGCCGGCGGCCCCCCCCCGGGGGGGGGGGGGCGGGTTGTGGGGGGCGCCCCCCCCCGCCGCCCCCCCCCCGCGGG